>LJNT01000073.1:0-7742 GCA_001314685.1 Rhodobacteraceae bacterium HLUCCA09
TCGGTCAGGATGTCGGCGCCGCGCCCGTAGCCGGCCGTCATCGCGTCGCCGATCAGCATCGGCTCGCTTCCGTGGCCCGGAACGGGGCGCGCCTCGGTCTCGCCGCCGGCGGGCGCCAGCGTGCCGCCGCCCGGCCGGGCGATCGAGCGGTCCTTGTTGCCGCGGTCGTCTCTCAGCGCCTCAAAGCGATCCTCGCCCACACCCGCCTCTTCTTCTTGCTCCAAGTATCCCGGGGGAGTCGGCCGGAACGGCCGACGGGGGCAGCGCCCCCTACTGCGCTGCCTCCGCCTGCGCGGTCGTCCTGTTCTTCAGACCGGTGCCGAGATAGGCCTCGATCACCTGTTCGTTGGCCTTGATCTCGTCGATCGTGCCCTCGGCCAGCACCCGCCCCTCGGCCATCACGATGACCGGGTCGCAGAGGCGGCCGATGAACTCCATGTCGTGCTCGATCATGCAGAACGTGTAGCCGCGCTCGCGGTTGAGCCGCAGGATCGCGTCGCCGATCGTGTTCAGCAGCGTCCGGTTGACGCCCGCGCCCACCTCGTCGAGGAACACGATCCTGGCATCGACCATCATCGTGCGGCCCAACTCCAGCAGCTTCTTCTGCCCGCCCGAGAGGTTGCCGGCGCGCTCGCCCGCGAGGTGGTCGATGGTGAGGAACTCCAGCACCTCGTCGGCCCGCGCGGCCAGCGCCCGTTCTTCCTCGGCGATCCTGCGGCGGCCGACCCAGGCGTTCCAGAGCCGCTCGCCCGACTGGCCTGGCGGCACCATCATCAGGTTCTCGCGGACCGTCATCGACGAGAACTCGTGCGCGATCTGGAAGGTGCGCAACAGCCCCTTGTGGAACAGCTCGTGCGGGGGCAGGCCGGTAATGTCCTCGCCCGCCATGCTCACCCGACCCGCGGTCGGCGCGAGGTTGCCCGCGATCACGTTGAACAGCGTCGTCTTGCCCGCGCCGTTCGGCCCGATCAGCCCGGTGATCGAGCCCGTCTCGATGCGCAGAGACGCGCCATCGACGGCATGGAAGCCGCCGAAATGCTTGTGCAGATCGTGCACCTCGATCATGGCCCGCCCCTTACGCCCATTGGACAAGGGCGCATAAAGCAAAGAACCGGCCCGGGGAAGCCCCCCGGGCCGGTCCGATCTCGCCGCCTCGTCAGGCGGCGCCGATCAGCGATAGCCGACGATGCTAAGCGCGCCGTCCTGCACCACGAACTCGGTGTAGGAGCCCGCCGCCTCGCCCGGCTCGATCAGCTCGACACCGGTCGCGCCCTCGTAGTTGACGTCCTCGCCCGCGGCGATCATCTCGAGTGCCATGCCGAGCTGGCCGGGCAGGATCGGCTCGCCCGGAGCGTTGGCGATGTCCATGATGTGCTCGGCATAGTCGCCCGGCTCGGCCGAGCCGGCCGCCTGCATCGCCAAGAGCTTGAGCGCGGCCGCGTCATAGCTCTCGCCGGCATAGACCGAGGTGCCGTCGATGCCCGCCGCGCTCGCCATCTCGGCGAAGATCGCGCCGCCCTCGTTGTCGGAGCCGGGCGCGGTGCCGACCGTGCCCTCGATGTCCGAGCCGAAGTTCTCGGTCAGCGAGTCGCCGATCATGCCGTCGCCGAGGGCGAACATGTCGAAGGCGCCGGTGTCGAGCGCGGCCTGGATGATGCCCGCGCCGCCCTGGTCGACATAGCCCAGCACCACCAGCGCCTCGCCGCCGGCCGAGGCCAGCGCGCCGACCTCGGCGGTATAGTCGGCCTTGCCGTCCTCGTGGCTGGACGACAGCGTGATCGTGCCGCCCTTCTCCTCGAACGCGGCCTCGAAGGCGTCGGCGAAGCCTTTGCCGTAGTCGTTGTTGGTATAGGTGACGGCGACCTCTTCGATCTCCTTGTCCATCAGCACCTGCGCCAGCACCTCGCCCTGGCGGGCGTCGGAGGGCGCGGTGCGGAAGAACAGGCCTTCGTCCTCCGCGTCGGTAAGGGCGGGCGAGGTGGCCGAGGGCGAGATCATCACCATGCCGTTCGGCACCGCGACGTTCGCCAGCACGGCGCCCGTCACGCCCGAGCAGTCGGCGCCCATGATGCCCTTGATGCCGTCGGCCGTGATCAGACGCTCGGCGGCGGCGGTGGCGGCGGCGCTGTCGGTGCAGGTCGAGTCGGCGCGTACCGGCACGACGGTGGCGCCGCCGAGCAGGCCGCCCGACTCCGTCACCTCCTGCATCGCCATCTCGGCGCCGGTGGCCATGGCGGGCGTGAGCGATTCGATCGGGCCGGTGAAGCCCAGGATCACGCCGATGGTGATCTCTTCCTGGGCCAGCGCCGGGCCGGCGGCGAGCGCAGCCACGCTTGCAAGCAGCAGTTTTTTCATTGGAGTCTCCCTGTTGGGTTGTTCGTCCCGGCGCGACCCTAATGTTGGCGCGCGCCTTTGAAAAGCGGGCTTGGCGGGGGCTGCGGGCCACTTGCCGCCGGTCAGCCGGTCACGATCAACCGTTCGAGTCCGTGGAAATGGTAGATGTCGGCGTAGCTGGGCGGCTCGGCGAGGCGCAGGCCCGGCCGGGCGGCGAAGAGGGCCGGCAGGGCGCGCGCGAGCTCCAGCCGCGCGAGCGGCGCCCCGAGGCAGAAATGGATGCCGGCGCCGAAGCTCGCGTTGGCCTTCGGCGCGCGAGTCGGGTCGAAGCGGTCGGGGTCGGCACGGGCCGCCGGGTCGCGGTTGGCCGAGGCGAGCAGGCACGCCACCTCGTCGCCGGGCGCGAAGCGGTGGCCGAAGACCTCGACCGGCTGCCGCGCGATCCGGGTGAAGACGTGCAGCGGCGGGTCGAAGCGCAGGATCTCCTCGATTGCGCGGGCGGGATCGCCGAGCGCGCCCTGCATGCCCGTCTCGATCAGCGCCTTCACACCGTTGCCAAGCGTGTGCACCGTCGCCTCGTGGCCCGCGTTCAGCAGCAGGATGACGGTCGAGACGAGTTCATCGGCGCTCAGCCGGTCGCCCTCGGCCTCGGCCGCGATCAGCTCGCTCAACAGGTCGTCGCCCCGGGCGCGCCGCCGCGCCGCGATCACATCGTCGAGAAAGGTGGTGAAGGCCCGCGTGGCGGCCACCGCCGCGTCCTCGTCGGCGCGGCTCCGGCCGGGCTGATACATCCTGACCATCGCGTTCGACCAGGCCAGCAGGTCGGTCGCGCGGGCGTCGGGCACGCCGATGAGGCGGGCGATGACGGTGACGGGCAGGGGGCGGGCCAGCGCGCCCAGCAGATCGAAGGGCCCCTCGGGGAACGCCGCGATCAGGTCGGCCACGAGCGCGTCGATCCGGGGCGCCAGCGCCTGCACCTTACCGGTGGTAAAGGCGCGCAGGACGAGGCCGCGCAGGCGGGTGTGGCGCGGCGGCTCGGCCTCGAGCATCGAATGCGCCTCGACCGCGTGGAAGGGCGCGAGGCGGGCGGGGATCTCGGGCCGCGGCGCGCCCTCGGGCGGCTCGCGGCCGAAGCGGCGGTCGCGCAGGATCGCGTTCACCGCCCGGTCGGTCGTGGCGGCGGGCATCCCGTACTCCTCCCACCACACCAGATCGCCCGCCGCGCGGGCGCGGGCGTAGAAGGGATACGGATCCTGCACGAAGGCGGGCTCGGCGGGCGATTGCGACAGGCGCTCCATGCCCCGCCTCATCGCGCGGCGCCGCGCGCGCGGCAAGACCCGCGCCGACCTGCCGCCGCCAAGCGCCCTCGACGGCGAGCGACATCCTGACCAAGTGTTTCTGTCGGAAATGGCTTGACCCGCAGGCACGATCAGGTAGTTGAGCGAACAGGTCAGGAATGACCGAACCGTCGCATGACGATAGCCGATAGGGAGTGATCCATGCCGAAACCGACGTCCAAGCTGCTCGCCGCAGGCCTCGCCGCCGCGGTCGCGCTGCCCGCTTTTCCCGCGTTCGCGGACGAGCTCAACCTGTATTCCTCGCGCCACTACGACACCGACGAGCGGCTCTACTCCGACTTCGAGGAGATGACGGGCATCACCATCAACCGCATCGAGGGCAATGCCGACGAGCTGATCGCCCGGATGGAGGCCGAGGGCGACAACAGCCCGGCCGACGTGTTCCTGACCGTCGACACCGTGCGCCTGGCCCGCGCCAAGGATCTCGGTCTGCTCCAGTCGGTCGAGAGCGACGTGCTCGAGCGCCGCATCCCGGCCTACCTGCAGGACGACGACAACCAGTGGTTCGGCTTCTCGCAGCGCTCGCGCATCCTGTTCTACGACAAGACCGACGTCGAGAACCCGCCGCAGACCTACCAGGACCTCGCCAGCGACGACTACGAGGACATGGTGTGCATCCGCTCGGCGACGAACGTCTATACCCAGAACATCGTCGCCGCGCTCGTCGCCCATCTCGGCCAAGAGCCGGTGGCGGACTGGGCCGAGGCGGTCGTCGGCAACTTCGCGCGCAGCCCGCAGGGCGGCGACACCGACCAGCTGCGCGGCATCGCCTCGGGCGAGTGCGACATCGCGATGTCGAACACCTATTACTACGCCCGCATCGTGCGGAAGGGCGACGACCAGATCTCGTCGGAGCAGCTCGAGAACATCGGCTGGGTCTTTCCCAACCAGAACGACATCGGCGCCCACATGAACATCTCGGGCGGCGGCGTCGCGGCCAACGCGCCGAATCGCGACAACGCCGTGCGCTTCCTCGAATACCTCGCCTCCGACCAGGCGCAGGAATACTTCTCGGCCGGCAATGACGAGTATCCGGCGGTGCCCGGCGTGGGGCTGGCGCCCTCGGTCGCGTCTCTCGGCATCTTCCGGCCCGACACGATCGAGCTGTCCGAGATTGCCGACAACGTCGAGACGGCCACGCGGATCCTCAACGAGGCCGGGTGGGAGTGACCTCTTGCCGCGGGTCGGGCGCCGCATCGCGCGGCGCCCGACCGTGGGTCAGCGGACGTATTTGATAAAGGGCGTCAGCTGCCCGACATCGTCGTAAAGGCGGCGCGCCGTTTGGTTGAAATGCTGGGTCATCCAGTAGACCGACGGCGCGCCGCGTGCGTCCGCCGCGCCGTAGACCGCCGCGATCAGCGCCCGGCCCACGCCCCGGCCACGTGCCTGAGGCGCCGTGAACAGATCCTGCAGGTAACAGACCGGCTCGATCCGCCAGCAATGGGCGTGAAAGATGTAGTGGACAAGGCCGATCGGCCCCGTCGCGTCGGCGGCGACCAGCGCGTTCTGGTCGGGGTGGTCGGGCGAGAGCAGCCGCCGGAACGTCTCGGCCTTGACCGTCTCGGGCACCTCCGTCTCGTAGAACGCCAGGTAGCCCTCCCACAGGGCGCGCCAGGGGGCTTCGTCGTCCTGCGTCAGGGGGCGTATGGCGAAGCTGTCGGGCATGAAGGTCTCGGCCATCTCGTCGCTCCTCGTCGCGCGCCGACCATCGGTAAGCGCGCCCCGCCGGCAGGGGAAGCCCCCCACCGCCCCAGCCGTCTTCCAGCACGCCGAGGCGCGGGCGTATTCGGCGCGCACGCAGTCTGCCACGTCGTCCGGAAAGGTCAGGCCTGGGCGCTCCATGCCCGCGCGGCCGCCCTCAGCCGCGGGCGGCGAGGTGCCCGGCGAGCGCGCGCAGGGCGAGGCTGTATCCCGCCGGCCCGAAGCCCGCGATCACCCCCAGCGCAACGGGGGCGAGATGGCTGTGATGCCGGAAGGGCTCGCGTGCATGGACGTTCGACAGGTGCACCTCGACCACCGGCAAGCCGGTGCCCGAGACGGCGTCGCGCAGGGCGATGGACGTGTGCGTATAGGCGCCGGCGTTGAGCACCACGCCGTCCTGAACCCCCATGGCGGCGTGCAGCGCGTCGACCAGCACACCCTCGTGGTTCGACTGGAGGCATGTCACCTCGAGCCCCAGCGCGCGTCCGGTCCCGACGCAGTCGGCCTCGATCTCGGCCAGCGTCGTGCGGCCGTAGATGCCGGGCTCACGCGTGCCGAGCAGGTTGAGGTTCGGTCCGTTCAGGACGAGGATCGAGGGCATGGGCGGGCTCCTTGCGGCGCGCTCCGTGCGGCGCCGCCCGGGGATAGAGCGGGGCAGGGCGCCTGTCGAGAGGAAGCGGATGACCGCGGCAGACGTGGCGATCGTGGGCGGGGGCGCGATGGGCTGGTCGACGGCCTTCTGGCTGATGCGCCGCGACCCGGCCCTGCGCGACACGGTGGTGGAGCGCGACCCGAGCCATGCGCGGGCCGCCACGGCGCTGTCTGTCGGCTCGATCCGGCAGCAGTTCACCTGCCCGATCAACGTGCAGATCTCGCTTTTCGGAATTGATTTTCTGCGGAATTTCCCGATGCACACGGCGGGCGCTGCCGGTGTGGCGTCGCTCGGTCTGCCCGAACAGGGCTACCTGTTCCTTGCCGGCTCGCAGGCCGGTGCAGACGTGCTGCGCAAGGCGGCGGCGATGCAGCGCGGCATGGCCGAGCTTCTGACCACCGGTCGGTTCGAGACGCTCCACCTGTCGGAGCTGGGGCCCGTGCGTTTGCATACCGGAGCGCGCGTGCTGGAAAAGGCCGTGGTCTGAGGGGCTTGTGCCATGGCTGCGCATGACCCAATATTTTACATAATACTGATTATCGGACTTCTGCCACCAGGCGCGGCACCACCCCGCGCCATCACCCCGCACCGTCGCGCCTGCGCAGGATCGCAAGGTTCGCGTCCGGATCGTTGACCACAAGCTCGAACACCTCGTCGAACCCGCCGGCGCTGTCGTCGGCCCAGGTCGCCATCCCGTGCCAGTCGGCGATGTAGCGGATGCGCTCGTTGCGCACGACATAGGGCAGCACCGTCCCGCGGCCTTCGCGTTCGGCCAGTGCCTCGGGGTTGACCTTGCCGTCGAGGTTGATCGTCCGGTCGTGCCAGTAGCCGAGCGTGCCAGTCTGCACGGCGGCTACCCAGGTCTCGTCGTCGACGTTGCGGTCGACCCATTCCACGACCTGAAAATGTCCCTGCTCCTTCGTGCCGGGCACGGCATGCCAACCCAGCAGACCGATGCACAGCGCCAGCCCCGCGGCCGCGAGCGCGCGTGCGAGCCACGAACCTCGCGTGCCGACGAGGCGCAGGAGGTCGAGACCGGTGACGAGAACCGCTACGATCAGTAACGGCGCGATCGGCGCAAGGTAGCGGCCCAGGAAATGCACGGCGCCGAAGAAGACGCCATAATACGTTCCGAGCGCCACGCCATGGGCCAGATAGGCCAGCACGACCCAGCGGACGGTGCCGCCCGCCCGCAGCCGCCGCCAGAGGAACCATGCCAGCGCCGCGCCGGTCACGACGGCGGCGACGGGCGCCACGAGTGGCGCCGATTGAATGCCCGCGGGGAGCGGCAGCATGGGAAATCCGTGCTCGAACAAGATGGCGGGCAGGTTGTCGAGGTTCTGCCCCGGACGCGCTCGCAGGGATTGGGCGGTGCCGCTCACCGGCATGATATCGCCGAACCGAAGGTAGTTCGCGATCAGCCACGGCGCCGAGAGCGCGACGGTCACGATCCCCGCCGGCACGATCCGGCCCAAGGCGTCTCGCAGGGACAGGCGCTGCACTGCCAGAAGGTGCATGGCCCAGAGCGTGTAGACAGCCACGCCGAGGAATACGGCGTCGATCCGGGCGAGGAAAGCTAGACCCAACGCCGCGCCGAGCAGGAGCGTGTCGGCGCGGCCAGCCACCCTGCCCCGTTCGAGCACACGACCGAACTGCAGAAGCGCGAGCAGAATGCAGAGCGTATAGAGCCCGGTCTC
>LJNT01000073.1:7752-10925 GCA_001314685.1 Rhodobacteraceae bacterium HLUCCA09
TTCATCGTGTGAAACACCAGAAGCGGGCCGGTGAACCAGAGCGCCGCGGCCACCAGGGGCCACGCCGGATCGTCGTGCAGCCCCGCCAGCATGCGCGCGGCCAGCGCACGCAGGGCTATCGCGCCGCCGAGGGCGGCCGCGGCCATGACGAGGTGCACGCCGATCAGGCTGGTCACCTTGTCGCCACCGGTCAGGAGGTAGGGCACGGTGAACAGGAAGGTGGCGAGCGGCTGCACCCCGTTGGTGGGGATCATCCCCTCCGAGACGCTCATGCCCAGCCCCGTCGCCATGTTGCGCGCGACGGTGAGCATCAGGTAGCCGTCTTCGGTGAGGAAAAAGCGCGACAGGGCCTGATGACCGGCCACCACGGGCCAGAGCCGGTAAAGGGCGGCCACCACGATCGCTCCGAGCGCCACCTGCGCGAGCCGCCGCGTCGTCATGGCCTACTCCCTACCTTGCCCCCGAACTGCGGTGGAGGTTGCATAGCCCCCGCCGGGGCGCAAGCGGCTTCAGCCCAGGGCGTAGCCCGCGCCGCGCACGGTGCGCACCGGGTCTGGCCCGCCGTTCTGGCACAGCGCCTTGCGCAACCGCCCGATATGAACGTCGACGGTGCGGGTGTCGACGTAGATGTCTCGCCCCCACACCCGGTCGAGCAGTTGCTCGCGCGACCAGACGCGGCCCGGCTTCTCCATGAAGGTCGAAAGCAGGCGGAACTCGGTCGGCCCCAGCTTGAGCGGCTTGTCGGAGCGGAAGACGCGGTGCGTCTCGGCGTCGAGCACGATATCCTCGAAGGTCAGCCGCTGCCCCACCGAGGCGGGCCGGGTGCGCCGCAGCTGGGCGCGGATGCGCGCCATCAGCTCGACCAGCGAATACGGCTTGATCACGTAGTCGTCGGCGCCGGTCTCGAGCCCGCGCACGCGATCGACCTCTTCGGAGCGGGCCGAGAGCATGATTATCGGCACGCCCTGCGTGTCGGGCCGCGTCTTGAGCCGGCGGCAGACCTCGATGCCCGAGACGTTGGGCAGCATCCAGTCGAGGACGATCACGTCGGGGGCGCCCTCCTCGACCAGCAGCAGCGCCTCCTCGCCGTTTTCGGCGCGGGTGACGCGAAAGCCCTCGGCCTCGAGATTGTAGGCCAGCACCTCGCGCTGGGCGGGCTCGTCCTCGACGACGAGGACGGTCGGCCGTTCCTGCCGGGTCATGCCTCCGGCCCCACCGTCTCGAAGGCTGTGCGGTCGCGCTTGGGCCGGTCGTCGACCGGCATCTCGCCCTCGACGAGATAGATGACCTGCTCGGCGATGTTGGTCACGTGGTCGCCCATCCGCTCGATGTTCTTGGCGATGAAGTGCAGGTGCATGCAGGCGGTGATGTTGCGCGGGTCTTCCATCATGAAGGTCAGGAAGTTGCGGAACAGGGCGTTGTACATCTGGTCGACGTCCATGTCGCGCTGGCGCACGTCTTCGGCGAGCTCGGGATCGCGCTGGATGTAGGCGTCGAGCACGTCCTTGAGCATCAGCTCCACCTGCTTGGCCATCCGCCGGATCGAGCCGGCCGAGCCCTCGATGGGCTGCATCTGCACGAGCACCGAGGTGCGCTTGGCCATGTTCTTGGCATAATCGCCGATCCGCTCCAGGTTGGAGGCGATCTTCATCACGGTGAGGATGGTGCGCAGGTCGCCCGCCGCGGGCTGGCGCAGCGCGATGGTGCGGGCGCATTCCTCGTTCACCCGCATCTCGAGTTCGTCGATGGCCGCGTCGGCGCGGCGGACGGCCTCGGCCTCTTCCTCGTCGCGCTTCTCGAGGCTCTCGGCCGCGCGCAGGATCGCGGCCTCCACGAGGCCGCCCATTTTCATGATCATGGCCTGGACCGCTTCGAGATCGCGGTCGTAGGCCGAGGCGATGTGGTCCTCGTCCATGTGCGCGTCCTCCCCGCTCAGCCGATCCGGCCGGTGATGTAGCTTTCGGTGCGCGGGTCCTTGGGGTTGGTGAAGATCGTTCCGGTGTCGTCGTACTCTACCAGATAGCCGAGGTGGAAGAACGCCGTCTTCTGGCTGACGCGCGCGGCCTGTTGCATCGAGTGCGTCACGATCACGACCGAGTAGTTCTGGCGCAGCTCGTCGATAAGTTCCTCGATCTGCGCCGTGGCGATCGGGTCGAGCGCCGAGGCCGGCTCGTCCATCAGCAGCACCTCGGGCTCGGTGGCCACGGCGCGGGCGATGCACAGGCGCTGCTGCTGGCCGCCCGACAGGCCCGTGCCGGGGGTCTGCAGCCGGTCCTTCACCTCGTCCCAGAGCGCGGCACGGCGCAGGGCGCGCTCCACGATCTCGTCGAGCTCGGCCTTGTTCGTGGCCAGCCCGTGAATCTTGGGCCCGTAGGCCACGTTGTCGTAGATCGACTTGGGGAACGGATTGGGCTTCTGGAAGACCATGCCGACCTTGGCGCGCAGCTGCACCGGGTCGATCTTGGGGTCGTAGATATCCTCGCCGTCGATCCTGATCTCGCCCTCGACGCGGGCGATGTCGATGGTGTCGTTCATCCGGTTGAGGCAGCGCAGGAAGGTCGACTTGCCGCAGCCCGACGGGCCGATGAAGGCCGTGACGGTCTTGTCGAGGATGTCGACGTCGACGTCGATGATGGCGTGCGTCGTGCCGTAATACACCTGCACGTTCCGCGAGGAGATCTTGACCTCCTCGTCGCCGGCGACCTGGAGGTGTTGGCGGAGATCGTCCATGTCGGATCCTTTCACGTTACCACTTCCGCTCGAAACGGTTGCGGAGGAAGATCGCGAGCGCGTTCATCGTCATCAGGAACGTCAGCAGCACCAGGATGGCGGCCGATGTCCGGCTGACGAAGCCGCGCTCTGGGCTGTCGGCCCAGATGAAGATCTGTGTCGGCAGCGCCGTGGCGCTGTCGAACGGTGATGTCGGGGCCGACGTGATGAACGCGTTCATCCCGATCAGCAGAAGCGGCGCCGTCTCGCCCAGCGCCTGCGCGAGGCCGATGATCGTTCCGGTCAGGATGCCGGGCATCGCCAGGGGCAGGACATGCTGGAACACGACTTGGTGCCTCGAGGCTCCGACGCCAAGAGCCGCCTCGCGGATCGAGGGCGGCACCGACTTGAGCGCGGCGCGGGTTGCGATGATGATGGTCGGCATCGTCATCAGCGCCAGCGTC
>LJNT01000042.1:0-7415 GCA_001314685.1 Rhodobacteraceae bacterium HLUCCA09
GATCAGGTGGCCGTGCATCGACTTTGTCGACGAGATCATCAGCCGGTCGGCATGCGCGCCGAAGACATCCGCCACCGCGGCGCATTCGGTCTTGTCGTTGGCGAGGGTGCCGGTGCCGTGGGCGTTGATGTAGCCCACCTTTTCGGGCGGAAGCTGCGCGTCGCGCAGTGCGCCCGCCATCGCGCGGGCGGCGCCCTGTTTCGAGGGCATCACGATGTCGGCGGCGTCCGAGGTCATGGCGAAGCCCGCCACCTCCGCCAGGATCTCGGCGCCGCGGGCGCGGGCGTGCTCGTAATCCTCGAAGACGAAGACGCCGGCGCCCTCGCCCTGCACCATGCCGTTGCGGTTGGCGCTGAACGGGCGGCAGGCATCGCGGCTCATCACCCTGAGCCCCTCCCAGGCCTTCACGCCACCGAAGCAGAGCATCGACTCCGATCCGCCGGTGATCATGACCCGGCTCATGCCGAGACGCACCATCTGGAAGGCCTGCGCCATCGCGTGGTTGGACGAGGCGCAGGCCGTCGACACGGTGAAGGACGGCCCCTTGAGGTTGTATTCCATCGACACGTGGCTGGCCGCCGCATTGTTCATCAGCTTCGGCACCACGAAGGGATGGACGCGGTTCTTCCCTTCCTCGTAGACGGTCCGGTAGTTCTCGTCCCAGGTCGAGACGCCGCCGCCAGCGGTGCCCAGCACCACACCGGAGGTGGCGGCCAGCTCGCCGTCGAATTCGAGGCCCGCCTGCCCGATCGCCTCGCGCGCGGCGGTCAGCGTGAACTGCGTGAAACGGTCGAAGAGCGCGAGTTGCTGGCGGTTGAAATGCGTCTCGGCGATGTAGTCCCTGACCTGCCCGCCGATGCGGATGGCCAGCCGCTCGACATCGCGGAACTCGAGCGGACCGATGCCGCAACGCCCTTCGCGCATGGCCTCGAGGGTGTCCGGCACGGAGTGGCCCAGCGGGTTGATCGTGCCGGCACCGGTGATGACCACACGCCTCATCGTGTCGTCGGGCGGGTTCGCGGGGTCATGCCTCCTGCGGTCCCTGCCCGTGCTGCTCGGCGATCAGACGTTCGATTCCCGTCACGATGCTGTCGACCGAGGAGATGTCGAAATCGCTCGCCTCCGGCTCGTTGGCATTGAACGGCACCGAGATGTCGAACGCCTCCTCGATGGCGAAGATCGACTCGACGAGACCGAGGCTGTCGATCCCGAGATCCTCCAGCGTCGCGTCCATCGTGACGTCCGCGGGCTCGAGCACCGCCTGTTCGGCGATGATCTCGATGACCCTGCGGCTCACCTCGTCGGCCATGGGATGCGCCTTCCCTCATGAAAGTGGCGCCGATTTAGCCGCTGCCCTGCCCGTTTGAAAGGTGCTTTCTCAGCGCGGCGACCTCGCGGAAAAGACGGGGCAGGCGGCGCAGCCCCTTGTAGGCCTCGACCGACAGCGCCATCGGCATGGCGGGGTTGCCCAGCATCACCCGCCCCGCCGGCTGGTTGGTGCGCAACAGCGTGCCCGCGCCCGCGATCACGTCGTCGCCGATGGTCAGGTGGTCGGTCACGCCCGCCTGCCCCCCCAGCACCACGCGGTCGCCGACGCGGGTAGAGCCCGCGACCCCCGCCTGCCCGCAGAGCAGACAGTGGCGGCCGACGGTCACGTTGTGGCCGATCTGCACGAGGTTGTCGATCTTGGTTCCGTCTCCGATCCGCGTGTCCGACAGGGTGCCCCGGTCGACGCAGCTGTTGGCGCCGATCTCCACGTCGTCGCCGATCGTCACGGCTGCGAGCGAATGGATTCGGGCATAGGCCTGCTGCCGCGCCCCGCCCGCCACGCCCGCCACGCCCAGCGTTCGGCGCACCTCCTCGGCGGCCGAGGGCTCTGCGGTGACGAAGGAAAAGCCGTCGCCCCCCACCACCGCGCCGGGCTGCGCCACGAAACGGTCGCCAATCGTGCAGCGCGCGCCGATCGCGACGCGGGCATGGAGCAGCGCACTGCCCCCGATGCGTGCCTGCGCCCCGATCACCACGTGCGGCCCGATGCGCGCGCCCGGCCCGATCGTCACGCCCGGCCCGATCACCGCGAAGGCGCCGATGGCCGCGCCGGGGCCGATCTCGGCGCTCGGGTCGATCTGAGCCGAGGGGTGGCTGCCGGCTGCGATGTCCGGCCCCGGGTCGAGCGTCGCCGAGAGGCCGGCCAGCGCATGGCGCGGCCGTGGCGCGATGAGCGCCGCGTCGAGACCGTAGCCCTCGGGGTCGGCCCCCTCCCACAGGAGAGCCGCCCGCGCCGCACCCTGCGCAAGCGCATCGGCATAGGCCGGCGTCGCGGCGAGGGCGATGGCGTCGGGCCCCGCCTCGTGCGGCGCCGCGGCGCGCGCAACGCGCACCGCACCGTCGCCCCAGAGCGCGAGCCCGAGCGCCTCGGCGAGCTCCGCCATGCTGTGCGTCCGACCGCCCATGCACCCTCCCGCCGGTTGCGCCCCGTGCGCTGCCCCCCATACCGGGGAACGCGCTGCCGCGAAAGGCACCGCCGACCAAGGCGCCTCCCTGCCCGACATGCGCCCCATCGCCCGCCCCATCGCCCGCCCCATCGCCCGCCCCGTCGCCCCGTCGCCCGGTCGCAAACGCGAGTCGTGCGCGCCAAGGGCCTGTTCTCTGGTGAGCCGGAGGCCGGCTGCCCCATCCGTCCCTCCGCGCCGCTCCGGAGCAGGGCGCGGCCGCAGCCGCGACAGCGGCTGCCGGGCCCAACGGAGCGAGGCGCGCCAGCGCGCCGAGCGGAGGCGGGAGCCCCTCGTGCGCCGGCGTCCCCGGGGTGGGGCGCCCTAGGGAGCGTGCGGGTCAGCCCCGGGCAGCGTCGAGGGTCACGCCGGCGGCCTGCAGCGCATCCCACAGGCGGGCGTCGCGGCCGTAGAGATCCTCGCGGTAGTTCACCCGGCCTTTCGCCTGCGTGAAGGCGGTGCGGTAGGTCAGGTGCACCGGCACCGGCTCCTCCAGCTGGATCCGTCGGATCTGGCCGGTGTTCAGGATCGCGTGGAAATCCTCCTTCGGGGTCGCGGTCTGCCGCGCCAGCAGGTGGTAGGCGAATTCGTGCGGATCCTTCAGCCGTATGCAGCCCGACGAATAGGCGCGGCGATGCCGGTCGAAGAGGTGCTTGTCGGGCGTGTCGTGCAGGTAGATCGCGTACGGGTTGGGGAACATGAACTTCACAGTGCCCAGCGCATTGCGCGGCCCCGGCGGCTGCACGAGGTTGAACGGAAAGGTGCGCGCCGAATAGGCGGAGAAGTTCACCGCGCCGCGCGGCACGACCCGGCCCCGCGAATCCACCAGCTTGAGATAGCCCGCCGCGCCGGGATTGCGCTTGAGCTTCGGCAGGTAGTCGCGCGCGAGGATGCCGCGCGGCACCGTCCAGGTCGGGTTGAGCTCCATGTATTCCATCACGTCGGAGAATTCCGGCGTGGGCTTGCCGTCGTTCACGGCGCCGACGACGGCGCGGGTCTCGAACGTCACGACCCCGTCGTCGACGACCTTGGTCGTGTAGTCCGTCAGGTTGACGAGGATGTGCCGCGCCCCCTTCCCCTCCGGCAGGTTGAGCCAGCGCTCGCGCTCCAGCGCGACGAGAATCTGCGAGAGCCGCTTGTCGACGCTGGCGTTGACCTCTGCGATGGTGCCTTCGCCCGCCACCCCGTCGGGCTCGAGCCCGTGGTCGATCTGGAAGCGCTTGACCGCCGTCTCCATCGCGCGGTCGAAGGCAGCCGAGGCGCTGCGCTCCAGGTAGCCCTTGGCGATCAGGCGGTCGCGCAGCGCGACGACGGCGGGCCCCGACATGCCGCGCTCGAGCCGGCCCGAAGGCACGTCCGGCCCCCAGCCGCCGGCGGCTCGCACCCGCTCGAGCCGCATCTTCTCGGCCAGCAGGCGATTGTATTCGTGGCTCTGCGGCTGAAGGCCCTCGACGAAGCCGCGCGGGTCGTCGCCGGCCAGCCCCGCGAGCAGGGCGGCGGGGTCGCGCCGGGGCAGCTCGCGCGGGATTTCGAGGCCGAGGCGGGCGGGCTCGAGCGCGCCGGAGGAGATGTCGCGCGCATAGGCGAGGAACATCTTCGCCGCCTCGACCTCGGCCCGGCCGCGGGCGCGCAGGCTGGTGGCGCCGGCGAAGAGCGCGCGCAGGTCGTCGGCCCGGTAGCGCTGCGCCGGCAGGCCGTGACGCGGCGCCGCCTCGAGCGCGCGCAGCAGCGCGGCGCGGCGGGCGCGGTCGTCGGCGTCATTGCCGGTGAAGAGCGGCGCGTACTCGCGCTCGCGGTAGAAGGCGGCCACCGTCTCGGCGCCGTAGGCGGCCTCGGCCACCGCCTGCCGGAAGGCGGCGCTGGCGTAGGCCGCACCGAACGGCGCGGCAGCGGCCGCAGGCTCCACCCCGGACCGCCCCTGGGTCGCGGCAGGCGCGGCGGGCGCGGCCACGCCGGCCGATTGCGCGCCAGCCGGCCCGGCGGTCAGGCCATGGGCGCAGACAAGGGCGAGACCTGCAGCCAAAACGCCGGCGGCAGGCAGCTTGAACTCGATCATCCGTACAGACCTCGTCACGAAAGGGTGGGCAGGGTGAGCGCCCCCAGCATGCCGATGGTTCCGCAGGAGTCCACTCAAGATACCGTTGCGGAAGGGTTACCTGCCGCCCGCGTTGCCGCCGCGACCCGCCCTTGTCGCGCCGCCCGCCGCACCGCGCAGTCCCTGCATGGCCGGGGCGTCGCGCCGCGGCGCCATGGTCCGTGGGACTGCCCCGATCGATCGAATGTGACGAAAAGGCAACGCACTTGACACAACGGCACCGAAACAGCCCTAAAGCCCGCTTAAGCAATTTTCTGCCTATTGACGGGCCTGTCGGGAACACAACGCCTCCCGGCCCTTGGAGGGGGAATCGGAATGTGGCATGCACATGGTCGTGAGTGAGCGAAAGTGCGATATCAAGCCGCAGTGAAGCGGCGACAACGGGCGAAACACAGGCAGTTCACATGACAGATAGAACCGGCTCGTCGAGCCTGACCCGACGCGGGGTCCTCGCGGCCTTCGCCGCCACGACGGTGGCCGCCGCCCCCGTCTGCGCCAATGCCTTCGGCTTCCTCCGCGGCGCCGGCGACATCCGCCGCATCAAGATGTACAACGGCCGGACCGGCGAAAGCCTCGACACGATCTACTGGATCGAGGGCGACTACATCAAGGACGCCAAGCGCGAGATCGACGTCTTCATGCGCGACTGGCGGCGGAACGAGACGCACGAGATCGACTTCCGGACGGTCGACATCATGGCCGCAGCCCACAACCTGCTGGACGCCACCGAACCCTACATGCTGCTCTCGGGCTACCGCTCGCCCGCGACCAACGCGATGCTGCGGTCGCGCGGCGGCGGCGTGGCGAAGAACTCGCGCCACCTGCGCGGCGAGGCGGCCGACTTGCGGCTCGGCTCGCGCTCGGTCGGTCAGATCGCCCGCGCCGCGGCGGCCTGCAAGGCGGGCGGCGTCGGCCGCTACTCGGGCTCCAACTTCGTACACATGGATTGCGGGCCGGTCCGCACCTGGGGCCGCTGAACCTGGGGCAGCTGAACTCGGGGCCGCCGAGGCCGCGCACGGGTCACGCCGCGGGCGGAGGTGCCCGGCGGGCCGCCCGCGGCGCCAGGGCGCCCCTGTAGAGCGACACGAGGCCATCGGCCCACGCCTCCGGCGTCGCGGCGAGGCGCCCGGCGCCCTCGTGGGCGCGTCGGCTCATCGCCGCCATGTCCTCCGCACCGGTGGAACGGATCCGCCCGAGGGCCGCTTCCAGACCGTGCGGATCGTCGGGGTCGTAGGCCAGGCCCATCCCCTCACCCGCGATCTCCGCCGCCATCAACGCGATGTCGGGCAGCACCACCGGCACGCCCGCCCGCGCCGCCTCTGCCGCGGCCAGACCGAAAGGCTCGGGCAGGCGCGACGGCATGGCCAGCGCCCGCGCCCGGCCGAGATGGCGCGCGACGCCAGCCCGATCCTGCCATCCGGTGATCTCGGCCGCGGGATTGAGCCGCCGCACCTCGGCCTCGAGCGGCCCCGCGCCGACGAAGGTGACGGGCATACCCAGCGCGGCCGTCGCGTGGGCGAGGTCGAGCGGCCCCTTCTCTTCCGACAGGCGGCCGACGAAGACGACGCGGTCGTTCGCCTCGGCGCGCACCCGCTCCGCCCCGCCTGCCTCGGCCGGGTTGCGCAGCGCCGTCAGCAGGCGCGCGGGCACCCCGGCGCGGCTCAGCGGCTCGGCCATGCCGGGGTGGATCATCGCCACCGCCGCCCAGTCGCCGCTCGCGAAGGCGCGGCGCAGCCCGGCATGGCGCAGCACGCGCCAGCCCTTCTCGGCGCGCGAGCGCTTGTCGCAATGGGTGGCGAGGCAGGCGGCCGAAAGCGGCACGCGGCGGCACGGCTGCATGCGCTGGAAATCCATGTAGACGCCGTTGGGGCAGGCAAGGAAGAAGTCGTGTGCGTGCACCACCGTCCGCCGTGCGACCGGTGCGAGGGCGGAAAACACCGCGGGCGACAGGATCTGCGCCCAGCCATGCAGGTGGTAGACGGTGCGCGGCCTGTCGGTCCGCCCGATCCAGCCCGCGAGCATGCGCGCGGCGGCGCGGTTCCACAACCCCGCGTGCAGGGCTGCCAGCCGCCCGCGCTCGAGAAGCCGCCCCTGCCCCAGCGCGACAACCTCGACACCGAGCGCCGCAAGCTCGTCGTTGTCTCCCCCGTCGCCGCAGACATAGGTCACCGCGAGGCCCCGCGCACGCAGCAGCCGCACCGAAAGCAGCGCGAGCCCCGTCGCGCCGCCGCGCGCGGTGCTCGCGTCGTTGATGACGACGATGCGCTCCGGCTCCATCCCGCTCTGCCTCGCCCTCGCCCAATTCCCACTGTAGACGCTGGCACCGTGACCGGGAACAACGGCGCGGCGAAGGCGCGACCCGGGCAAGACGGGGGAAACGCGAATGCGGATCGTTCAGTTCGGCCTGCCCTACAGCCCCAACCTGGGCGACGGAATCATCGCGGAGTGCTTTGCCCACGGCGTGGGCGAGGTCGCACCGGAGGCGAGGGTCGTGTCGATCGACCTGTCAGGGCGGACCGGCTTCGGCCACACCGTCGTGGCCAACCGCGCCCGGGCGCTCGCGCTGCTGAAGCGGCTGCCGCGCCCGGCTCGGCACGCGCTCGTGCAGATCAGGCTCGGCCGGGTGCTGTCGTGGGCGACTCCCCTCTGGCGCGAGGCGCTGGAGGGCGCGGATCTGTCGGTGATCGGCGGCGGGCAGCTCTTTTCGGACGCCGATCTCAATTTTCCGCTCAAGGTGGCCCGCGCGGCCGATCTCGCGCACGCGGCCGGGGTGCCGGTTGCGGTGCATGCGGCAGGCGTGGCAGGGAACTGGTCGCGCCGGGGAACCG
>LJNT01000042.1:7507-17396 GCA_001314685.1 Rhodobacteraceae bacterium HLUCCA09
CGGGCGCGGGCCGATTCCATGGCTCGCCCGCGATCCGGGCCTGCTGGCGGCCGACTGCTACGGGCCGGTCGAGGCGGACGAGAGGGTCGGCCTGTGCATCGCGGCGGCGGACATCCTGAGCTACCATGCCGAGGAAGGGCTGGCCTCCGGCACGGGCATCTTTGCCGATCTCGCGCGCGCGCTGATGGCCGAGGGTCACGCGCTCCGCCTGTTCTCCAACGGCGCCGAGGAAGATGACGCCGCGCTCGCGGCGGTGGCCGAGGCCCTCGCGGCAGAGGTTGCCGACGGCCGGGTCGCGGTCGCGCCCCGCCCGCTCCGCCCCGCGACGCTCGCCCGGACGGTCGCGTCGTGCCGCGCCGTCGTCGCGCACCGGCTGCATGCCTGCATCGTCGCCTTCGCCTACGGCCGCCCCGTCATCGGCCTCGGCTGGGATCGCAAGGTCGAGAGCTTCTTCGCCTCGGTCGGGGCGTCTCGCGCCTTCGCCCCGGCCGGCGAGGAGGCGGGTCGGGTCGCCGCTCGCCTCTCCCGCGCGATCGCGGTGGGCCCCGACGCCGCCGCCCGCGAGACGGCCGAGGCGAAGGCGCGAGACGCCATCCGCCGCACGCTCGACACGGTGACGACGCCCGCCCGCAGAGCGCCAGCCGCCTGACGGGCAGAGCCGCGCCAGCGCAGCCCGGACGGCGCACCACCAGGCGCGCCCCGGTCGGCGCGCCCCGGTCGTCGGGCCCCGGTCGTCGGGCGCTCAGGGACGGCGCAGCGTGAAGCGGTAGCCCACCACGTCGCCCCGCGCGGTCGCGCCCGGCCCCACGGCGATCTCGAGCGTCGCCCCCGCGGCGAGTGTCACCGGCAGGGCGTAGACCCGTTCCTCCCGAAGCGTCTCGTCGACCAGCACCGCGCCGTCGTCGCGCGCGATCCGCACCGTCACCCCGTCCTCGGAGCGCGCGGCCGGGGCGACGCGCGCCTCGAGTACGGCCTCCACCGGCGCGGGCGCGACGTAGCGGTGCACGATTTCGAGCGGCGTGTCGCCCCAGCGCGACAGCACCAGCGTGTCCGAGGTCAGCCACAGCCCCGCATCCTCGGCCGCGCCGCGATGCGGATACCACGGCACGCCGTTGCGATCCTGGCCGGGGCGGGTGTCGAGCGCGATCCGTCGCTCCCCCGCCCGCGCGAAGCGCTCGAACGGGTCGCCCGGCGCCTGCTCACCCGCCGCGCGCGGGAAGTCGTACTGCTCGTAGCTGTCGGCCAGCACCCGCTGGACCCCGAGCCGCACCGTGTCGCCGAGCCGCGCCGCGCCGCCCTGCGGCGCCGAGATCAGGAGCGCCCGGTCGGACAGCGTGAGTCCCTCCGTCGGCAGCACCGCCCCGCCGGCGTCGCGCGCCACGAGGCCGGGGGCGAGCGTCACGCCCCGCGGCGCGCCCCATATCACGAGGTGACGCGGCGCCTCGACCGGGCCGAGGGCGCAGGCATGGGTGAAGGGGTCGGGCGCGGCGTCGGTCACCGCCGCTCCCTCGAGCTCGGCCCGGATCAGCGCGTGCGCATCGCCCACGACGGTCCGCACGCCCTCGCGCGTGTAGAGCGCGGCAAACCCGTCGCCGCGAGGATGCAGCGGAAACCAGACCGCCCGCGACACCCCCGCGAGCGCGAACTGGCACCAGGAGCGAAGCAGGTGGTCGGCCGCGTCGGGGTCGCTGCCCTCGTGGCCGAACTCCGTCACCTCGAGGTCGATGCCCTCCGCCCCCGGCAGGCGCCGCAGGAAGCCAATATGGGGCCCGAGCTGCTCGACCGGGGTGGTGTAGGGGTGGATCGCCAGCGCGTCCATGTGCTCGCGCGCGCCGAGGGCCAGCAGCTCGGCGATGTAGGGGCCGGGGATCGAATGGGTCGCGCCGCCGAGCACCCGCAGGCCGGGGCGCACCGCCCGTACCCGCGCCGAGGTCTCGGCCAGCAGGCGCACGTGGTGCCAGGCGCGGCGGTCGAGACCGTCTTCCCGCACCGGGCCGCTGACGAAGTTGGCCGCGTTCCACTCGTTGCCCACCTCGACGGTGTGAATGTTGGGAAAGCGGGCGACGGTCGCGGCGGCGTTGGCGGCGAAGGCGGCGATGGCGGCGTCGGTATGGGGCGTGTGGCCGCCGTCATGCTCGGGGTGGCCGTTGTTGACGGTGAGCGACAGCGAGCCGCCGCCTGTCGCCACCGCATCGGGCCATGTCGTCACCGCGCTGTCGAAGGCGACGTCGCCGCCGCGCTCGACATTCCGCCAGTAGACCGCGTCGCGGAAATCGGTCAGCCCGTCGGCCAGCGCCGCCTCGGCGAGCGCCGGCAGCCAGCCCTGCCCGAAATTCGACACCGCCGCGAGGCGCGGGCCGACACGCTCCGGGCCGACACGCTCTAGGCCGGGGCCGGCGCCCACATCCTGCGCGAGCGCGACGAAGGGCAGCGAGACGATGGGAACGAGCGCGAGAAGCAACCGCATGGACATGCCCCGCGTCATGCCGCGCCAATGTGGCAGGGGTGAGGCGCGAGACCGGCGAGGCGGGTGGACGGGGCGGGCTCGGGCGCGTCGGTGGGCGGAGCGGGCCGGGGCCGGGCGCGGCGCGACCTGCGCGCCCCAATCCCGCCATGCCGCCGCCACGCGGACGGCCCGCCGCCCTGTCAGCGTCACCCGCAGACGACGCCGGAGCCGTCCGTGGAAATCGTGCCCTCGACCCTGATCGCGCTGATCGCGCTCGCGGCGATGCTCGTGCGCGGGCCGGCGCGGAGCGTCGGGCTCTTCCTCGCCCTTACGCCGCTGGGCGCGGCGGCGGCGTTCAACCTGCCGGCGGTGGGCGGCGCCACGATCGGCGTGGCCGACCTCGCCGCGATCGGCCTGTTCGGCCTCGTCTGCCTGACGCCGGCGGGCCTGTCCGCCCTGGTCGGGTCCGCCCGCCCCTTCGGCCCCGGCTTCTGGCTCCTGCTGCTCGCCGGCTTCTGCGTCGTCGCCGCGCTCTTCCTGCCGCGCCTCTTCGCGGGCGAGACGCAGGTCTTCGCCATTTCGCGCAGCGCCAATTCCGACGGGATCGCGGTGCACGACCTCGGCCCCACCACGGGCAACCTCACCCAGCTCTTCCGGATGGGCCTCGGCGTGATGGTCTTCGCCGCGCTCGCCACGCTCTCGCGCCGCCGCCCCGATCCGGCGCGCATCGTCGCCGCCATGGCGCTTGCCACCGCGATCCATGCGGCCCTCGGCGTGCTCGACGTGGCGAGCGCGGCGGCAGGCCTGCCGCAGCTTCTGGATCCGATCCGCACGGCCAATTACGCGATCCTCGCCGACCACTCCATGATGGGCATGAAGCGGATGATCGGCGGCTTCCCCGAGGCCTCCGCCTTCGGCTTCTACGCGCTGGGGCTCTTCGGCTTCTGGCTGTCCTACTGGGCCACGAGCCCCGGCTCGCGCCTCGCGTCGTGGATGCTCGCGCTCTCAGCGGTGCTGCTGCTGCGCTCGACCTCCTCGGCGGCCTATGTCGCGACACTCGCCTTCACCCTCACCTGGGGCCTCTGGTCGGGCGCCACGCACCTGAGCGCGCAGGCCAGCCGGCGGGGCATGGCGATGGCCGCCTGGGGCGCGCTCGCGCTGTGGCTCGCGGCGGTCGCGCTCTTCGGCGCCTACCAGTTGGTCGGGTCGAGCCGGTGTCCGCCTTCCTCGACCGCGCGCTGTTCGACAAGCTCGACACCGACTCGGGCGTCGAGCGGATGAGCTGGAACGCGCAGGCCTGGCGCAACTTTCTCGACACGTCCGGCTTCGGCGCAGGGCTCGGCTCGGTGCGCGCGTCGAATTGGCTGATCGCCACGCTCGGCTCTCTGGGGGCGATCGGCACCGCCCTCTACATCGCCTTCCTCGCCGCCCTCGCGCGCCTGCCCGCGCCCCGCGGCCCCGGCGCGCCCGAGGGCGCGGCGGCGGTCGTCGTCGCGCTGCAGGCGGGGTGCCTCGCCATGCTGCTCTCGGCGCTGCTCACGCACGCCACGCCCGATCTCGGCCTCTTCTTCTTCGCGCTGGCTGGCCTCGCCGCCGGGCTCTCGCGCGGCGCGTTGCTCGAATCGCGCCCGGCTTCCGCCCCGCTCGATGCCGGATCGCCGCGCCTGCGTGTCCAATAGCCCGCTCGGCCCCGGCATTGTCGCCGGCAGCCCCCCGAAAAGCGGCCCGAATTCGACACGCTTTGACAGCGCCGCCCCAGACGCAGATAGCGGGACCGGTGGGGGTTAGCCGGACGGAGCCGTGATGGGCTTCTCCGGCGCGTGGGACGAGTGACTGTCGATGCACCCTGCTCTCCTCGAGGCGCGGCCCGAGCCGCCCGGCCACCGCGCGACCGGCACATGCGCCGTCGCGCAAGCAGCCTGCACGGGTGCCAGATGAACAGTCGCTTCACCCCCGTCGAGTTCGCACCCATGACCCGCGCCCGCCGCGCGCTCTCGGGCTCTGCGGGCGACGACGCCGACGCCGTCGACCTGCGCGCGCTCGCACGGGCCGTCTGGCGCGGGCGCTGGCTGGTGGGCGGCGCGATGGCGGGCCTGGGCCTCGCGGCCTACCTCGCCGTGGCGCAGATCCGCCCCACCTTTGAGGCCACCGCGAAGGTGATGCTCGACCCGCGCAATGCACAGATCGTCACCGGCGAGGAGGTGGTGCAGGACCTTGAACTCTCCGAACAAGTCGTCAACGGCGAGGCGGCGGTGCTCAGCTCGAACGTGCTGATCGAGCGGGTGGTGGCCGAGATCGGGCCTGCGCGCCTCGACGCCGACGGCGAGATCGGCGTGACCGCGGAGGAGGCCGCGCGCCTCGTGGCGTCGGTCGCCGACCCCGACGCGCGCCCCGCGGACGACGACCAGATCATGCAGGGCCTCGTCTGGCTTATCCGCCGCGACCTGACCGTGGTCCCCCAGGGCGACAGCTATGTCATCGCCATCCGCGCCGAGAACCACGCGCCCGAACTCGCCGCCGACATCGCCAACGCCATCGCCCGCGCCTACATCGCAGCCCAGATCGACGACAGACGCGACACCACGACCGGCGCCACCGCCTGGCTCGAGGCGCGCGTGGTCGAACTGCGTGCCGACCTCGAAGAGGCCGAGGCCGCGGTGACCGATGCGCGCGCGCAGGGGCTCTCGGTCGAGGGCGGCACGGTCGAGACCGTCCGCCAGCAAGTCGCCGATCTCAACGGGCAGCTCGTCGCCGCCCGCGCCGACCGGGCCGCGACCGAGGCACAGATCGGCCAGCTCGAAGCGGTGCTCGCCTCGGGCGGGCTGTCCGAGGTGGCCGATCTCGTCTCCTCCCCCCTCGTCGAGCAGCTTGCCCTCGAACGGCTGGAGCTGACCCGGCAAGACGACCAATGGGCCGAGCGTTACGACGAGAGCCACCCCGAGCGGCAGCGCATCGCCCGCGAACTCGCCCGGCTGGAGGCAGATCTCGCAGGTGAGGTCGAGCGCATCATCGCCCGAAGCCGCAGTGCCGCAGAGGTCGCCCGCGCCCGCGAGGACAGCCTGCGCACGGGCATTGCCGATCTCGAGTCCCGCGTCGTGTCGATTACCAGTGGCGAGCAGGGCCTGCGCCAGCTCGAGCGCGAGGCGCAGGCCAAGCGGCAGACCTACGAGGCGCTGCTCTCGCGCCTGACCGAGACCCGCACGCAGGAGCTGCTCCAGCAGCCGGACGCCAGGCTCATCGAGCGGGCATCCGTGCCGGCCGCGCCCGCCGCGCCGCGGCCGAAGCTGATGGGCGCGCTCGGCGCGATGGCGGGGCTGGCGCTGGGGCTCGGCCTGATCTTCGTACGAGAGATGACTGCGCAGACCTTCCGCACCCCGCGCGACCTCGAGGCGGCGACCGGCCTGCCCGTGCTCGGCTCGGTCCCGCTGCAGACCGCGGGCGGGCTGATGGCCGCCACCGCCGCCCTCCGCGACGCCCCCTACAGTATCTATGCCGAGCGCATCCGCCACCTGCGCACCGCGCTGCTGATGCGTGAGGGGCAGGAGGGCGCGCGCGCCGTCGCCGTCCTGTCGGCCGCGCCCGACGAGGGCAAGACGCGCACGACGCTCGCCCTCGCCCAGATGTCGGCGCTCGCCGGCAAGTCGGTGATCGTGGTCGACGCCGACCTGCGCCGCTCGACCATGCAGGCCGCCTTCGGCTGGGACATGGAGGAGGACTTCGCCGATTTCATCCGCGGCGCCTGTCCGCTCGACCGCGCGATCTACAGCGATCCCGATTTCGGCTTCGACTTCCTCGCCGCACGCGGCCCCCAGCCTGACGTGGCCGACCGGCTGGCGGCCGACTGGCTGGCCCGCGTGGTGGACGAGCTCAAGCGCGTCTACGACGTGGTGCTGATCGACGCGCCGGCCCTGCTCGCCGTCTCCGACGGGCTGGTGCTGGCGCAGGTGGTCGATGCCCGCCTCTTCCTCGTGCGGTGGGACGGCACGCCCCGCAAGGCCGTGTCCGAGGCGCTGGCCGCGATGGACGAGATGGGCCTCGACGTGACCGGCGCCGCGCTGACCATGGTCGACCCTGCCCGCGCCCCCGAGCCCGAGACGCAGGGATACGCCTATGCCTGAGGGAGGCTTCGAACCGATCGGCACCCTTCTGCGCCAGGGCCGCGGCGAGGCCGGGTCCGCCGCGCCGCGGGTGGCGCTGGTGCATTACTGGCTCGTCGGCATGCGCGGCGGCGAGAAGGTGCTGGAAGAGCTCTGCGCCATGTTCCCCGGCGCCGACATCTACACCCATGTCGCCGTGCCCGAGCGCCTGTCGGAGCGGCTGCGCGCCCACCGCATCGAGGAGAGCTTCATCGCCCGCCTGCCCTTCGCGCGCCGCCACTACCAGCGCTACCTGCCGCTGATGCCGCGGGCGCTCGAGCAGTTCGACCTCGCGGGCTACGACCTGGTGATCTCGTCCGAGAGCGGGCCGGCCAAGGGCGTGATCCCGGCGCCCGAGACGCCGCACCTGTGCTATTGCCACTCGCCCATGCGCTACCTGTGGGACCAGTTCCACACCTACCGCGCGGGGGCTGGCCGCCTGACGCGCGCGGCGATGCCGCTGATTGCCCATTCGCTCCGCCAGTGGGACGTGACGAGCGCCGCCCGCGTCGACCGCTTCGCGGCCAACTCCACCCATGTCGCGGCGCGCATCGGCAAGTACTGGCGGCGCGAGGCCGACGTGGTGCACCCGCCCGTCGCGCTGGCCGACTTCGCGCCCGTCGCTCCGGCCGAGCGGGGCGACTTCTACCTCTGGGCGGGCGAGCTCGCCCCCTACAAGCGCCCCGACCTCGCCATCGAGGCGTTCCGCCGCCTCGGCCGGCCCCTCGTGATGATCGGCGGCCCAGAGGCCACCCGCCGCCGCCTCGCCGCACAGGCGCCCGAGAACGTGACGGTCCTGGGCCAGGTCGACTTCCCCACGCTCAGGGCGCATCTCGCCCGCGCCCGCGCGCTCGTCTTCCCCGGCGAGGAAGATTTCGGGATCGTGCCGGTCGAGGCGATGGCCTCGGGCCGCCCCGTCATCGCCTACGGCCGCGGCGGCGCGCTCGACACGGTGATCGACGGCGAGACCGGCCTGCTCTACCGCGAGCCCACCGCCGAGGGCCTCGCCGAGGCCGTTCTGCGCTTCGAGGCCGAGGGGCTCGACCGGATCGACCCCGCCGCGCTCGCCGCCCGCGCCGCCCGCTTCTCGCCCGAGGCGTTCCGCACCGGCATCACCCGCTCGCTCGCCGCCCTGGGCGCCCCCCTGCCCCCCTGAGCGCAGAGCGCCGGCGATCCGCATGGCACGGCCCGGAGCCGGCGCCGGCCGCCCGCGCCGGCCCCCCCCTTCTTCTTGCCGACAAGTATCCCGGGGGTCCGGGGGCTGGCCCCCGGTTCCTCGGCCGGCGGCCCGCGACCACCAGTCCGTTGACGGAACCGGGAGAGGGGGGCGACCCTCCGAGGCGGAGCGCGTCACACAAGCTGGGAAGACACCGATGGACAGAACGATGAAGGCGGCGGTCGTCACGCAACTCGGCGCGCCGCTCGAGATCCGCGAAGTGGACAGGCCCGAGCCCGGGCCCGGGCAGATCCTGATGAAGGTCGCGGCGTCGGGCGTCTGCCACACCGACGTGCACGCCGCCGACGGCGACTGGCCGGTCAAGCCCACGCCTCCCTTCATCCCCGGCCACGAGGGCGTCGGTCACGTCGCCGCCGTGGGCGCCGGCGTGACCCATGTGAAGGAGGGCGACCGCATCGGGGTGCCCTGGCTCTACACCGCCTGCGGCCACTGCCAGCACTGCGTCGGCGGGTGGGAGACGCTGTGCGAGAGCCAGCAGAACACCGGCTACTCGGTCAACGGCGGCTTCGCCGACTTTGTGCTGGCCGACCCGAACTATATCGGCCACCTGCCGGCGGGGCTCGACTTCGCCCCGGCCGCGCCGGTGCTCTGCGCGGGCGTGACCGTCTACAAGGGCCTCAAGGAGACGGAAGTGAAGCCGGGCCAGTGGGTCGCGGTCTCCGGCATCGGCGGGCTCGGCCACATGGCGGTGCAGTATGCCAAGGCGATGGGGATGCATGTCGTCGCCGTCGACGTGGGCGCCGACAAGCTGGCGCTGGCGAAGAGCCTCGGCGCCGACATGACGGTGAACGCGGCCGAGGCCGACCCGGTGGCCGAGGTGACGCAGGCCGTCGGCGGCGTGCACGGCGTGCTGGTGACGGCAGTCTCCAACGCCGCCTTCGCGCAGGCGGTGGGGATGCTGCGGCGGGGCGGCACGATGGCGCTCGTCGGCCTGCCGCCGGGCGGCTTTCCGCTGCCGATCTTCGAGGTGGTGCTCAAGCGGCTGACGATCCGCGGCTCGATCGTGGGCACGCGCAACGACCTCACCGAGGCGCTCGCGCTCGCGGGCGAGGGCGCGGTGGCCGCCCATTACTCCCTCGACCGGCTGGAGAACATCAACGCGATCATGGGCGGGCTCAAGGACGGCACGGTGACGGGCCGCATCGTGCTCGACATGGCCGCCTGAGGCGACGCCCCGGCTAGACGCCGAACCACTCGTCCGGGTCGGCCAGCTCGGGCCGGAAATAGGCGACCGCCCGGCCCTCTGGCGCCGGCGGCGCGGCCCACGGCGCGATGCCGTGGAGCAGATGCCGGTGCAGGAGCACGGCCTTCCCCGGGCGGAGCGGCAGAGGCGTGCGCGGGCAGGCGTCGAAGGCAGCGCGCCGGGATGCGGTGTAGGCGTCGGTCAGATCGACGTCGCCCGCTGGCACCCCCGCCTCCGCCGCCCGCGCCTCCGCGAGGGCCAGCCCCGTCAGGCGGTGGCTGCCGGGCCAGACGACGAGCGGCGCGGCGTCCGCGTGGTTCTCTGTCAGCGGAAGGCCGAGGATGAAGGCATGCGGCTCGCGCAGATGGCGCCGCCGCGCCGCGCCCTCGGGCAACAGGCCGTCGACATGGGCGGCGTCGCGCTGCCGCCGGTAGCGCGCGGCGCCGGCGCTCTCGTCCTCCCCCGGCCGCGGATAACCGGCCCACGTCACCGACACCTGCGCTGCGTGCCATCCCGCGGGCGCGAGACCGAGCGCCGCCACCGTGTCGACCGCCGCCCCCGCGAGCGGCACGCCCGCCACCGCGCCGTCCACCGCGTTGGGCAACAGATCGACGCCGGCGAGCCACGTCCCCCCGCAGCGCAGGCCGCCGCTCCGCTGCGCCTCGGCCACCAGCGGGCCGGCCGCCTCCCACGCCGCCGCCGCCCAGCGGGCCGTGCGCGGATCGGGCTCGAAGACGACGACGCCCTCCCGCGCCAGCGCCCGCGCCGCCGCGTCCGGCGTCATCGCCTCACTCGGCCTTACCCCTTTTTCTGGCGCTGCAGGCGGTGGCAAGCTGCCGTGGCGCAGGCAAGGCGGGTATGGTTGTCATTCGGGCTGTCCTCGCTGG
>LJNT01000130.1 GCA_001314685.1 Rhodobacteraceae bacterium HLUCCA09
GCGGACGCGATGCTGAAGGCCGGTCTGAGGCCGCCCTATTGATCCTGGGCTTGGCGCGGCTGCAGAGCAGGCATTGACCTATGCGTGTCGGCACGCAGGAGGCGACCTTCAGGGCACACGGCCCCCGTCTTAGGATTCGAACCTTCGTTGCGGAATCTTGAGCGCATTCTCCGCCTCTGAGGACCGGATGGCCACGAATTGCGAGCGAGAATGGCCATTTTCGCCCGCGAATGGCCACGAATTGCGAACACCTTCAACATGAACTAACAGAATTCACCCAGAACACTTGGAATATCCGCAGGTGCGGCAGGTCATGCAGCCTTCGATCATCGCCATTTCGTGCTCGCCGCAGGCCGGGCAGGTGGGGCTGGGCGCGGCGGCCCCGATGACGGCGCGCTCGGCCTCCGGATCTGCACGAAGGCCGAGCCCGCCGTCCTGCATGAAACCGATCGAGACAAGGTGCCGCTCGATCACCCCACCGATCGCCGCGAGGATGGAGGGGACATACTTGCCGCCCATCCAGGCGCCGCCTCGGGGGTCGAACACCGCCTTCAGTTCCTCGACCACGAAGGAGACGTCGCCGCCACGGCGGAAGACGGCCGAGATCATGCGGGTGAGCGCCACCGTCCAGGCGTAGTGCTCCATGTTCTTGGAATTGATGAAGATCTCGAAGGGGATGCGGCGCCCCTGCAGCACGATGTCGTTCAGCGTGATGTAGATGGCGTGGGGGCTGTCGGGCCATTGCAGCTTGTAGGTGTGGCCTTCGAGGCTTTCCGGGCGATCGAGCGGGTCGGAGAGATAGACCACGTCGGCGGGGGCGGAGACCGCGGATTGAGTATTTTTGCCAAGATGATGGGGGGAGGGGGCGCTCGATCGAGCCTCATCTGTCTCGGCATAGGCGAGCCATCCGGGCGTGACTCCAAACGCCTTGGCGTATTTATCGGCATGGTCGTAGAAATTGACCTCGCCTTTCTCGTGACGCCGATATGCGGCCTCGTTGATCCCCAGAGCCTTTGCAGCCTCTCGCACCGTCGCGTAGCCGGCACCCTTACGCGCAGCTTCAAGGCGTTCGTGTGGCCTACTCTTTTCTGTGGCGAGCACCGTCTCCTTTTCCTCCGCCACACTCAGCACGCTGCCCGTCACCGCGTTGGGGCGGTAGGTCGTGCAGCCCTTGCAGCCCTGCTCGTAGGCCTGCAGGTAGACATCCTTGAAGGCGTCGAAGGCGATTTCGGCGGGGACGTTGATGGTCTTGGAGATCGAGGAGTCCACCCATTTCTGCGCCGCGGCCTGCATGCGGACGTGCTCGGCCGGGGTCAGACGC
Organism: Rhodobacteraceae bacterium HLUCCA09; assembly: GCA_001314685.1. GTDB lineage: Bacteria > Pseudomonadota > Alphaproteobacteria > Rhodobacterales > Rhodobacteraceae > HLUCCA09. The sequence goes on from LJNT01000130.1 coordinate 1,322, forward strand.
TGGGCGTCGACGAAGTGGTCGGGAAAGGGCGCATCCTCGCCCATCGCCTCGCGCCAGCGGGCGGCGGCGTAGTCGACGACCTCCTCCTCGCGGGCCGACCCGTCGTCCTGCAGGACCTTGCGGGTATAGGAATGGGCGAAGACAGGCTCGATGCCCGACGAGACGTTGCCGGCGAAGAGCGAGATCGTGCCGGTGGGCGCGATCGAGGTAAGCAGGGCGTTGCGGATGCCGCCCGAGCGGATCTGCGCGCGCAGGTCTGCGGGCAGCCACGACAGGGCCGGGTTGGCGAGAAAGCCCTCGGCGTCGAACAGCGGGAACGGCCCCTTTTCCCGCGCGAGGTCGGCGGAGCTGCGGTAGGCGGCCTCGGCGATGCGCTTCAGCCAGTCCTCGGTCTGCGCGGCGGCTGCGCCGGAGCCGTAGCGCAGGCCCGTCATCATCAGCGCGTCGGCGAGCCCCGTCACGCCCAGGCCGATGCGGCGCTTGGCGCGCGCCTCGGCCTCCTGCTGTGGCAGGGGGAAGCGCGACACGTCGACCACGTCGTCCATCATCCGCACGGCGGTCGCCACCAGATCCGACAGCTCGGCCTCGTCGATCCCTGCCTCAGGCGCGAACGGGTCGCGCACCAGCGCCGCGAGGTTGATGGACCCCAGGAGGCACGCACCGTAGGGGGGCAGGGGCTGCTCGCCGCAGGGGTTGGTCGCCGCGATCTCCTCGGCGTAGGCGAGATTGTTGGTGGCGTTGATGCGGTCGATGAAGATCACGCCGGGTTCGGCGCAGTCGTAGGTCGAGCGCATGATGCGGTCCCACAGGTCGCGGGCGCGGATCGTGCGGTAGACGGTGCCGTCGAATATCAGATCCCACAGCGCGTCGGCCTTGACCGCCTCCATGAAGGCGTCGGTCGCCAGCACCGAGACGTTGAAGTTGCGCAGACGGGCGGGGTCGGCCTTGGCGGCGACGAACTCCTCGATGTCGGGATGGTCGCAGCGCAGCGTCGCCATCATCGCGCCCCGGCGCGAGCCGGCCGACATGATGGTGCGGCACATCGCGTCCCACACGTCCATGAACGACAGCGGGCCCGAGGCGTCGGCCCCCACGCCTGCCACACGCGCGCCCTTCGGCCGGATGGTCGAGAAATCGTAGCCGATGCCGCCGCCCTGCTGCATCGTCAGCGCCGCCTCCTTCAGCGCCTCGAAGATGCCCGCCATCGAATCCTCGATGGTGCCCATCACGAAGCAATTGAAGAGCGTGACCGAACGCCCCGTGCCGGCGCCGGCGAGGATGCGGCCCGCGGGAAGGAAGCGGAACCCCTCGAGCGCGTCGCGGAACGGGCCGACCCAGCGCCCGGGGTCGTCCTCGGCGCGTGCCAGCGCGTTGGCGACGCGATCCCACGTCTCGCCGAGGTCGTCGTCGACCGGCGAGCCGTCGGCAGCCTTCAGGCGATACTTCATGTCCCAGATCGTCTCCGAGATCGGGGCGGCGAAGTTGCTCGGGGCACGGGTCATCGGGGGCTCCTCGTGCGGGGAAGGCTGGGAAACGTAGCGTCTCGTCTTGAGAATCGCAACTGGTTGGCTAAGCTCACGGATACATAACAAGATACGGGGGGGTATCGTGGCAGGCAAGACAGCGCAGGCGCATGTCAATCTCGTGAAGCTCTGCGTGGGCGCGGAGACGATCGAGGATCTCGCCGCCTGGCAGGCGAGCCGGCCTGCCCTGGGGCCTGACGGGCGGCCGCGCCATGTCACCCGGATGTGGCCGAAGCGCGAGGCGCAACTGCTGGCGGGCGGGTCGCTCTACTGGGTAATCAAGGGCGCGATCCTCGTCCGGCAGCGGATCGTGGCGCTCGACGAGGCGGTGGGCGCCGACGGCGTGCTGCGCTGCGCGCTGGTGCTCGACCCCGAGCTGCGCCGCACCCGCGCCGTGCCGAAAAAGCCGTTTCAGGGCTGGCGCTACCTCGCCCCGGCCGACGCGCCGCCCGATCTGCCCGCGGGCCGCGAAGCCGAGCATGCGCTGCCGCCCCGGCTCGAGGCAGCACTTGCCGAGATCGGGGTGCTCTAGTCGCGCGACCGTGTCGCGGCCGGGCCGGCGAGCAGGCCGCCGTCGATCTTCAGGTCCGTCCTGGTGCCGGAGGCGCTCTCGTCGGCGGCGAGCAGCACGGTGAGCGTCGCCACCTCCACTACAGAGCCCAAGCGGGGCGCAGGTCGCCCAGCCCCTGTCACGACACAGTGCTCGTCGGCGAGGCGGCAAAGACAGGCGGCGGCGCCCCTGCCCCAAGCCTGCCCCTGTCCCGGCGGCAAAGCCTCCGGCGCCGGCCCGCCTCGTGGACGCTGCGGCGCGGCGCGCTACATGCCAGCCGTCACGGAAGCGTCCGCGCGGGGCGGGGGCTTGCAGAAGGCAGAGGGTCGGGCTGGATAAGCCATGCGCATCCTGAAGCAGATCGTCCTGTCCGCCCTGGTTCTCGCGGCGACGCTGTGGCTCTGGGTCGCCTATGTGCCCTCGGCCGCCGCCTTTCTCGACAGGGTCGGCGTGGCCGACGTGCTCGGGCTCGAGATCGCCGAAGCCGAGGCCAGCGAAGGCGGCCGCGGCTTCGGCCCGCGCGGGCCGGCGCAGGTGGTGGTGGCCGACGTCACCGAGGGCGCGGTGAACGACCGGGTCGAGGCCATCGGCGACGGCCGCGCGCTCCGCAGTGCCACGCTGCGCGCCGAGGTCGGCGGAGAGGTCGTCGAGGTCGCGCTCGACATCGGCGGCTATGTCGAGGCGGGCACCGTGATCCTGCGGCTCGACGACGAGGCCGAGCGCATCGCGCTCGAACGTGCCCGCCTGATGCTCGACGACGCGCAGGACGATGCCGAGCGGGTCGGCCGCCTGCAGGATACCGGCTCGGTCACCGGGGTGCGGCTGCGCGAGGCGCGGCTAGCGCTGCGCACCGCCGAGCTGGGGCTGCGCGAGGCAGAGTACGAGCTCGAGCGGCGCAGGATCCGCGCCCCCTTCGCCGGCTGGGTCGGCCTGATCGACGTGGCCATTGGCGATCGCCTCTCCGCCTCCGACGAGGTCGCCACGCTCACCGACCGCTCCGACATCCTGATAGATTTCCGCGTGCCCGAGCGTGCCGTGGGCCTCGTCGAACCCGGCATGCCGCTCGAGGCGCGGCCGCTCGGCATCTCCGGCCCGTCGATCCCGGGTGAGGTGCACGCCGTCGACAACGTGATCGACCGCGCCAGCCGCACCCTGCGCGTGCAGGGTCGACTTGACAACGACGACGACCGCCTGCGCGCCGGCATGGCCTTTGCGGTGGCGCTGCGCTTCCCGGGCGAGACGATGGCCGCGGTCGACCCGCTCGCCGTGCAATGGGCCGCCGAAGGCTCCTACGTGTGGGCCGTGCGCGACGGCGCGGCGCAGCGCGTGGCCGTGACCATCCGCCAGCGCGACGCCGGGCGCGTGCTGGTCGAGGGAGAGCTGACGCCGGGCGACACGGTCGTGGTCGAAGGCGTGCAGTCTCTGCGCCCCGGCGCCGAGGTAGACGTGGCCGGCCGCGCCCAGGCGCGCGCCGCCGCCTCCTCTGGCGGGGCCGACCCGCTATGAGCGCGTTCCCATGAGAAGGATCACGGCATGAGCGACGCCCCCGAGGCCGTCGCGGGCTCCGGTACCGCGCTCTTCGTGCGGCGGCCGATCCTCGCCGTCGTCCTGTCGTCGTTGATCGTGCTCGCCGGCATCGCCGCTCTGTTCGGCGTCGAGGTGCGCGAACTGCCCAATGTCGACCGTCCCGTCGTGACGATCACCACCGACTTCTCCGGCGCCTCGCCCGAGAGCGTCGACCAGGAGGTGACCGGCCGCATCGAGGGCGCGGTGGGCCGCGTCGCCGGCGTGCGCTCGATCTCGTCCAACTCGCGCTTCGGCCGCTCGCGCGTCACGCTCGAGTTCGAGGACAACGTCGATCTCGACGTGGCTGCGACCGACACGCGCGACGCGGTGGCCCGCATCGCCAACCAGCTGCCGGAGGGAGCCGACACGCCCGAGATCGTCAAGGCCGACGCCAACGCCCAGCCCGTGGTGCGCATCGCCGTCACCTCGCCCGGCCGCGCACCGCAGGAGCTGACGCAGATCGTGCGAGAGCGGGTGGAGGACCGCCTGTTGTCGGTTCCCGGCGTGGCCGACCTGCAGATCTACGGCGACCGAGAGCCGATCTTCCGCGTCGACATCGACCAGGCCGCGCTCGCCGCCCGTGGCCTGACGCTGGCCGACATGCGCCGCGCCCTGTCGGACGTGGCGTTCGACGCGCCGGCGGGCGACCTGTCGGGCGACAGCCAGACCATCGCCGTTCGCACCACCGCGACGGTCGCCACGGCGGAAGGCTTCATGGGCCTTCAGATCGCGCCGAACGTGCGGGTGCGCGACGTGGCCACGGTCACGCTCGGCCCCGCGCCCGACCAGACGATCCTGCGCGCCAACGGCGAGGCCGGCCTCGGCCTCGGCATCATCCGGCAGGCGACGTCGAACACGCTCGAGATCTCGGCCGCAGTCAGGGCGGTGGTGGCCGATCTCGACGCAACGCTGCCCGACGACGTGTCGATCTTCGTCACCTCCGACGACGCGGTGTTCATCCGCGGCTCGATCGAGGAGGTGCTCAAGACGCTGGCCGCCGCCGTGGGCATCGTCGTCCTGGTGATCTTCCTGTTCCTGCGCGACGCCCGCGCGACCCTGATCCCCGCCCTGACGATGCCCGTCGCGCTGATCGGCACCATCGCGGCGATCTACCTCGTGGGGTTTTCCGTCAACATCCTGACGCTGCTGGCGCTGGTGCTCGCCACCGGCATGGTCGTCGACGACGCCATCGTGGTGCTGGAAAACATCGTGCGGAGACGGTCCGAGGGGATGGGCCCGCGCGCGGCGGCGGTGCTCGGCACGCGGCAGGTGTTCTTTGCCGTCGTCACCACCACCGCGACGCTCGCGGCCGTCTTCGTGCCGCTGTCGTTCCTGCCGGGGCAGGCGGGCGGCCTGTTCCGCGAGTTCGGCTTCACGCTGGCGATGGCGGTGCTGCTGTCGTCGGTGGTGGCGCTCACCCTGTGCCCGGTGCTGGCGAGCCGCCTGCTGACAGCCGAGCCCGAGGCAGACGCGCGCGGGCCATTCGTGTGGTTGGGCAACCGCCTCGCCGCCCTTTACCGCCGGACGCTCGAGGGGGCGCTCGGCGTGCCGTTCGTCATCGTGCTCGCCGCCGGCCTCTTCGCCGCGACGGCCGTCTTCGTGGGCGGCGAGATCCGGCAGGAGCTGACCCCGCGCGAGGATCGGGCGGTCGCGCTGCTGTCGGTCTCGGCGCCGCAGGGTGTCTCGCTCGACTACACCACCGCCAAGATGGCCGAGATCGAGGCACTTATCGAGCCGCTGCGCGAGGCCGGCGAGGTGATCAACGTCTTCTCGATCACCGGCTTCGGCTCCGACAACCGGGGCTTCATGGTGTTCACCCTCGCGCCCTGGAGCGAGCGCGCCCGGAGCCAGGACGAGATCGTGGGCGAGATCAACGGCAAACTGCGCGGCGTGATCGGCGTGCGCGCCTTCGCCATCCAGCCCAACTCGCTCGGCATCCGCGGCGCGGGGCGCGGCCTGACCTTCGCCGTCACCGGCGACAATTACGACCAGCTCGCCGAGGTGTCGGAACGTCTCGTCGCCCGGATGCAGGAAAACCCGGCCTTCGGCCAGGTCCGGCTGGAATACGAGACGACGCAGCCGCAGCTCTTCGTCGAGATCGACCGCCAGCGCGCGTCCGACCTCGGCATCGACATCGCGGGGCTGGGCGAGGCCCTGCGCGCGGTGCTCGACGGGCGCACGGTGGGCTCGGTCTTCATCGACGACCAGAGCTTCGACATCCAGATGCTGTCCACCGCGAACCCGGTGAACGACCCCGGCGACCTGCAGAACGTCTTCGTGCAGACCGGCGACGGGCAGACCGTGCCGATGTCGAGCTTCGTGACGCTCGAGGAGCGCGCCGTCGCCCCCGAGCTCGAGCGCGAGGGCCAGAATCGCTCGGTCGAGATCTCG
>LJNT01000135.1:0-8131 GCA_001314685.1 Rhodobacteraceae bacterium HLUCCA09
CCCTGGCGATCGCCCGGCGCGTCGCCGCCGGCGAGGTCCAGGCCGGATACCACACCCCGGCCACCGCCTTCGGCCCCGACCTCGCGCTCGACTTCGCCGACGTCCGCCGGACCGACCTCTGACGGCAGGCCCCCGGGGCCGGATTGGCCCGACGCGGCCACGCCCAGAATGCTCTCCATGACCCGCACAGCCTCCCTCGCGATGGGCGGGAAGCGGAAGTTGGCTGCGCGTGCGATCCGATTTGGTCACGGCGAACGAAGCGGACCTTCGAGTCACCGACGACCGCAGATCTTTCAGTGCCGCCGCGATGGGTCAGACCGAGCCCGAAGCGGGCGCCTCTGATCGGCACAGTGCCGCGCGGCTTACCGTTTGGACGGACACCCGCCGCCACCCCGCAGTTCAAGCGCCGCGATCGGACGGTCGGTTGTAAAGACCGTGAGCTCCTGCGCGAGCGCCCAGGCGATGGCGTCGTCCTCCAGAACGGCGAAGGCGCCGACTCGCAGGCCGGCCGCGCGCAAGGGCGCGAGCGCGCCGTCGCGCAGCGCGGCGATGTGGGGCGCGACGTGGTCGATGCCGGCCTCCCGCGCGAGGCGGGCCACGTCCCCGGGCGAGGTCAGACGGATGATCGGGTCCGCGACGAGCCAGATCAGGTCGCCGAGCGCCTCCGCCTCCGCGCGCGCCGCGCGCAGCGTGGGCAGGTGGAACGAGGTGAGCACGGTCCGACCCAGCAGCCCCCGGTCGGACAGGCGCGCCAGCGTCGCCTCGCGCAGGCCGGGATAGGGGCGCATCCCCGGGCCCGGCTTCACCTCGCAGCGCAGGATCAGATGGGTCGGCGCGAGCAGGTCGAGCCCCTCCTCCAGCGTCAGGATGCGGCCGCCCCCGCCCGCGATGGACAGCGCCTTCAGGTCGGCCAGCGTCCTGTCGGCCAGCGGCCCGGAGCCGTCGGTCATCCGGTCGAGCGTCGTGTCGTGGAAGATCACCGGCACGCCGTCGGCGCTCATCTGCACGTCGAACTCGATCTGTTCCACAGCGAGCTTCGCGGTCTCGCGGAACGCGGTCTCGGAGTTTTCGGGCCAGTGCGCGGCGCCGCCGCGATGCGAGGCGATCTCGGTCACGGGCTCGGTCACGGGCGGGCTCACCGGAACGAGCCCATCGTGATGCCGCGGATCAGGTGCCGCTCGGCAAAGACGTAGGCGATGAGCAGCGGCACCAGCGTGATCATCGTGCCGGCCATGACGAGCGGCCAGTCGGGGATCGCCGCCTCCTCGTCGCGCAACAGGTAGCGCAGGCCGATCTGGACGGTGCGCATCTCCTCCGAGGTGGTGGCGAGCAGCGGCCAGATGAACTCGTTCCACTGGCTCATGAACGCAAACAGCGCGACCACGGCGATCGCGGGCCACGAAAGCGGCACGATGATCGTCCAGAGGATCATCCACGGCCCGGCCCCGTCCATCCGCGCCGCCTCGTCGAGGCTGCGGGGGATCGTCATCATGTGCTGGCGCAGGAAGAAAACGGAAAAGCCCGAGGCGAGGAAGGGCAGGATCAGGCAGACGAATGTGTCGAGCAGGCCGACCTTCGCGAAGGTCAGGTAGTTGGGGATGAGCGTGATATGGTTGGGGATCATGAGCGTGCCGATCACCGCGAGGAACAGCACGTCGCGCCCCGGAAAGGTGGCGCGGGCGAAGGCATAGGCCGCGAGGATCGCGGTGAGCGTGCTGCCCACCGTGACGGCCAGCGTCACGACGACGGAATTGAGGAAGTAGCGTGGGAAGGCGACGCCCGTCCACGCCTCGACATAGGCGCGGAAGGTCGGCGGCCAGACCGCCGCGTCGGGGCTGTTCACCTCCTCCACATCGAGCAACGAGATCCTGGCGATCTCCCACAGCGGGTAGAGCACGACGAGCGCGAGCACGACGAGGACGAGACCGCCGAGCGGCAGGCGCCGCGCCCGGCCCGGCGCGACCCGCTCCTCCGGCAGGGGCAAGGCACGGTCAGTCGTAACCATAATGGACCTTCCGCCCGATCGTGGCCGCCTTGAGCAGGGTGATCCCGATCAGCAGCGCAAACAGGAACAGAGCGACCGCAGAGCCGAGCCCGACATCGGCGGAGTCGAAGCCCACGCGGATCAGGTAGTAGAGGATCACCTCGGTCGCACGCGCCGGGCCGCCCTGCGTCATCACCTCGACGAAGGTATAGACCTGAAAGCCGTTGATCACCGACAGGATAAGCAGGAAGAACGTGGTGGGCATGATCAGGGGGAACGTGACATCCCGGAACTGCCGCCAAGGGCCCGCCCCGTCCATCCGCGCGGCCTCGTAGAGCGTGCCCGGGATCGCCTGAAGGCCCGCGGCGTAGATCACCACCGCATAGCCGAACTGCTTCCAGACCTCGACCATGGCGAGCGAGAACAGCGCGAGGTCGGGGTCGCTCAGCCACCGCACGGGCGAGACGCCGAGGGCACGGAGCGCGGCGTTGAACGTGCCGATCTCCGAGTTCATCATCCAGTCGAAGATCACGCCGATCGCCACCGCCGACATCACCGTCGGCATGAAGTAGACCGAGCGCAGCACGCGGTTGGAGCGCGTCGGCGGCGCCACCAGCACCGCCACGAACAGCGCGAGCGCCAGCGTCGGCGGCACCGAGACGAGCGTGAACAGCGCGGTGTTCCACAGCGCATTCTGGAACTGCGCGCTCGTCAGCATGATCGTGTAGTTCTGCAGGCCGACGAATTGCGGCTCGGGCATCAGCCAGTCCCACCGGTGGACGCTCAACCATACCGAGTAGAGGATCGGCCAGTAGATGAAGGCGCCCAGCACGAGGCAGGCCGGCAGGATCAGAAGGTAGGAATGCAGTCGGTTCATCGCCTCGGTGGAAACAGACGTTTGTTACATGCGCATGACCCTCTGGTGACAGCAGATGTCATGCAAGGGTAACACCGCCGTCACACCCCGTGCGTAGCCGGACGATCATCCAACCACCACGGGAGAATGACCCATGCGCCTGATGACCTCCGTCCTCGCGTTGACGCTGGCCGCCGGGGCCGCCGACGCGCAGACCCGCATCGAGTTCTGGCATGCCTTCTCAGGCAACAACGGAGACGCGGTGGGCGAGCTCGCCGATCTGTTCAACGCCAGCCAGTCGGACTACGAGATCGTGCCCGTCTACACCGGCAACTACACCGAGGGCACGCAGAAGCTGACCGCCGCGATCGCCGGCGGCACCGCGCCCGGCCTCGTGATGCTGGAAATCACGCGCTACGGCCTCTTCGCCGACCGCGGCGCGCTCGAGCCGCTCCAGCCCTACATCGACGACGCCGGTGCCGACTGGCTCGACCGGATCCGCCCCTTCGCCCTCGAGGCGTCGAAGTATCTCGGCGAGAGCTATGTCGTTCCGTTCAACGTCTCGACCCCGGTGATGTACTACAACAAGGACCTGTTCCGCGCCGCCGGCCTCGACCCCGAACAGCCGCCGCGCACCTGGGACGAGGTGACGGAAGCCGCCAAGGCGATGACGCTGACCGAGGGCGACGAGACCACCCAGTGGGGCCTGACCACGCCGCCGCAATGGGTGCGCTGGGCGATGACCAACCAGGCCGGCGGCGGCTGGGTCGATCCCGCCGACAACGCCGTGCAGCTCGACAGCGACGCCTCGGTGCGCGCCTACCAGTATGCCGCGGACTGGGTGAACGTGCACGAGGTCGCCTCGCTCGAGGCCGCGCTCGACGAGGATGTGGCGGCGCAGTACTTCGACACCGGCCGCGCCGCGATCGAGTTCAACTCCACCGGCGGGCTGACCGGCAACCTCACCAACCTGCCCTTCGATCTCGGCGTCGCACCGCTGCCCTGCGAGACCGTCTGCGCCGCGCCCATCGGCGGCGCCACGCTGGGCATCGTCGCCACCGCCGAGGACGAGGTGAAGGACGGCGCGTGGGAGTTCATCCGCTTCGTCACCACGCCCGAGAACAACGCGCTGGTCTTCGTGCGCACCGGCTACCTGCCGATCATCAAGGGCGCCATCGAGTCCGAGTTGGCGCAGGAGACGATCTCGCAGTATCCCGCCTACCTCGTCGCCAACAACCAGCTGGAGGTGGCCTTCGCCCGCGCGCGTCCGCCCGCGATGCCCGCGATCCGCGCGGAAGAGCCCGCGGTGTGGCAGTCGATCGTGCTGCAGGAGCAGACCGCCGAGGAAGCGCTCGGCGCCTTCGCGCAGCAGATGCGCGACATGATCGCCCGCGACCAGATGTGAGCCCACCCGCGTGTCCGGGTCCGGCGGGCCGTGCCCGCCGGACCCTGCAGGGTGACGATCCATGACCAGCATCACACTGTCCGGCCTGCGCAAGTCGTTCGGAGCGACCGAGGTGCTCAAGGGCGTCGATCTGCAGATCGGCGCGGGCGAGTTCACCGTCATCCTCGGCCCTTCGGGCTGCGGCAAGTCCACCCTGCTGCGTCTCGTCGCCGGGCTGGAGAATGCCACCGGCGGCCGCATCCGCATCGGCGAGCGCGACGTCTCCGGCCTCGAGCCGCGCGACCGGGGCTGTGCGATGGTGTTCCAGAACTACGCGCTCTACCCGCACATGAGCGTGGCCGAGAACATCGCCTACGCTCTTCGCGTCGACCGCGCGCCGCGGGCAGAGCGCCGCCGCCGTGCCGAGGAGATCGCCCGCCTCGTTCAGCTCGACGGGCTGCTCGACCGCAAGCCGGCCGAACTGTCGGGCGGCCAGCGCCAGCGTGTCGCCATGGCCCGGGCCATCATCCGCGCGCCCCGCGTGTTCCTGTTCGACGAGCCCCTGTCGAACCTCGACGCCGAATTGCGCGTGCAGATGCGCCACGAGGTGCGGCGCATCCACGAGGAGGTCGGCGCCACCTCGATCTTCGTCACCCACGACCAGGTCGAGGCGATGACGCTGGCCGACCGCCTCGTGGTGATGCGGGGCGGCGAGATCCAGCAGGTGGGCGCGCCTGCCGAGGTCTACGAGCGGCCGCAGACCCTGTATGTCGCGAAGTTCATCGGCTCGCCCAGCATGGGGACGATCCGTGGCACCTACTGCGCCGGGGCCCGCGCCCTGCGCCTCCCCGACGGTCAGGCTCTCTGCGTGGGCGACCGGCTGCCCGGCTTCGCCGACGGCACGGACGTGGTGGCCGCCATCCGCCCCGAGGCGCTGCGCTTCGCCGCCGACGGCCAGGGCCTGCGCGCCCGCCTGAGGTTCAGCGAGGAACTGGGAAGCGCCCGTCTGCATCATTTCGAGGTCGCCGGAGAGGCAGTGCCGATGGTCGCCGCCGATCGGCGCCCGCTCGAGCAGGGTGCCGTCGCCGCGCTGGACGCCCCGATCGCGGACTTGCACTTCTTCGATCCCGAAACGGGGACGCGACACCCGGCCTGACGAGAGCAAGAGGTCCTGGGGGGGCGAATTCAGGGTCGCGGTTGGCCGTGCTCCGCCTGCGTAGGGGCACTCAATGCGGCTTGATGGCCACCTTCAGCACGCCGTCGCGCTGGTTCGCGAACAGGTCGTAGGCCTCGACGATGTCGTCGAGCTTGCGCTCGTGGGTGACCATCGCGTTCAGGTCCACCCGGCCGCTCGCGATCACCGACATCAGCCGACGCATCCGCTCCTTCCCGCCGGGACAGAGGGAGGTGACGATGGTGTTGTCGCCCAGCCCTGCGTGGAATCCCGACAGGGGAATGGTGATGTCGCCCGAATAGACCCCGAGGCTGGACAGGGTGCCCCCTGGCCGCAGTACGTGGAGGCAGTTCTCGAAGGTCCGTTGCAGCCCGAGCGCCTCGATCGCGACGTCGACGCCGCGCCCCTCGGTCAGCTCCATGATCCGGTCGACCGGGTTGCCGTCGTTGATGTCGACGACGTCGTCGGCCCCCATCTTTCTCGCGAAGTCGAGGCGCTGCCTGTTGCCGTCCACGGCGATGATCCGCGTTGCGCCCATGAGCTTCGCGCCGGCGGTCGCGCACAGCCCGATCGGGCCCTGGGCGAAGACGGCCACCGTGTCGCCGATCCGGATCCTGCCGGACTCCGCCCCGGCGAAGCCGGTCGACATGATGTCGGGGCACATCAGCACCTGCTCGTCGGTCAGGTCGTCCGGCACCGGGGCGAGGTTCGCCTCGGCGTCGGGAACCAGCAGATACTCGGCCTGGCAGCCGTCGATCGTGTTTCCGAAGCGCCAGCCGCCCATCGGCTTGAACCCGTGCGCCGTGCCCGCGCCGTCCTGACTGTGCTGGCCGCACAGGCAGGCGTTGGACACCCCCGAGGGCGTGATCGCCCCGGCGATGACGCGCTGGCCCTCGGTATAGCCCTCGACCGCCGAACCCAGCTTCTCGATGATGCCCACCGGCTCGTGCCCGACCGTCAGGCCGGCCGCCACAGGGTATTCCGCCTTGAGGATATGGACGTCGGTGCCGCAGATCGTCGTGGTGGTCACCCGGATCAGCGCATCCTTCGGGCCCACGTCCGGGATCTTCTTCTCGTCGAGCTCGATACGGTCCTTCTCGACGAACACGGCTGCCTTCATCATCGCCACGGCACGGCCCTCCCGGTCTGTGCACCGGCCCCTCCCGGCCTGGTGCCCTCGCCGAAGAGCGTGCCGCCGGGCCTGCGATCTCGCAAGCATTTTCGGCGGGGTGGACAAGGTAACCGGAACGACGGCCATACGGGTCACGACCTATCCGCTGAGGCGCTCCGGGTTGATCGGGTCCGAGGCGACGATGGCCGGCGTCAGCACGTCATCGTCACGTCGGCCCGTCGGGGATTTCGCTTCGTCGCGGAGGTCAGCGTGTCGGGTTAGGGTCCCGGGCAACCTGCGCTCGCCGTGCTGCCCTTCGAGTTGATTGGCGACGACCCTTCGCGGCGCCACCGCGCCCGCGCCCTCGCCGATCAGCTTGCAGCCACGCTCGGCCAGGCCGCCTGGTTCGACGTGAAGCACACGGCCGCGTCCTTCGCCGAGGGTCGCCGGGATCCTCGTCGTCGGGCGGCGCACCCTGCGGCTTCGGCTGGAAGCTCTTCATGGAAGCCCACGCCTTGATCAGGGTGCCATCGGCCGAGAAGTGTGGATCGGCTCTGAACTGGCGCCCCACCTGACTTGGCCGCAAGCAGTTGAACACGAAGCGTTTTCGAGGCAATCGCGGGATCCCTATCGGCGCCGATCGGGACCCCGTGCAGGGAGCGCTTTTCGTAGCGTTTTCCAAGGCTGGGACCGAGCCTGACAGGGGTCACCATTCAAGGCCGATTCACAATCCGCGCTCTGCAGGGCCGGATGGGTGCTCAGCCCATGGTGCACCAGCGAGGTCTTGCCCCCGCCGGCCCCTTCCACGAGCGCGATGCCGCGGGTTTCCCCCGGTCGCCGTGAACGTGACCGGCTCGGGGAGAAGCCTGTCGTCCGCGTCGCGCTTCAGCAGGCGATCCAGGTGCAGCCGGAACAGGTCGTCCCGGTCCGTCCGGATGTACTTGCCGCGCAGGCTGTCGAGGGCGGCCAGGTCGATGTCGGGGGTGGTCGGTGGCGCGTCCATGTCGCTCGTCCCTTCTGGGTGTGCTGCCGGTGTCGGCGCCCCCGCCACGGTGAGCGGGGGCGCCTGAACGAGGAGGACGTGGCACGCTCGAATTGGCCGCGGAAGCCACGCGCCCCTTCCGTGGGCCGCATTGAACCGACGGCCGGCTCGGGCGATCGGTTCGAATCCTGGAACGTCGCCGCATCTGTGCCCTGCGACCCTTTCCGGACCCGGCTTGCGCGCGATACGCCCATGCCCTCCACGAGACCTGCGCCGCCTGCGGCCCGCCGGCCTACCGCTTCGGGAACGGCGCGCCGCCGAGCCGGCGCGCAAGCTGCTCGTGCGCCTCGAGGTGGTCGACGACGTGCCATGCGAGGCGGAGGACCGCGCGCAGCTCGTCGCGGACGCAGCCGATGCGCCACCCCGCTTCGGTGCCGCCGACGAGGTAGCCGTCGCCTTGCTCGGTCCAGCGCCGCACGGGCGCGCCCCCGGCGCGCGCGACCGCCGCCTCCAGCGGCGCCAGGGCCGCCTCGGCGGCCGACAGCGCATCGGGATCGAACACGCCCTTGTCGGACAGCGCGGCGAGAGCGGTGTCGAGGGCCAGCCGGTCCCCGTCGGCGAGCAGCGCCCGGTGGTCGTG
>LJNT01000135.1:8171-8587 GCA_001314685.1 Rhodobacteraceae bacterium HLUCCA09
CGGGGCGCGATGTCGGAGAGGGGGTGAGTCCCCTGGCTTGCGTGACGAACCATGGTCTGCCTCCTCAGGCGTGCACCGGCGGGATGCCGGCGCTTCAAGGGAGGCGCGTCAGGGCGGCATCGCGTCGACAGGCGCGACTGAATGGCCGGAGTCCCCGTCGGGCAGGCGCCGGGCAATTTCCCGCCAGAGAGGGCGCCGGAACGGACTCGGGACAGCCGGTGATCTCGAAGGTCGGCTGGGTGCGGTGCAGGTCGGTGGCATGGATCTCATCCGGGTTGGGCGGCCGGCTCTCGGTTGCCGGAGTCAAGCTCTCCGCGCCGGCGTTCGCACCGGCTCGGACCCGACATTGGCCGGGCGGCAGAAAGACGAAGCCGTGGATCAAAGAAAATTGCGCGGCCCGCGATGCCGCACGGGGC
>LJNT01000181.1 GCA_001314685.1 Rhodobacteraceae bacterium HLUCCA09
CCTGCCGCTCGGCCAGCCCGAGGTGATGGGCGAGCGAGGTCCGCATCAGGTGCGGATGCTGGTGCGCGCAATGCACGATCAGCTGGTCCGCCCGCGCGTTCCACTCCGCCAGGATCGCCCGCCCTTCGAGCGGCACCATCGCCTGCCGCGGATTGGCATAGCGCCGGCGGAGATGGAGCGCCGCGCCCCGCACGGCCTGCGACAGGTCGTCGTCGCGGTCGAGCGCGACGAGCAGGTTGTCGGGGCGCGCGTCATGGAGCCTCGGCGCGCCCTCGGCCAGCGCCGTCAGCGGGCGGGCAACGGCGCCGTGCGTGATCGCCATGGCGCAGCCGGCGGCGGTGGCGGTCTTGGCGGCCCAGACCTTTGTCTTCATGCCGCCGCGCGACAGGCCCGAGCCCGCATCGCCCGCCATCGCCTCGATCCCGGGGGTGACCTCGGTCACCGTATCGAGGCGGCGGGCGGCCGGCTCGGTGCCCGGGGGCGCGGTGTAGAGGCCGTCGATGTCGGACAGGAGGACGAGCTGGTCGGCGCCCACCGTGACGGCGATCTGGGCGGCGAGGCGGTCGTTGTCGCCGAAGCGGATCTCGTCGGTGGCGATCGTGTCGTTCTCGTTGACGATGGGGATCGCGCCGTGGCCGAGCAGCGCCGTCAGCGTCGCGCGGGTGTTGAGGTAGCGGCGGCGATCGGCGGAATCCTCGAGTGTCACCAGCACCTGCGCGGCCGTGATCCCGTGCGGGGCGAGGGCGGCCTCGTAGGCGCGGGCGAGGCGGATCTGGCCGACCGCAGCCGCGGCCTGGCTCTGTTCGAGCGCGAGCGGGCCGGGGGCGAGGCCCAGCACGCCGCGCCCGAGCGCGATGGAGCCCGAGGAGACGACGATCACGTCGGCGCCGCGGGCGCGCGCGCAGGCGAGATCGCGCGCCAGCGCGGTGAGCCAGTCCTCCCGAAGGGCGCCGCTCTCGCGGTCGACCAGCAGGGCCGAGCCGATCTTGACGACGAGGCTCCGGGCGGCGCGCAGGTCGGGGCGTGCGGCGGCCCCGGTGTCGCTCACGGCCTCCACGGCTCTGGCTCCGTCTGTTCGGGGGCGCGGTCGGCCTCGATCCGCGCGCGCAGGGCGCGGAGCACCTGCGGCACGCCCTCGCCCGAGACGCCGGACATCTCGAGCACGGGGCCGCCGCACGCCGCCGCGAGGGCCGCGCGGGCCTCTGCGCGCGCCTCCGGCTCCAGCGCGTCGACCTTGTTGAGCACGGTGACCCGCGGCTTGTCCGACAGCGCGCCGCCGTATTCCTCGAGCTCGCGGATGATCGTGCGCCAGTCTTGCGCCGGATCGTCCGACGTGCCGTCGACGAGATGCAGCAGGACTGCGCAGCGCTCGACATGGCCAAGAAAGCGGTCGCCCAGCCCCCTGCCCTCGTGCGCGCCCTCGATCAGGCCGGGGATGTCGGCCACCACGAACTCCGCCCCGTCGATGCCGACGATGCCGAGACCCGGGTGCAGCGTGGTGAAGGGATAGTCGGCGATCTTGGGCCGCGCGTTGGAGGTCGCGGCGAGAAAGGTCGACTTGCCTGCGTTGGGCAGGCCGAGAAGCCCGGCATCGGCGATCAGCTTGAGCCGCAGCCACAGCGTGCGCTCCACGCCCGGCTGACCGGGGTTGGCGCGGCGCGGCGCCTGGTTGGTCGAGGTCTTGAAGCGCAGGTTGCCCCAGCCGCCATTGCCGCCCTGCGCCAGCACCACGCGCTGGCCCGCCTGCGTGAGGTCGGCCACGACCGTCTCTTCGTCGTCCTCCAGGATCTCGGTGCCGACGGGCACCTTGAGCACGATGTCGTCGCCGGAGGCGCCGGTGCGGCCCTTGCCCATGCCGCCCTGCCCGTTCCTCGCGAAGAAATGCTGCTGGTAGCGGAAATCGATCAGGGTGTTCAGCCCGTCGACCGCCTCGGCCACCACATCGCCGCCGTTGCCGCCGTCGCCGCCGTCGGGGCCGCCGAACTCGACGAACTTCTCGCGGCGGAACGACACGGCGCCGTTCCCGCCGGAGCCAGAGCGGATCTGCACGCGCGCGAGATCGAGGAATTTCATGTCATGTCCTCCGGGCCGCCGTGGGGATAGGCGCGCGAACGGCCCGAATCAAGAAGCCAGACGCAGGCGGCGCGCTCAGTCGAGGCGCTTGAGATAGGTCCAGGTGGCGACGGGCGCGCCCCGGGCGACCGACCACGCCTCGGCATCGCCGAGGTATTCGAAGCCGGCATTGGTCAGCACCCGCGCCGAAACCGGGTTGTCCTGGAACACCGAGGCGAAGATCGTGGCCGCGCCATGGGGGTTGGCCGCGAGCAGCGCGCCCACCGCCTCGGAGGCGAGGCCGGTGTTCCACAGCGCGGGCGCCACCCAGTAGCCGATTTCCGACTGCGCCTCGGCGCCCTCCATCCGCTCGAGCGCGATCACGCCGACGAGCTCGCCGAGGCCGGTGCGTGTGCCGTCCATCGCCCAGACATCCTCGCGCCGCTTCGGCCCGAGGGCACGGTCGATATAGGCCTCGGCCGCGCCGGGGGGCAGCGGATGCGGGATCGTGGTCGTGGAGCGGGCCACACGCTCGTCGCCGGAATAGAGCTCCAGCAGCCCCGCGTCGGAGCGCTGCAGGGGCCTCAGCGTCAGCCGCTCGGCGGGAATGACCGGCTGCCCGGTGACGTGGTCGATCTGCATGGCGTCCTCCTTTCGAGGCGCGCGCTTCCCGCGGGGAAGCCAGGAAATGCGAAGGGGGACCGGCGGTATCGCCGATCCCCCTTGTCATTGTGTTGACCTGTCGGGTCGGCCCTTACTCGGCAGCCTCCGCCACCGGGGTGACGGAAATGAAGGTGCGGCCCTTGAGCCCCTTGCGGAACGTCACGTTGCCGTCGCGCAGGGCGAACAGCGTATGGTCCTTGCCCTGGCCCACGCCCTCGCCCGGCCACCACTTGTTGCCGCGCTGGCGCGCGATGATGTTTCCGGCGATCACCTGCTCGCCGCCAAACTTCTTCACGCCGAGGCGGCGGCCGGCGGAGTCGCGGCCGTTGCGCGAGGAGCCGCCTGCTTTCTTGTGTGCCATCTGGCCTTACTCCTTCTCGGCGGCGAATTCCTTCGCCTGGTCGATCCAGCCATCGCGGGCGATGCGGCCCTTGAACGACAGCTTTTCATCCATGTAGGCGACTTCCGTCTCGGTCCAGGCCGCGATCTGGTCGAAATGGAACACGCCGTTCTCGTGCAAGAGCTTCTCGAGCTTCGGCCCGACGCCCGAGATCCTATTGAGGTCGTCGGGCGCACCGCCGCGTGCCTCGGTCAGAAGGTTCGCGGGCCGCGCGCCGGAGATCTCGGCCTGCGCGGCAGGTGCCTCAGCGGGTGCCACCGGGGCCGGGGCCGACGGGGCCGCCATATCGGATCGGGGCGCCGACCCGGCACCAATGGCCGCCTTGACCCCGCTCGCCTCTGCTCCCGATTCGAGGATCGAGGTGACGCGCAGCAGCGTCAGCTTCTGGCGGTGGCCCTTCTTGCGCGCCGACGAGTGCTTGCGGCGCCGGCGCACGTAATGGATCAGCTTCTCGCCCTTGATCTGGTCGATGACCTCGGCCTGGACGCCCGCGCCCTCGACGAGGGGGGTGCCCACGGTCGAACCGACCATCAGGACTTCGTTGAACTGGATCGTCTCGCCGGCATCCGCCGCCAGCTTCTCGACACGCAGCACGTCGCCCGGCTGGACGCGATACTGCTTGCCACCGGTCTTCATGACCGCGAACATGGGCCTTGTCCTTCTTCTGCCGCGTCCCTCGGCCCCCCTTCGCGGGGCGTTCGTGCGGAGCGATCCCCGCGCCTCGGACAGCGCGCCCCGGCCGGGGGCGTCATGGATGTCGTTGCCCGCCGCGTGCGGGAGCGCGCCGTATGCGGCCAAAGCGCCCCCCTGTCAAGACGCGCTCACCCGCCGCGGCGGAGGAACAGCGCGCCCGAACCCACGTTCGCGGAGCATGGACTGGACGCTCGCCCTCGCTGCCCTCATCTCGACACCGTGTCTCGCCGGGGCGGGCGCGCTCGCTCTCTGGTCGGCGGGCCGTGCCCTGCCCGGTGGCGGGCGCGAGGGCGTCGCCATGCGCGCGACCCGAACCGAGGCGCCGCCGCAGGCGCGCACCGCCATGCCCAGCCCGTTCATGCTGCGCCTGCTGGCGGCCATCCTGCTCGCCGCGGGCCTGCTGCCCTGGGGCCTTGCAGCGCCGCCCGAGATCGGCCGCTGGCGCTTCGTCTTTCCGGCCTTCGGCGCGGCCTTCCTCGTCGTGTTCCTCTGTCACGGCGCGGGGGCGTGGTCGATCCGGCAGGGCGAGGCCTTCGCCCGCACCGACCGCCGCCTGCTCGCGCCGCTCTCCCTCGCCATCGCCGCCGGCTATGGCCTGCTCTTGGCGGCATGGTTCGTCTGACCCGACGCCCCGCGCCGAAGCCCTGCAAGGAAATCAGGCTCTTGCCGCCCGATCCGCGCCCAAAGAAAAAGGGGGCCCGAGGGCCCCCTGCCAGTTTCGCCGGTCCGGCTCATCGTTGATACCGCTCGGAGTTTTCTGCCTGCGGCCCGACCGACGTCTGGGGCGAGCGCACCCGCCCCGGAAGTCTGCGGGAGGGCATACCGCGGTTTGCCCTCCCGACTTTTCACTTCTTCCTATTCGGTCGCTGGGTAAGCGCCGATGCTGCCGCCGACTTGGCAGCTTTCGAAGAGCGAGGGTTTCTCAGCGTCTTTGAAGCAGCCGAAGCCACTTTCTTGCTGGTAACCTCGGAGTTCGACTTGCGAGCCATGCTCGTATCTCCCTCTTGTCCACAGCTTGCGAGCAGAAGTTGGTAGCAAGTCTGTGGGTGAATGAGCACGCTGTTGATCTCCAAAGCCGGGCATGCTTCCCAGTGGGGGGTTCGACCCGAAAGGGCCGACTTGGTTCATCCCGCAGCGTGCTAGGCTCTTGCGGGATGAGCAGGGGGCCGGTGCTGGAACGCCGGTCCCCCACCCTCAATCTCTCAACTGCACCCGCTCGTCGCGCCGCAGGTGTTGCACTTCATGCAGGTGCCGTTGCGCACCAGCGTGTAGTTGCCGCACTCGCCGCAGGGATCGCCCTCGTAGCCCTGCATGCGGGCCTTGGTGCGGGCGTCGACCGGAGCGGTCACCGTGGTCTCGGTGTGCTCGGCCACCACCGCCTCGAAGGCGGCGGCGGGCTGGGCAGGGCCGGCGAAGGCCATCGCCCCGCCGCCTCCCTGGAGCACGACCAGCTCCTGCGGCACGCGGCCCCGGGTGAAGCCGGCCGAAGCCACCCTCTTGAGCACCTCGAACGGCGAAGACCCCGCGCTCTCGGGCACTTCGGTGAAGTTCCTCTTGCCCTCCTCCTCGCCGCGGCCGAGCTCGTCGAACGTCATGCCGTCGGGCTTGACGTGGGCGAGGTCGGTCCGGTCGAGGTAGCTGACGGCCAGCTCGCGGAAGATGTAGTCGAGGATCGAGGTGGCCGACTTGATCGAGTCGTTGCCCGCCACCATTCCCGCCGGCTCGAACCGGGTGAAGGTGAAGGCATCGACGAATTCCTCAAGCGGAACACCGTATTGCAGGCCCATGCTCACGGCGATGGCGAAGTTGTTCATCATCGCGCGGAAGCCGGCCCCCTCCTTGTGCATGTCGATGAAGATCTCGCCGAGGGTGCCGTCGTCGTATTCGCCGGTGCGCAGGTACACCTTGTGGCCGCCGACGATGGCCTTCTGCGTGTAGCCGCGCCGCCGCTCGGGCAGCTTGGAGCGGTGCGCCTTGAGCACCTCCTTGATCACCACCTTCTCGACGATCTTCTGGGCGAGCACCTGCGCCTTCTCGGTCTGCGAGCCGGTGGCGAGGATCTCCTCGGCCTCTTCGTCGTCCTCGACCAGCGCGGCGGCCAGCGGCTGCGACAGCTTGGAGCCGTCGCGGTAGAGCGCGTTGGCCTTCACGCCCAGCGACCACGACAGCTCGTAGGCCTTCTGGCAGTCCTCGATGGTGGCGTCGTTGGGCATGTTGATCGTCTTCGAGATCGCGCCCGAGATGAACGACTGCGCCGCCGCCATCATGTAGATGTGACTGTCGACGCCGAGGAATCTGCGCCCCTTCTTGCCGCAGGGGTTGGCGCAGTCGAACACCGACAGATGCTCGGCCCGCAGGTGCGGCGCGCCTTCCAACGTCATGGTCCCGCAGACGAAATCGTTGGCGGCCTCGATCTGGCCCTTGGAGAAGCCCAGGTGCCCAAGCAGGTCGAAGGCGGGGTCGGCCAGCTTTTCTGCCGGGATCCCGAGCACTTCGGTGCAGAACTCGGTGCCGAGCGTCCACTGGTTGAAGGCGAAGCGGATGTCGAAGGCCGACGGCAGCGCCGCCTCGACCTTGCGGATCTCGGCCTCGGAAAAGCCGTGCCCGATCAGCGCGGTATGGTCGATGGCCGGCGCGCCGACGAGGGTGCCGCGGCCCACGGCGTGAGCGACGATCTCTTCGATCTGACCCGCCTCGTAGCCGAGCTTTTCCAGCGCGGCGGGCACCGAGCGGTTGATGATCTTGAAGTAGCCGCCGCCGGCGAGCTTCTTGAACTTCACCAGCGCAAAGTCAGGCTCGATGCCGGTGGTGTCGCAGTCCATCACGAGGCCGATCGTGCCGGTGGGCGCGATCACCGTCGCCTGCGCGTTGCGGTAGCCGTTGCGCTCGCCGAGGCTCAGCGCCTCGTCCCAGGCGGCGCGGGCCAGCTCCGACAGCGCCCGGTCGGGGACGTTGCCGTGGTCGAGCGGCACGGGAGTCACCGCAAGCCCCTCGTATCCCTGCGTTTCTCCATGCGCGGCGCGGCGGTGGTTGCGGATGACCCGCAGCATGTGCGCCTCGTTACGCTCGTAGGAGGGGAACGTGCCCACTTCGCCCGCGATCTCGGCCGAGGTGGCATAGGCGACGCCGGTCAGGATCGCCGTCAGCGCGCCGCAGAGCGCCCGACCCTCGGGGCTGTCGTAACCGTAACCGAGATTCATCAGCAGGCCGCCGATATTGGCGTAGCCGAGACCCAGCGTGCGGTAGTCGTAAGAGAGCTGCGCGATCTCCTTCGAGGGGAACTGCGCCATCAGCACGCTGATCTCGAGCGTCAGCGTCCAGAGCCGCGTGGCATGCACATAGTCGTCGGCCTGGAACTCGCCGTCCTTGAGGAAGGTCAGCAGGTTGAGCGAGGCGAGATTGCAGGCCGTGTCGTCGAGGAACATGTATTCCGAGCACGGATTGGAGCCGCGGATCTCGCCGTCGGCCGGGCAGGTGTGCCA
>LJNT01000163.1 GCA_001314685.1 Rhodobacteraceae bacterium HLUCCA09
GCACCCCGCCTCTTCTTCTTGCCTGAAAATATCCCCGCCGGAGGCTCCCGCCCGCGCCAGGCGCACGGCGGCCGGGCCGAGGGCGCCACCGTCGAGGCCGAGCCCATGCATTACATCTCCACCCGCGGACAGGCGCCGGTGCTCGGCTTCGAGGAGGCGATGCTGGCGGGTCTGGCTCGCGACGGCGGCCTCTACGTGCCCGACCACGTTCCGCAACTGTCCGACGGGCACATCGCGGCGATGGCGGGGCTGCCCTACGAGGAGGTCGCGCACCGGGTCATGTGGCCCTACCTCGGCGGCGCGTTCACCGAGGCCGAGTTCGGCGACCTGATCGCCAGCGCCTATGCGCGGATCGACCATCCCGCGCGCGCGCCGCTCAAGCAGCTCGCGCCCGGCCACTTCCTGCTCGAGCTGTTCCACGGGCCGACGCTCGCCTTCAAGGACTTCGCGATGCAGCTCATCGGCCAGCTCTTCGAGGCGGTGCTGGCGCGGCGCGGCGAGCGGCTGAGCATCGTCGGCGCCACGTCGGGTGACACGGGCAGCGCGGCCATCGAGGCGTTCCGCGGCCGCGCGGGCGTCGACGTGTTCATCCTCTTCCCCGACGGCCGCGTGTCGGAGGTGCAGCGCCGGCAGATGACCACGCCGGTCGAGGACAACGTGCACGCCCTCGCGCTCGCGGGCGACTTCGACGCGTGCCAGGCCCGCGTGAAGGACATGTTCAACGACTTTCCCTTCCGCGACGCGGTGGGGCTGACGGCGATCAACTCGATCAACTGGGCGCGGGTGTTGGCGCAGGTCGTCTACTACTTCGCCGCCGGGGTCGCGCTCGGCGCCCCGCACCGGTCTGTGTCGTTCACCGTGCCCACGGGCAATTTCGGAGACATCTTCGCCGGATACATCGCCCGCCGCATGGGCCTGCCCATCGAGCGGCTGGTGATCGCGACCAACACCAACGACATCCTGCACCGCGCGCTTCAGACGGGCCGCTACACCCGCACCGAGGTCGTGCCGACCTCCTCGCCCTCGATGGACATCCAGGTGTCGTCGAACTTCGAGCGCGCGCTGTTCGATGCCTACGGCCGCGACGGCGCGGCGGTGGCGCAGCTGATGGACGAGCTGAAGGGGCAGGGCGGCTTTGCCATTTCGCAGGGGGCGCTCGAGCACCTGCGCGAGGTCTACGGCTCGGGCCGTGCGGGCGAGGCCGAGGTGGCAGAGACCATCCGGCGCCTGCAGGCCGAGACGGGCGAGCTGCTCTGCCCCCACACCGCCTGCGGCGTCGCCGTGGCCGAGCGGCATCTTGGCGCCACCCCGATGGTCACTCTCGCCACCGCCCACCCCGCCAAGTTTCCCGACGCGGTGGACGCGGCCACGGGCCTCCGCCCGCCCCTTCCCAATCGCATGGCCGACCTGTACGACAGGCCCGAACGGGTGACGCAGGTCGCCGACGACCTCGCCGCCATCGAGGATCTCATCAGCAAGAGGCGCGCCGCGTGAGCGTCGAGGTTCACCAATTGTCGAACGGCCTGCGCGTCGTGACCGAGCGTATGCCGGGCTGCGAGAGCGCGGCCGTGGGCCTGTGGGTCGACGCGGGCGGCCGCCACGAGCGCGCCGAGCAGAACGGCGTCGCGCATTTCCTCGAACACATGGCGTTCAAGGGCACGGCGCGGCGCACCGCTCTGCAGATCGCCGAAGAGATCGAGGACGTGGGCGGCTACATCAACGCCTATACCAGCCGCGAGACGACCGCCTACTACGCCCGCGTGCTGGGGGCCGACGTGCCGCTGGCGCTCGACGTGCTCGCCGACATCGTGCTCGAGCCTGCCTTCGCCCAGAGCGAGATCGAGGTCGAACGCGGCGTGATCCTGCAGGAGATCGGGCAGGCCCTCGACACCCCTGACGACATCATCTTCGACTGGCTGCAGGAGGCCGCCTATCCCGGCCAGGCGCTGGGGCGCACGATCCTCGGCCCCGCCGAGCGGGTGGCGGGCTTCACCCGCGCCGATCTGGCGCGCTTCGTGGCCGAGCATTACGCGCCCGGGCGGCTGGTGCTGTCGGCCGCCGGCGCGGTCGACCACGACGCCATCGTGGCCCAGGCCGAGCGGCTCTTCGGCCACCTCCCCGCCCGGCCCGCGCCCGAGACCGAGAGCGCCCGTTTCGCCGGGTCGGAAAAGCGGGTGACCAAGCCGCTCGAGCAGGTGCATTTCGCCCTCGCGCTCGAGGCGCCCGGCTATACCTCCGGCGATCTCTACACCAGCCAGGTGCATGCCACGCTGCTGGGCGGCGGCATGTCGAGCCGCCTGTTCCAGGAGATCCGCGAGAAGCGGGGGCTGTGCTACACGGTGTTCGCCTCGGCCGGGCCGTACGTCGATACCGGCATGCTGACGGTCTACGCGGGCACCGGCGCCGAGGATATCGGCGATCTCGCCCGCCTGACGGTCGACGAACTGCGCCGCGTGGCGACCGACGTGACCGGGCAGGAGGTCGCCCGCGCCCGCGCGCAGATGAAGGCGGGGCTGCTCATGGGCCTCGAATCGCCCTCGGCCCGGGCCGAGCGGCTCGCCCGCCTGCTCGCCATCTACGGCCGCGTGCCCGGCCTCGACGAGACGGTGGCGCGGATCGAGGCGGTCGACCGGGCCGCGCTCGCCGATTATGCAGGGCGCCTCGCGGGGCAGGGGCAGGCGGCCCTCGCGCTCTACGGCCCGGCCGACCGCGCGCCCGCCCTCGCGGAGTTGCAGGACAGGCTCGCGGCGTGATGCGCCTCGTCGGGCGGCGGCGGGTGCGGATCGTGACCGAGCGCATGGTGCTCCGCCCGCCGGTGCACGCCGATTTCCGTGCCTGGACGGCGCTGCGCCGCGATTCCGAGGGCTTTCTCAAGCCGTGGGAGCCCGCCTGGGCGCCCGACCACCTCAGCCGCAAAGCCTTCGCCAACCGCGTCTACTGGGCCAACCGGGCGGTCGCGCAGGGCAGCGCGCTGCCGCTGTTCCTGCTCAGGGCCGACGACGAGGTGCTCCTCGGCGCCATCACGCTCGACAACATCCGCCGCGGGCCCGCGCAGGATGGCACGCTGGGCTACTGGGTCGGGGCGCCCTTCGCCCGGCAGGGCTACATGCGCGAGGCCATCGCGGCCACCGTGCACCACGCCTTCACCCGGCTCGACCTCAGCCGCATCCAGGCCGCCTGCCTGCCCGAGAACACCGCCTCGCGCGGCGTGCTGGAAAAGACCGGCTTCAAGTACGAGGGGGTGGCGCAGTCCTACCTCCAGATCGCCGGCAGATGGCGCAATCATGTGCTCTATGCCAATTTGCGCGCCGACAGACGGGGCCGCACCGAGGCACGATGACAACATGTGGCCCCGCGACGCGGGAAACGCTTGCCCGAGGCCCGGAATCAGGTTACCCCACCGTTAACGCAACGCGGGATGTGGTGATTTCGATGAAGAGTCTTGTCATAACTGCAGCGGCAGCGGTTACGCTTACTGCGGGTGCTGCTCAGGCTGTAACCGTTGCGGCCACCGACGCGGACAATGCCAGCGTTACCGTTGGGGGGGGCGCCCCGACGGTCGGGCAGAACATCAACGGTAACCAGATAACTTTCACGCTCGAGGGCACCTCAGAAGATCCTCGGACGTCTGCCGCGATACGCTTTAGTCTGCCTGGCGCCGGTCGGCTGACCTTTGATGAGTATCCCGGCTCCCAGTCAAGTGGGTATGTCCTGTATCAGATCGATGGCCCCACCTTGTCTGACGACGGCCTGTTTGCACCGACTGGCGTGACGGTTCCGCTGGTCGGAGGGCAAGAGGGGTCGCGCATAGGCAATTCGGGTTCGACATGGGACGTTACACCCGGCGTGATCGTCGACTCCATCTCTGGCGGAGGTGGCTTTGTTCCGGGCGGAGACTGGGTGCTTGGCTTCTGGGACGCCGGCGATCCATTGACGGGCGACATCAAGTTTACGATAACCGCCGTGCCCCTTCCCGCCTCGGCGTGGCTCCTTCTCGCCGGCGTGGGTGCCCTTGCATGGCGCTCCCGGCGCAAGGCCGCCTGACGGCGGCACACCATAACACGCGATCATGGGGCGAGGCGGCCGGGGGGCTTGCCTCGCCTTCGTCTTTCGTGGCCATGTCGGCCCGCAGGACAGGGCAGGGCGGAGGCACCCCGACATGACCATCACCCGGCGCGCGGCGCTCGGCGGGCTCGCCGCGGCAACCCTCACCGGCTGCGTCTCGGCAGCGCCGCCCCCCGCGCGCGCCCCGTCGATGCGGGCGGTGCCCAACGACGGCTGGTCGGCCTGGGTCGAGGGCTACAAGGCGCGGGCGCGGGGGCGGGGCCTGTCGCCCGCGGTGGTCGACGCCGCCTTCCGCGATGCAGGCTACCTGCCGGGCGTGATCGAGCGCGACCGCAACCAGACCGAGTTCACCCGCACCTTCGAGGATTACCTCGCCATCGCCGCCTCCGACGAGCGGGTGTCGAAGGGCAGGGGCAACGCCCGCGCGCGCTCGGCCACGCTGTCGCGCATCGAGCAGGCCTACGGCGTCGCCCCCGAGGTGGTGGCCGCGATCTGGGGGCTCGAAAGCTTCTACGGCGAGCGGCGCGGCGACATCCCCGTGGTCTCGGCCACCTCGACGCTGGCCTATGACGGGCGGCGCGGCCAGTTTTTCGAGAGCCAGCTGACCGCCGCGCTGCGCATCCTGCAATCGGGCGACACCACGCCGGGGCGCATGGTCGGCAGCTGGGCCGGCGCGATGGGGCACACCCAGTTCATCCCCACGTCGTATCTCGCCCATGCCGTCGACTTCACCGGCGACGGCCGCCGCGACATCTGGAGCGACGACCCGACCGACGCGCTCGCCTCGGCCGCGGCCTACCTCGCCGATTCCGGCTGGCGGCGCGGCCAGCCCTGGGGCCTCGAGGTGCGCCTGCCCGCGGGCTTTTCCGGGCCGTTCGGGCGAGGCTCGACGCGCAGCGTGGCCGCATGGCGCGCGGCCGGCGTGACGCCCGCCCGAGGCGGCGCCTTGCCCGAAGGCGGGGCGGCCTCGATCCTCGCGCCGTCAGGGGCTTCGGGGCCGGCCTTCATGGTCTTCCGCAACTTCTCGGTGATCCTGCGCTACAACAACGCCGAGAGCTATGCCCTCGGCATCGGCCACCTGTCGGACCGGATCGCGGGCGCCGGGCCGATCACGGCGAGCTTCCCGCCCGACCGCTTCGGGCTGACCATCGACGACCGCAAGGCGCTGCAGCGCGGCCTCACGCGGGCGGGCTTCGACGCCGGCACGCCCGACGGGGTGCTCGGGCCGCAGACCGAGGGGGCCATCCGCGCCTACCAGCGCGCCAACGGATTGCCCGAGACGGGCGCCCCCTCGCGCGGCTTGCTCGCCCGACTCGGTTGAACGCTGGCCGAGGCGCAACAGCCGCCCCCCGTGCCGTCTGCTCAAGCGCTGTCCCAGGATCGACGGAAAACGCCTTGGGCTTTCGGCGTTTTCCCGGCCGCTTTTCCCCCGAGAATCACATCATGTTGTGGATGGCCTGGGGACAAGCTCAAAGATGCTGTGGATTTGCGGAAAAATCTGTTGACCCGTCGCCGTCTCATACGCCAGCTTGTGCCGGGCGGGGCGATCGACACCACATGTAGTCACCTCCGCACGAGATAGGGCAGAGACCACGAGGAGCGCCAGCGGCGCGGGCACCGGACCGTGAGAGTTCGGGCTCTGGGGTGGTGCGCGCGGCCGCGGGGCCGGGCGCGCCGCTGCCGGCAGAGACGGGACAGGCGGCAGGCAGGGCCGCCAGAATGAGGGGCACGACGATGAAGATCGAACGCAGGTTCACCACCGAAGGGGCCGACGCCTACGCCGGGATCGCCTTCACGACGACGACGTCCGAGATCCGCAACCCCGACGGCACGGTCGTCTTTCGTCTCGAGGGGATCGACGTGCCGCAGGCGTGGAGCCAGGTGGCCAGCGACGTGATCGCGCAGAAGTATTTCCGCAAGGCGGGGGTTCCGGCGCGGCTGAAGACGGTCAAGGAAAAGGGCGTGCCCGAGTTCCTGTGGCGCTCGGTCGCCGACGAGAAGGCCCTCGAGAAACTGCCCGAAGACCAGCGCTATGGCGGCGAAACCTCGTCGCGGCAGGTGTTCGACCGGCTGGCCGGGGCCTGGGCCTACTGGGGCTGGAAGGGCGGCTATTTCTCCACCGAGGCCGATGCCCGTGCCTATTACGACGAGATGCGCCACATGCTGGCCACCCAGCGTGCCGCGCCGAACTCGCCGCAATGGTTCAACACCGGCCTGCACTGGGCCTACGGGATCGACGGGCCGAGCCAGGGCCATTTTTACGTCGACCACAAGACGGGCAAGCTGACCAAGGCCACCAGCGCCTACGAGCATCCGCAGCCGCATGCCTGCTTCATCCAGTCGGTGCAGGACGACCTCGTGAACGAGGGCGGCATCATGGATCTCTGGGTGCGCGAGGCGCGCCTGTTCAAGTACGGCTCGGGTACCGGCACCAACTTCTCGTCGCTCCGCGGCGAGGGCGAAAGGCTGTCGGGCGGCGGAAAGTCGAGCGGTCTCATGGGCTTCCTCAAGATCGGCGACCGCGCGGCCGGGGCCATCAAGTCGGGCGGCACCACGCGGCGCGCCGCCAAGATGGTGATCGCGGATGCCGACCACCCCGACATCGAGGACTTCATCAACTGGAAAGTCGTCGAGGAACAGAAGGTTGCGAGCCTCGTCGCCGGCTCGAAGATGCACGAGCAAAAGCTCAACGCCATCTTCGCCGCGATCCGGTCGTGGGATGGCGATCTGGACGCCGCAACCGACCCCAAGCAGAACGCGGGGCTGAAGGACGCCGTGCGCGAGGCGAAAAAGGCCGCGATCCCAGAGACCTACGTCAAGCGCGTGCTCGACTACGCGCGGCAGGGCTATACCTCGATCGAGTTCCCCACCTACGACACCGACTGGGACAGCGAGGCCTATGCCTCTGTGTCCGGGCAGAATTCCAACAATTCGGTGCGCGTGACCGATGCCTTTCTCCAGGCCGTGCGCGACGATGCCGACTGGGAGCTGATCCGGCGGACCGACGGCAAGGTGGCCAAGACGATCAAGGCCCGCGACCTGTGGGAGCAGATCGGCCATGCCGCCTGGGCCTGCGCCGATCCCGGCATCCAGTTCCACGACACGGTCAACGCGTGGCACACCTGCCCGGCCGACGGCGAGATCCGCGGCTCCAATCCGTGCTCGGAATACATGTTCCTCGACGACACGGCCTGCAATCTCGCCTCGCTCAAC
>LJNT01000062.1 GCA_001314685.1 Rhodobacteraceae bacterium HLUCCA09
TGAAGAGCGGACCGTCGACGGGCTATGGAATGCCATCGGCAATCTCATCGACGTCTTCACACCAACAGAATGCGCCAACTACTTCGCCGCCGCAGGATACGATGCAGATTGATCGGGCACTGCTCTAATACGTTGCCCGCCCGCCGGAGAGATCGAAGACGGCGCCCGTGTTGAAACTGCAGGCGTCCGAGCACAGCCACAAAACCAGCTCCGCGACTTCCGAGGGTTCCCCCAGGCGTCCCATCGGGCTCTTGCCAACCATCGTCGCCACATGCCCTGCACTCATCTGATCGAGCAGTCCCGTCCGTACCGCCGCCGGTGCGACGGCGTTGACGAGGATGCCCCTGCCGGCGAGTTCCTTTCCCAGCGACTTCGTCAGGGCAAGGAGTCCCGCCTTGGATGAACTGTAGGCGGCGGCGTTTGGGGTGCCTTCCTTTCCTGCAAGCGAGGCGATGTTGACGATTCGGGCGCAGCGGCTTTTGCCGAGAGCGGGAATCAGGGCGCGGCAGACCAGGAAGGGCCCGGTGAGGTTCACCGCGAGGATACGCTGCCAATCCGCCGGTTCATAGCTCTCGACCGGCACGGTCGGCCCGGCAAGCCCCGCATTGTTGATCAGGATGTCGATATGACCGTGCCGCGCCAGTGTGATGCGGGCTGCGGTGTCGACCGATTGTGGATCGGACACGTCCACCGCGATCACGTCTTTCCCATCTGAGGGCGAGGCGCTGGCCTTATCCCATATGAGCACCGTCGCGCCTGCGGCGTGCAGCCGTTCGGTGATCATGGCGCCGATGCCATTCGAGCCGCCGGTAATGACAGCCTTGCGTCCGGTGAAGTCGTATCGAGGTGAGGTCACCGCATTGCCCACATGGTGAAATAGCGCCCAGATAATGGCAGCCTAAGGGGAAAACGCGGAAGATCAAGGAATTTCCCGCCTTCAGGCGAATGTGGCGATCGAGCGCGAGATCGTGTCGACGACGGCCTTTAGCTCCTCGATGATCTTCATGGCAGTAGTCTCATCGTGTCGATGCAGGGGTATGCTGACACTGACACAGCCGACCGGCACGCCCGTGCGGTCGCGGATCGCGCTGCCGAAACAGCGGATCTCGCCTTCGTTTTCTTCGTTGTCCGTGGCGTATCCACGCTCGGCGATACGATCCAGCTCGGCGAGGAGATCGGCGGCATTGCTGATGGTGTTGGGTGTGCGTGGCCGGAATTCGATCACATTCACGGTTTCGCGCCGGCGATCAGTGGGGAGGGCGGCAAGATAGGCCTTGCCAACCGAGGTCGAATAGAGCTCCACGCGGGTTCCGATCCGCGAGGTCATGCGGACGGTGCGCGGGCTCTCGAGTTTGTCAATATAGACCATGCCGAGTCCGCTCGGGACGGCCAGATGCACGGTTTCGCCGGAAAAACGACGCAGTCGCTCGATTTCATCCCGCGCCGCCGAACGCAAATCGGAGCTTTCCCAGCTCTTCGACGCAAAGGCTATCAGCCGATGACCGAGCTGGAGCATGCCACCGGAGCGCTCTTCCTTGACCAGCCCCTCGGCAATCAGCGCCGCCACAATGCGATAGAGCGTTCCGCGTGGATATGGCAACAGCTTCGTAAGCCTCGCCATGTCGACTCGTCCGGGATCGTCGGCAATGGCCTGCAGCACGCGCATGTATTTGGAGAAGGCGGCTGCACCCTGGACGCCTTCGTGGCGGGTGGCCTGACCCTCACCGCGCGCGCGGCCGGTTCCGGTCGTTCCGTCGTTTCGCGATGACGTCACAAGCGCCCCTCAGTTATCCCTTGACGTAAGGAAAATCGAATTCGATACTCGCTAAAAATAAAACGTGGGCAAATGACCATATAGTGGACGGCTTGTCAAGCCGCCTCGCGCTAGTTGCGATTCGATCTCACGATGTCTGCTTTGGGAGGAGCGATATCAGTGGAGTACGATACCCGGAATCCGTCGCACGCTAATGAATGTGCGCCTTGCCGCAAGCCACAAGTGCGGGACGCGCATCGCGCGCTGATCATCCCCGACACTCTGCTCACGCATGAGCGGATACGGGTCGAGGGGAGCGATGCTGACGAGGCAGCCGGCGAGCCGCGCATGGTCGTAGTTGGTGAGCATGCTGAGGAATTGATTGAGAAATCACAAGTCGAAAGTTCAACGATCGACGTCTACAGAGATAATCTAATGATTCATTGCCATAATTTTTTCATGCGGCACGATAGATGTCATGCATATTATGCCAATATTATTTTGGTAATAGAATGTATAGATCAACCGGAAAGATTGCGTAACCTGAAGAAATATTAGCTAGATTGAAGCTGATCGGGCAATTATTGGGGGGGTATCAATGCAAATCCGACCTGTTCGTCTTTCCACGCATCAACCGCTGAAGGCGAGCTGGTATGGCTGAGCGCATGGCATTCTCCCCCGTGCCATATACGCGCCGTCGCCGAGCGGTGAAGTTCATGCTTCCCCTCTTGGGGCTCGTTGTCATCTGGCAACTCGTCGTCGTCATTTTCGACGTGAACCCGCGCATTTTTCCTGATGTTCCCACAGTCCTGCGGGCCGGATGGGGCACGATCGCCGACGGCTCGCTTCTGGGCCATGTTACCGCCAGTCTCTGGCGGGTGACGGTGGGGACGGTCCTCGCGATCCTGCTGGCTGTCCCGCTCGGCATCCTGATGGGCGTCAGCAGAGGCGTGTCGAGTTTCCTCTCGCCACTGTTCCGGTTCTTCGCGGTGCTTGCCGGCATTGCCTGGATACCCATCGCGACGCTCTGGTTCGGCTATGGATTTGGCGCGATTACATTTGTCATCTTCAACGCCGTCTTTTTCGTCGTTGCCTATAATACGTTGCTGGGCGTCTCGACGATACCAATGCCGATCCGCCATGCCGCCGCCTCGCTGGGGACCAGCCGCTGGCAATTGCTCAAGGAGGTTCTCGTACCCGGCGCCTTGCCGAATATCGTCACGGGTATCCGCACGGGGATGGGTTTTGCCTGGCGCGGCCTCATCGCCGCCGAGATGATCGCCACCAATACAGGGCTTGGCTACATGCTCTTTCTCGCCCGGGACTTCTATCGCACCGAGGTGATCGTCTTCGCCATGATCATCATCGGGATCATCTGGCTCGTTCTCGACCGCCTGCTGCTTGCTCCCCTCGAGCGTGCGACTGTCGAACGCTGGGGCATGGTGCAACGCTCATGACATACGCTCAATCGCTTTGGGGAATGTATGTGCGCTGGGCGGCGGCCTGGCCCGCGCTGAGCGCGTTTGCCCCCTTCGTGCCGCTCATTGCACTGTGGGGCTTTGTCGTCTGGCTCGAACTGTTCCCGCGCGTCTTCCTGCCGGGCCCATTCGAGGTGCTCCAGACGAGTTGGTCGTTGCTTTACAAGGGGATCCTGCCGGCCTACCTCGGCGACAGCATGGTCCGGCTTGCCGTCGGCGCTGCCGCAGGCATGGCGCTCGCCATCCCGCTCGGCATCTTCATCGGCCTCAACCAGCGCGCCCATGACGCGACCTGGCCGGTGCTGCTCTTCTTTCAGGCTATCGGCGATATTGCATGGCTGCCCATCCTGCTCGTCTGGTTCGGTTTCGGGCTGACCACCATGACCTTCGTCATCGTATACACGGTGATGTTCCCGGTCATCCTGAACACGGTGCTCGGCATCCGCTCCGCGAGGCCCGAGCTCGAGCGTGCGGCGCAGAGCCTGGGTGCCTCGCGTACCCGGATCCTCTTCGAAGTCACGCTGCCTGGTGCGTTGCCGAACATCATAACGGGGCTGCGCAACGGCCTCGGCTACGGCTGGCGCGCGCTGATCGCAGCCGAGATCATCGTGGGAACCAGCGGCATCGGCTTTCTCATGTTCGATGCACGACGCGCCGGCTCGGTAGACGAGATCGTCGTCGGCATGATCGTGCTCGGCATCCTCTGGTACATCGTTGACAGCTGGATCCTCGCGCCGATCGAGCGCGCGACGGGCGAACGCTGGGGGCTCGTGACAACATGAAGAATCTGTCTCTCGAAAACCTCTCGAAGACCTATTTCGACCCCTACGCGGGCACTACCGTCAATGCGGTTCAGGACGTGTCGCTGAACGTGGCGGCTGGGGAATTCGTCGCCGTGGTCGGGCCCTCCGGTTGCGGCAAGACGACCATCTTGAACATGATCGCGGGCTTCGTTCCGATCTCGGGGGGGCGGGTTCTCGTAGGCGGCAAGGAGGTCAAGGGCCCCGGCCCGGATCGCGGCGTCGTCTTCCAGTCTTTTGCGTTGTTTCCCTGGAAGACCGTCGCGGAGAACGTGACCTTCGGCCCGAAGATGCGCGGCGTCGGCAAGGCCGAGCGTGCGAAGATCGCCGAGGAATACCTCGCGCTCGCAGGGCTGTCCCACGCCGCCGATCGTTATCCCAACGAACTGTCCGGCGGCATGCAGCAACGCGTCGGCGTGGTGCGCGCGCTGGCGAACAATCCCGATGTCCTCCTGATGGACGAGCCTTTCGCCAGCGTCGACGCGCAGACGCGAATGACGCTGCAGGAGGAGCTCACGCGGATCTGGGAAGAACGGCGGCCAACTGTCATCTTCATCACGCATGACGTTGCGGAAGCGGTATTCCTGGCCAATCGCGTCGTGGTCTTGTCAAAGGGCAATGTCCTCGAAGAGGTCGACATCGATCTGCCACGTCCACGCTCCTGGGACCGGCTGGTCGAGGATGGTGATTTCAAGGGGCTTTCGAACAAGGTGCTCCAACTGGTGCGCTCGGCATGAAGAACATGCTCCTGTCAGCCCTGCGCACGACGAGAGGGAAGGTGGTTCTGGCCGTCCTGATCGCCATCGCTGCGTTTCAGCTCTGGTTGACGATAGCGGCGCCGGGGAAGATCTCACCCGATGTCGATCGTGAGGCGCGGCGTGTCGACGTCATGGTGACGCTGGGCTTCCCGCCAGAGCGCTTTCATATCCAGAAGTTTCAGGACTTCGGGCGTGTCTCTGGCACGCGCGAGAACTCCGTGCAGGTGCGCGGGGTCAATGTGGCGCGCCTCAACGCGCTGGCCCGTCCTTACTGGGTCCGCTCGATTGAGCCGCTGGAAACGGGAGGATAACAAATGATACGGCCATTTGCGTTCGCGCTCGGTATTGCCATGGTCATGCCATGGGCTGCCAACGCGCAGGATGACGATCTCATCCAGATCAATGCCGGTATGGTATCCGGCTTCGACCAGATCGGCCTTCCGATCGCGCTCGAGCAGGGCTTTTTCGAGGAATTCGGCCTCGATGTTCGTATCGCCAATCCGTACGCGACGGGCGTCGATTCGCTGAACGCCTTGCAATCTGGCGAGGTCGTGACGGTTCAGGTCGGTGTTCCGATGATCGGTGCTGTCGTGCGTGGCATGGATCTCGTTGCTCTCGCCAATTACAGCGGCAACGCCGCTCAACTCGGCTCCGATACGACAATGGCGCTCGTCGCAGCAGAAGGTTCGGGTATCGATGGCGATGATCTGTCCACCCTCGCAGGCAAACGCGTTGCTGCCTCGTTCGGGACCATCAACCACTTGTACGTACTCGCCCTTATCGAAGCGGGCGGGCTCGAGGTGGGCGATGTCGATCTCGTCAACACGCCGCCGCCGGACATGACTGTCGCGCTTCTGGCAGGCGGGATCGATGCATTCGTCGGCTGGGATCCCTGGCCGATCGTTGCCCAGGCCGACGTGCCCGGCGCCTATGAGGTGATCCGCGGCGGCAACCACATCTCGTATCTCGGTTTTAACGTTGCGATGCGTGACTGGGCCGACGAGAACGGAGAGACCGTCGAGAAATACCTCGCAGCGCTCGCGGCCGCCGACCAGTGGATGCGTGCCAATCCCTCCGAAGCTGCGCAGGTCGCCACCCGCTGGATTCCCGGGCTCGACCCGGACGTCGCCGAAGAAGCGATGGGCTACAACATACAGCAGGCTGATCGTCGCCTTTCGGGCAACAATTACGCGGCGCTTCACGAAGCGGTCCAGACCCTCTACCGACTGGACTTCATCGATGCGGATTTCGATGTGAACGAGCATATCGATTCACGCCACATCGTCCGCGTGATGGAGAATCATCCCGAGTTGTTTGATGATCTTCCGGAAATCCCCGAGGACGTTGCAATCACGGAAGGCTACGTCTTCGAGCCCTGATACGGGTTAACCTTGGCCCCGTCGCCCTTCGGCGGCGGGGCATGCCATCGCGGTCTCAGGCGGTGTCTTGCCATTCCGAGCAATAGGTCAGCCCTCAAGATGCCCCATCGCGAGGACCTCGATACTTGATCTCGCGCTGTATGAGATGGTGCAATTCACATTCACGAGAACAGTCTGTAAGACCAGAAGGAGCGACCACTCGCCCTACATGGCACAGAATGTCCGGTATCTGATTGTTGAATCCTTGAAGCCGCCCTTCCGCTCCCGGCCGATGCTGCCGTCGCGGCTTACCACGCATAGACATTGGGGAGTTATCAGATGGTCAGATGGGGCCACGCGGTTCGACGGGCATTTCTGGATACCCGATCGACACACAATCATCGGAAAGGCGAGGGGCGGTCGGCGCGTATCGCATAAGACGTGATCTCACCCCGCACTTTCGCTGCCAGGTCAGGTTCGATTGCGACTATCGGCTTGATGTTCCAACCGGATCGCCGCGGCGCATAGTTCTTGATGATTGTGCTCTGGCTTGCGTGTCCTGCAAGTGCGGATGCTTCGGCGGGTTCAAGCGTGCGTTTTGCGTTTGCAAGGGCTTGGTGGCGTAGCGTGTAGAGCGAGATTTTCTTGATTCCGCAAGCTTTACACGCGCGCTCAAGAGCCTTTGCGAGCCTTGTCTGCAAGCGTTTCGCGTCTGTCCGATCGCGTATCTGGAAATCTTTCAGCTCTTTTAGCATACGCTTTACGACATGCTTCAAGACAGCTGACTTGACAGTGAGCCTACGCGTTTCACCGATCGATCGTCCGTTCGTGTTTTTTGCGCAGCGAACAGTCAATGTTGTGCCGTCGAAGATTGAGCAACCTGTTGTCTGGAAATTCTGCTGAGAGCGGATCATGCATCCTGGCATTCCCACTTGATGTAGGCCTTTGTGTCTGAGGCCCATTTTTCGTCGATCTCGACGAGGACGGCGCTGACGAGGCGCAGCAGCGCGTCTTCGCCGGGGAATACCCTGACCTTGACTGTGCGCCGTTTGAGCTCCTGCTGGATGGACCGCTCCATCGGGTTT
>LJNT01000149.1:0-7145 GCA_001314685.1 Rhodobacteraceae bacterium HLUCCA09
CAGCATGCTCGCCCCCCGTCCCGAACCTCGCCAAGAATGGAGCGTGCCACGAACAGCGCCCGTCGGCGAGGGTCGATGTGATCATCCGGGATGAAACACGTAACATCAACCAGCGGTGAGCCAGAGCCTCCAGTCCGGAAAGCGCTCAAGCGTCCCAAATCAACTGACGACGGACAGCGCGCTAGGGTCGCGCAAAGTGGGGACTAAGGTGGGGACTGATTGAAGATCTCCCCCAGAAAGTCCCACAATAACCTGGGATTGCTTGGATCTGATGGTGCCCAGGAGAGGACTCGAACCTCCACGCCCGTACGGGCACTAGCACCTGAAGCTAGCGCGTCTACCAGTTCCGCCACCTGGGCAGGTGTCGTAACGCCGGTCTGTATGCGTCGGCCGAACGGGTGTCAACGACGTTTCTGGGGCCTTCGGGAGTGCCGCCGGGAAGCTCTTTCTCCAGCCTGATCCGGGGGCTGCCGCGCTGCCGGTCGGCGCGCCGCCAGTTGCCGCGCGGGCGACAGGCGGGCGCGACGGCGCGGCCGGTTGTCCTGTGCTGCGCGGCCCTATACTCGGCGAGAGGAAGCGACGCCGCGCGCATGGGGAATACGGAATGACCAGGCTGCTGACGATCTTCGGAGGCTCGGGCTTCATTGGCCGCTACATCGCGCGGCGGGCCGCCAAGGCGGGCTGGCGGGTGCGCGTGGCGGTGCGCCGACCGGAAGAGGCGATCTTCGTGCGCACCTACGGCGTGGTCGGGCAGGTCGAGCCGGTAAGCTGCAACCTGCGCGACGACGCCTCGGTGCGCCTCGCCCTGCGCCACGCCGATGCGGCGGTCAACTGCGTCGGCATCCTCGCGCCGCAGGGCGAGAACACGTTCAGGGCGGTGCAGCTCGAGGGGGCCGAGCGCGCAGCCCGACTCGCCGCCGAGGAGGGGGTCGAGCGCTTCGTTCAGGTCTCGGCCATCGGCGCCGACGAGCGGTCGGCGAGCGAATACGCCCGTACCAAGGCCAAGGGCGAGGCGGCCGTGCTGGAGCACCGGCCGCGCGCCGTCATCCTGCGGCCCTCGATCGTGTTCGGCAACGAGGACGAGTTCTTCAACCGTTTCGGCGCCATGGCGCGGTCGAGCCCGATCCTGCCGATCGTCGGCGCGCGAACGAAGTTCCAGCCGGTCTATGTCGACGATGTGGCGGCCGCGGCCATGCAGGCGATCGAGACCGAGTGCGCCCCGGGCGTCTACGAGCTGGGCGGGCCCGACGTCGACACCTTCCGCGAGCTGATGGAGCTGATGCTGGAGGTGATCGAGCGGAAGCGGCTGATCGTCAACGTGCCGTTCTGGGCGGCACGCGGCATGGGCGCCGGCTTCGACCTGCTCAACCGGCTGAGCCTCGGGCTGATCGCGGGGCCGCTCACGCTCGATCAGGTGCGCAACCTCGCGGTCGACAACGTGGTGTCCGGCCGCACCAGGACCTTCGACGACCTCGGCATCCGGCCGATCTCGATGGAAGGGGTGCTGCCGGAGTATCTCTGGCGCTTTCGCCCGTCGGGGCAATATGCGCGCTCCAAGGCCTCGGCCAAGCAACTGCGCGGCAAGCGCGGCGGCTTCGGCTGATCAGGTATAGGCGATCCAGAGCAACACGAGCCCGAGCGCGACGCGGTAGACGACGTAGGGTGTGAAGCTGATTCGCTTCGCCAGCCGCATCATCACCGCGAGCGCGAGCAGTGCCGAGACGAAGGCGAGGACGGCGGCAAGGACGCCATCGCGTGCCGTGGCCCAGTCGGCGTCTGCCGCCACATCGACGGCCACCACGAGGCCCGAGGCGGCGATGGTGGGGATCGACATGAGCATCGCGAGCCGGGCCGCGTCGTGCCGCTCGTAGCCGAGGGTGCGGCCCGCGGTGATCGTGATGCCGGAGCGCGAGGTGCCGGGGATCAGCGCCAGCACCTGCCAGAGCCCCATGATCGCGGCGTCCTTCAGCGTCCACTGTCCGGCGCGGCGCTCCTGCGGGCTCTGCGTGTCGGCCCACCACAGGACGATCCCGAAGATCAGCATCGTCCAGCCGATCACGGCGACCGAGCGCAGCGCCTCGGTCAGGTCGAGCAGCGCGAGCGCGGCGCCGACGATCACCACCGGCACGGTCGCCGTGGCGAGGCAGAGCGCGAGGAAGGCCGACTGCGTGTCGACCTTGCCGCGGAGCAGTCGCCCCGTTCCGTGCAGCACCAGCTTCACGTCGCTCCAGAAGTAGAGAATGACGGCGCCCAGCGTGCCGACATGCACCGCGACGTCGATCACAAGCCCCTGATCGTCCAGGCTGGTGAGCTTCGGCAGCAGGATCAGGTGCCCCGAGGACGAGATCGGCAGGAACTCGGTGATCCCCTGTATCACGGCGACGAGGGCGAGGTGGAAGAGGGTCACGGGCGCTCTCCTGCGGTGTCGGCGGCGGTATATGGCGGGCGGGACCGGCCCGAAAGGCAGGAATTGAGGAAGCTATACTTACCTTAATTTCCTCCTTTTCAGCCGCGCGGTGCGTTCACGGTACGTAGAAAGTCGATTCATGTCAGCACTTCTGACTTTATTTCCCCCGTGACGCGCGGTAGATGGCGCGGGACAGGAGGAGAGGCCCATGTCGAAGCAGCGGATGCTCCAGTTCGTGACGGTGGAGAAGGAGATGCCGGAGAAGCGGCCTCCCGACCTGCGCGCGCATGATTTCCGTGAGATCTACGCCGAGTATGCGCGCGAGAAGGCCGCCGAGCAGGCCGGCCGCTGCAGCCAGTGCGGTGTGCCCTACTGCCAGACGCATTGCCCGTTGCACAACAACATCCCCGACTGGCTGCAACTGACCGCCCAGGGCCGGCTGCAGGAGGCCTACGAGCTGTCCCAGGCCACCAACACCTTTCCCGAGATCTGCGGCCGCATCTGCCCTCAGGACCGTCTGTGCGAGGGCAACTGCGTGATCGAGCAGTCGGGCCACGGCACGGTGACCATCGGCGCGGTCGAGAAATACATCACCGACACCGCGTGGGACGAGGGCTGGGTCAAGCCGATCCGCCCGGCTCAGGAGCGGCCCGAGTCGGTCGGCATCATCGGCGCGGGGCCCGGCGGCCTCGCCGCGGCCGACATGCTGCGCCGGCAGGGCGTGCAGGTGACGGTGTATGACCGCTACGACCGCGCGGGCGGGCTGATGGTCTACGGCATCCCCGGCTTCAAGCTGGAGAAGGAGGTGGTGACCCGCCGCAACGACCAGCTCGCCGACGGCGGCGTGACCTTCGTGCTCAATTGCGACGTTGGCAAAGACATCACCTTTGCCGAGATCCGCGAGAAGCACGACGCGGTGCTGATCGCCACCGGCGTCTACAAGTCACGCGCGCTCCAGATGCCCAACGTCGACTCGGCCGGCATCGTGCGCGCGATCGACTACCTTACCGCGTCGAACCGCGTGGGCTTTGGCGACAGCGTGCCCGAGTATGAGACGGGCGAGCTGAACGCGGCCGGCAAGCGCGTCGTCGTGATCGGGGGCGGCGACACCGCGATGGACTGCGTGCGCACCGCCGTGCGTCAGGGGGCGACCAGCGTGAAATGCCTTTATCGCCGCGACCGGGCCAACATGCCGGGCTCGCAGCGCGAGGTGGCCAACGCCGAGGAAGAGGGCGTGCAGTTCGAGTGGCTGACCGCGCCCAAGGGCTTTGCCGAAGAAGGCGGCGCGGTGAGCGGCGTTCTGGTGCAGCGGATGCGCCTCGGCGCGCCCGACGCGACAGGCCGTCAGGCGCCTGAGGTGATCGAGGGCGCCGACTATGTCGAAGAGGCCGACCTCGTCATCAAGGCGCTCGGCTTCGAGCCCGAGGAGATGGTGACGATGTTCGACCAGCCCGAGCTCGAGGTGACGCGCTGGGGCACGATCAAGGCCGATTTCCGCACCCACGCCACCAGCCTGCCGGGCGTCTACGCGGTGGGCGACATCGTGCGCGGCGCCTCGCTGGTCGTCTGGGCGATCCGCGACGGGCGCGAGGCGGCCGAGGCGATGCTGGCGAGCTTCGCCGAGCGTCAGACCATCGCCGCGGAGTAACGGTGCACGCACCCCGCAGACACGACGACGGGCGGCGGCACGAAAAGCCCGCCCTTGCCACGGCCTCGTCGCAGCACGAGGCGGCACTGACGAGACAGAGGCGACGACCGAGCCACTCCATGGAAGGAGACAGCCGATGACCATGTACGACGACAGCTGGGCCGCCGATGAGCAGGCCCGCCGCGCGTGGCTGGCCGAGAACGGAATGTATCGCGCCGAGGAAGAGCATTCCTCCTGCGGCGTCGGCCTCGTGGTTGCCATCGACGGCTCGCGCTCGCGCAAGGTGGTCGAGGACGGGATCGCCGCGCTGAAGGCGGTCTGGCACCGCGGCGCGGTCGATGCCGACGGGCGCACGGGCGACGGCGCGGGCATCCACGTGCAGATCCCCGATGCCTTCTTCCACGACCAGATCCGCCGCACCGGGCACGAGCCCGACACCGCGCACCAGATCGCGGTGGGCCAGATCTTTCTGCCGCGGACGGATTTCGCCGCGCAGGAGACGGCGCGCACCATCGTCGAGACGGAAGTTCTGCGGATGGGGCACTACATCTATGGCTGGCGGCACGTGCCGGTCGACATCCGCGTGCTGGGCGAGAAGGCCAACGCCACCCGGCCCGAGATCGAGCAGATCCTGATCGCCAATTCCAAGGGCGTCGACGAAGAGACGTTCGAGCGCGAGCTCTACGTCATCCGCCGCCGCATCGAGAAGGCGGCCAACTCCGCCCGCGTGCCCGACTTCTACATGTGCTCGCTGTCGTGCCGCTCGATCATCTACAAGGGTATGATGCTCGCCCAGGATGTGGCCGAGTTCTATCCCGACCTGAAGGACGAGCGCTTCGAGAGCGCGTTCGCCATCTACCACCAGCGCTACTCGACCAACACCTTCCCGCAATGGTGGCTCGCGCAGCCCTTTCGCATGCTCGCCCATAACGGCGAGATCAACACGCTGAAGGGCAACGTGAACTGGATGAAGTCTCACGAGATCCGCATGGCGTCGGCCGCGTTCGGCGAGATGGCCGACGAGATCAAGCCGATCATCGCGCAGGGCTCGAGCGACTCGGCGGCGCTGGATGCCGTGTTCGAGGTGCTGGTGCGGGCCGGGCGCAACGCGCCGATGGCGAAGACGATGCTGGTGCCCGAAAGCTGGTCGAAGCAGCGGATCGAGCTGCCGCAGGCGTGGCGCGACATGTATTCCTACGTCAACTCGGTGATGGAGCCGTGGGACGGCCCCGCGGCGCTGGCCATGACCGACGGGCGGTGGGTGTGCGGCGGCCTCGACCGCAACGGCCTGCGCCCGATGCGCTACGTCGTCACCGGCGACGGTCTGCTGATCGCGGGCTCGGAGGTGGGCATGGTGCCGACCGACGAGAAGACCGTGGTGGAGAAGGGCGCGCTCGGGCCGGGGCAGATGATCGCCGTCGACATGGTCGAGGGCCGGCTCTTCCACGACGTCGAGATCAAGGACAAGCTGGCCGCCGCACAGCCCTTCGACGAGTGGGTCGGCAAGATCAGCGAGCTCGACAGCGTGCTGGCCGATGTGACCGAGCGGGCGCTGTTCACCGGGGGCGAGCTTCGCAAGCGCCAGATCGCGGCCGGCTACACGATGGAGGAGCTCGAGCAGATCCTCGCGCCGATGGCGGAAGACGGGAAGGAAGTGGTGGCCTCGATGGGCGACGATACGCCTTCGGCCGTGCTGTCGGAGAAGTATCGCCCGCTCAGCCACTTCTTCCGCCAGAACTTCAGCCAGGTGACGAACCCGCCGATCGACTCGCTCCGCGAATATCGGGTGATGAGCCTCAAGACGCGGTTCGGCAACCTCAAGAACGTGCTCGACGAGAGCTCGAGCCAGACCGAGATCATCGTGCTCGACAGCCCCTTCGTGGGCAACGCGCAGTTCGACAAGCTGGTCGAGAGCTTCAACGCGCCGATGGCCGAGATCGACTGCTCGTTTCCCGCCGGCGCCGGGCCGACCGCGCTGCGCGACGCGCTCGAGCGCATCCGGTCGGAGGCCGAGGACGCCGTGCGCTCGGGCAAGGGCCACCTCGTGCTGACCGATCAGTACCAGGGCGAGACCAGGGTGCCGATGCCCATGATCCTCGCCACGTCGGCGGTGCATAGCTGGCTCACCAAGCAGGGGCTGCGCACCTTCTGCTCGCTCAACGTGCGCTCGGCCGAGTGCATCGACCCGCATTACTTCGCCGTGCTGATCGGCTGCGGCGCGACCACGGTCAACGCCTACCTCGCCGAGGACAGCATCGCCGACCGGATCGAGCGCGGCCTGCTCGACGGCCCGCTGACCGAGGCGATGGCGCGCTACCGCAAGGCTATCGACCAGGGCCTGCTCAAGATCATGTCGAAGATGGGAATCTCGGTGATCTCGTCCTACCGGGGCGGGCTCAACTTCGAGGCGGTCGGACTCTCTCGCGCGATGTGCGCCGAGTATTTCCCCGGCATGCTGAGCCGCATCTCGGGCATCGGGGTGAGCGGGATCCAGCGCAAGGTCGAGCAGGTGCACGGCCAAGGGTGGAAAGGCGGAACCGACGTGCTGCCCATCGGCGGCTTCTACAAGGCGCGCCGCTCGGGCGAGACGCATGCCTGGCAGGCACAGGGGATGCACATGATGCAGGCCGCCTGCGACCGGGCGTCCTACGAGCTGTGGAAGCAGTATTCGGCCAAGATGCGCGCGCAGCCGCCGATCCACCTGCGCGACCTGATGGACTTCAAGCCGCTGGGCAAGCCCATCCCCATCGAGGAGGTCGAGAGCATCACCTCGATCCGCAAGCGGTTCGTGACACCGGGGATGTCGCTGGGCGCGCTCTCCCCCGAGGCGCACAAGACGCTGAACGTGGCGATGAACCGGATCGGCGCGAAGTCGGACTCGGGCGAGGGCGGCGAGGATCCGGCGCATTTCGTGCCCGAGCCGAACGGCGACAACCCGTCCGCCAAGATCAAGCAGGTGGCCAGTGGCCGGTTCGGCGTGACGGCCGAATACCTCAACCATTGCGAGGAACTCGAGATCAAGGTGGCCCAGGGCGCCAAGCCCGGCGAGGGCGGGCAGTTGCCCGGCATGAAGGTGACCGAGCTGATCGC
>LJNT01000149.1:7175-13132 GCA_001314685.1 Rhodobacteraceae bacterium HLUCCA09
CTGATCTCGCCGCCGCCGCACCACGACATCTACTCGATCGAGGATCTCGCGCAGCTGATCTACGACCTCAAGCAGATCAACCCGCGCGCCAAGGTGACGGTGAAGCTGGTCGCCTCCTCCGGCGTCGGCACCATCGCGGCGGGCGTGGCCAAGGCCGAGGCCGACGTCATCCTGATCTCGGGGCATAACGGCGGCACCGGGGCCAGCCCGGCGACGAGCATCAAGTATGCCGGCCTGCCGTGGGAAATGGGGCTGACCGAGGCGCACCAGGTGCTCGCCATGAACAAGCTGCGCGAACGGGTGACGCTGCGCACCGATGGCGGCCTGCGCACCGGGCGGGACATCGTCATGGCGGCGATGATGGGGGCCGAGGAATACGGCATCGGCACCGCGGCGCTCATCTCGATGGGCTGCATCATGGTGCGGCAGTGCCAGAGCAACACGTGCCCCGTGGGCGTCTGCACGCAGGATCCGCACCTGCGCGAGAAGTTCACCGGCAACGCCGACAAGGTGGTCAACCTCATCACGTTCTACGCGACCGAGGTGCGCGAGATCCTCGCCAGCATCGGCGCGCGCAGCCTCGACGAGGTGATCGGGCGGGCCGACCTGTTGACTCAGGTCAGCCGGGGCTCGGCGCATCTCGACGACCTTGACCTCAACCCGATGCTGCTGACCGTGGATGGCGCCGAAGAGATCCGCTACGACCGCGACAAGCCGCGCAACCCGGTGTCGGACACGCTCGACGCCGAGATCGTCAAGGATGCCGCGCGCTTCCTCGAGGACGGCGAGAAGATGCAGCTCTCCTACGCGGTGCAGAACACGCACCGCACCATCGGCACGCGCACGTCGAGCCACATCGTGCAGCGCTTCGGCATGCGCAACAAGCTCCAGCCCGACCATCTGCACGTGAAGCTGACGGGCAGCGCCGGCCAGTCGCTCGGCGCCTTCGCCGCGCCTGGGCTCAAGCTCGAGGTCTCGGGCGACGCCAACGACTACGTCGGCAAGGGCCTCTCGGGGGGCACCATCGTGGTGCGCCCGCCCATGGCCTCGCCGC
This sequence comes from Rhodobacteraceae bacterium HLUCCA09, assembly GCA_001314685.1. Taxonomy (GTDB): domain Bacteria; phylum Pseudomonadota; class Alphaproteobacteria; order Rhodobacterales; family Rhodobacteraceae; genus HLUCCA09. The sequence continues at coordinate 8,230 of LJNT01000149.1, forward strand.
TGCTGGCCGCGGACAACGTCATTATCGGCAACACCGTGCTCTACGGCGCGACGGGGGGCTACCTGTTCGCGGCGGGCCGGGCCGGCGAGCGCTTCTGCGTGCGCAACTCGGGTGCGCATGTGGTGGTCGAGGGCTGCGGCTCGAACGGGTGCGAGTACATGACCGGCGGCGTCGCGGTGCTGCTCGGCCGGATCGGCGCCAATTTCGGGGCGGGGATGACCGGCGGCATGGCCTATGTCCACGACCCCGAGGGGCTGGCGGTGCAACTGATGAACACCGAGACCATCGTGACCTGCCCGGTCACGGTCGACCACTGGGAGGCCGAGCTGAAGGGGCTGGTGGAGCGACACCTCGCCGAGACGCGCAGCCGCAAGGCGGCCGACATCCTCCAGCACTGGGACATCGAACTGAAGAACTTCGTGCAGGTCTGCCCGAAGGAGATGCTCGACAAGCTCTCGCATCCGCTGGGCATCGAGGAGCGGGCCGTGCCAGCCGAATGATCCGCCGGGCCGGTTGATGGGCCGGTGACACATGACGCAGGGGCGTGCCACGCGGCGCGCCCCTTTCCGTTTGTCGGCAGGACCGGACGCGCTAGAAGGCGCGCGTGGCGAAGAAGGCATCGGGCAGCAGACGGGCGGGCACGACCGCCGACCGGCGCGAGGCGGCGGAGGGCCGGCTCGCGAGCGCCTTTCGCGAGCCCGCGCCGAAGAAGGGCCGCAAGCGGGCATCGGCCAGGCGGGGGCCGCTGACGCGCCTCGCGCTGTGGCTTCGGCGGGCGCTGCGCTGGATCATGCTGGTGCCGCTCGGGGTGGGCCTGCTCGCGGTGCTGCTCTACGGGTTCGTCAACCCGCCGATCACCCACACGATCTGGGCCGAGCAGCGCCGCCTCGGCGCGGTCGAGCGCGAGTGGGTGCCGATGGAGCGTATCGCGCCGGTCATGGCCCAGTCGGCCGTGGCCGCGGAGGACGCCAATTTCTGCCTGCACTGGGGCTTCGACATGGGGGCGATCCGCGACGCGCTCGACGACGGGGCGGTGCGCGGGGCCTCGACCATCTCCCAGCAGACGGTCAAGAACGTCTATCTGTGGCAACAGCGGAGCTGGCTGCGCAAGGCGATCGAGGCGGTCATGACGCCGACGGTAGAGCTTTTCTGGTCGAAGCGGCGCATCCTCGAAGTCTATCTCAACGTGGCCGAGTTCGGCGAGGGCGTGTTCGGGGTGGAGGCCGCGGCGCGGCACTGGTTCGGTGTCTCGGCGGCCGAGGTGTCGCCCACGCAGGCGGCGCGGCTGGCGGCGGTGCTGCCGGCGCCGAAGACGCGCGACGCGGCCGATCCCTCGCCGTGGCTGCGCAGCCGTGCGGCCTCGATCCGCGACGGCGCGGCCACGATCGCCGCCGACGGTCGGGCCGCGTGCTTCGAGGATTGAAATGGCCGGGGTGGCGCGGCATGACAGGCAAGGCTTTCGGCCCGGCACGCAGCCGGGCACACCGCGAGGCACGGCGCGCATGACCCGTCTCTACCACGTTCCCCTCTCGCCCTTCTGCCGAAAGGTGCGGCTGGTGATGGCCGAGAAACGCATCGAGGTGGAGCTGGTCGAGGAACGCTACTGGGAGCGCGACCCCGACTTCCTGCGCCGCAACCCCGCCGGCAAGGTGCCGGTGCTGCGGATGAACGGTCGGGCGATGGCCGAGAGCCAGGCGATCGTGGAGTATCTCGACGAGGTGCACCCCGAGCCGCCGCTGATGCCGGAGAGCCCCGGAGGCCGCTACGAGGTGCGCCGGCTCTGTGCCTGGTTCGACGACAAGTTTCACCGCGAGGTGACGGCCAACCTGCTCTACGAACGGGTGAACAAGAAGATCACGCGCGAGGGCTTTCCCGACTCGCGCGCCGTCAAGGCGGGCGCCAGGGCGATCAAGTATCACCTCGACTACATGCACTGGCTGCTCGACCAGCGCCGCTGGCTGGCGGGCGATGCGCCGACGCTGGCCGATTTCGCCGCCGCCGCGCACATCTCGGCGCTCGACTACATCTCCGACGTCGACTGGCACCGCAGCGACAACGTCCGCGACTGGTATGCCAAGATCAAGTCGCGCCCCGCCTTCCGCGGCATTCTCGCCGACCAGGTGCCCGGCTTTCCGCCGCCTGCGCACTACGCCGACCTCGACTTCTGAGGCCGGGCCCGCCCTCCCGCCTCGCCGCGAGCGCCCCGGCGCCCCGCGCGACGCAGCGCCGCTGACAGCCGGGCCAGAGCCGGCCGTGCCGGCAGAGGGTCGCGCCCCTCGCTGACGCTGCGTCCAGCCCTGCTGGCATCGGGGCCGGCGCGACGCGCAGCCCCCTCTCGCCGCCCAGACCCCTCTCGCCGGCCGGGCCCGTCTCGACGGCCAGGTCCGCCTGTGGTCAGGCGGCATTCGCCGAAAACCGTCCGCAAGCTCCCCGATCTCGCCACGCGCCTCGCCCGCTCCGCGCCCCGTGCGCGGGCGACCCCTCCGCCGCTGTGTGGAGCCGAATGGAGGGGGCGTCATGGCAATTCAGTGGGCGGGGTCTGCCGTCAGCACCGCGCCGGTGCGCTCGGAGATGTTCGGCACGAACATGCTCTACGACCGCGACCGCGTCGGCCCGAGCGGCACGTTCGACGAATCCATGCGTGCGCTGGGCATCGAGCACCTGCGCTACCCGGGCGGCACCATCACCGAATGGTACTTCGACATCGCCGACCCCGACGCCTCGACCGTCTGGGCGAAGGACCGCAACGCCTGGCGCGAGGTGATGCCGCTCACCGAGTTCCTGACCTGGGCGGGGCAGGAGGGCGTGGGGGTCAACCTCGTCGTGCCCACCGGCTCGCTCATGGCCGGCGGCCCGATGGGCGACCGGCGCCCGCGCGACGGCGCCTGGGGCGACGTCTACGGCTACATCACCGATGTCCTGCAGGGCGATTACGGGGCCGCCCGGATCGACACGATCGAGATCGGCAACGAATACTGGCTGGGGGCCGAGCTGAACCATGTCGAGTATTCGCGCATCGCCAACGTCATCGCCGACGCGGCGCAGAGCGCCATCGACGACCATCGCGCGCGCGAGGGGCTCGGGGCGGGATGGGCCGAGCCCGACATCTCGATCCAGATCGGGCAATACGGGCGCTACTCGACCACGCCCGGCCACATCCAGAACCAGCAACTGATCGACTGGCTCACGCCCGAGGCCGCCGCCGCCATCGACGCCGTGGTGGTGCATTACTATACCCGCGGGGGCTGGGCCGAGATCGGCACCCACGGCTACTACTTCGACCGGCTCGACGCCTGGGCGGCCGACCCGCGCCTGGGCGACATCGACTTTCATGTCACCGAGTGGAACGTGAACAACCAGCAATCGACCGAACTCGGCCTGAAGCAGGCGAGCGCGATCTGGTTCATGTTCTCCGAGATGATGCTGCGCGGGGTCGATGCCGCCCATGTCTGGCCGATCCAGCAGAACAACCGCACGAACCTGTCGGGCGACGAAGGCCAGGCCGAGCTGACCATCGCGGGCGAGGCGTTCCGCCTGCTCTCGGAGGTCACGGTGGGCACCGAGCTCACCCACCGGAGCCTCTGGGAGGGCGGCGCCGCCTGGGTCTACGAGGGGCAGGGGGCGACGCATGTCTACATCGCCTCCCGCTCCGACACGGCCCAGAGCTACACGCTCGACCGATCCGATCTGGGCCTGCAGGGCAAGGTCTGGTGGAAGACGACGCTCGGCACCACGGGCGCGCGCGACGACTGGAAGGCGGACCCCGAAGTGGAGGTGCGCGCCGATGTCAGCGCCGACTGGGCCCGCGTTACCTTCGATCTCGACCCTTACGAGGTGGTGCGCGCCACCTTCTACGACAGCCTCCTGCCCGCCGGGCCGGGGGGCGGCGGGGCCGGCGCCTTTCAGCACGCGCTGACGGGCAGCGATTCCGGCGACCTGATCGTGGCGTCCGACTTCGGCAACCGACTCGAAGGGCGCGGCGGCGACGACGAGCTCAAGGGCGGCGCGGGGCGCGACGCGATCTCGGGCGACGCGGGCAACGACCTCGTGCAGGGGCGCAAGGGCCACGACACGCTTGAGGGCGGTTCTGGCAACGACACGCTGGAAGGCGGCGACGGCGACGACGGCGCCTTCGGCGGCCCCGGCAATGATCGGCTCGACGGCTGGACGGGCGCCGACTTCCTCGTGGGCGGCGCGGGCAATGACCTGCTCCTCGGCGGACCGGGCAACGACACGCTGTGGGGCGGCGCGGGCCGCGACACGCTCGACGGCGGCGACGGCGGCGACGTCTATGTCTTTACCGCAGGCGGCGGGCCGGCGGCCAACATCATGCCTGCCATCCCGCACCTCTCGACGGATGCGCTCGATTTCTGGATGTGACATGCGGCGCCTCGCCCCGGCGGTTCGCTCGCCGCAGCGTCGGGCCAGTGCGTATTTGGAACAGAAAGAAGCCCGCAGGGGAGGAGGGGCACCGCCCGGCGGGTGTCATCGGCCGGCGGCGCGTGCCACCGCCTCGGTCGGGCCGTCGAGCGCCACCCGCGTCAGCGCCGCGCCGAGCCGCACGAAGCGCTCGCGGCCGCCCGCCGCCTCGGCCAGCGCGTGCGCGTCCTCGGGCAGGCCGAACTGGCGCGCCTGCTCCACCGCCGGGCCGTCGACCACGGGGTAGAAGACATTCCACGCCAGTTGCGCCTCGCGGGCGAAGATACGCGCCCCGAGGGGGCCGAGGCCCTTGGCGCCCCGCAGCCGCTCCAGCACCGCGTCGGGCCCGCCGCCCGCGTCGCGCAGCCGCCGCAGGTCGCCGCCATGCGCGCACCACGGACATCCGACCGCAGATTCCATGAACATCCGACCAGGGTTTCCACGAACATCCGACCACCCGTTCCAGCAGCATCCGACCGGAGGC
>LJNT01000077.1 GCA_001314685.1 Rhodobacteraceae bacterium HLUCCA09
CGAGACCAGGCATCCATGATCAACGCGACGTAGGCGAAGCCGGCCGCGATGGCGACGTAGGTCAGGTCTGCGACCCAGAGCTGGTCAGGGCCGTGAACCGCGCGGCCACGGCGTTGACTGTCGCGCCGGGGCGAAGTGTCTCGGCCACGGCCTGCGCCTTCACCTCGTCTGGCCAGCGCCGATGCCCGGAGGCGTAGATCTCCACGCCGAGCGATCTGAGAAACGCATTCGTAGCACACATTGCGAAACGCACTCCCTGTGGGGGGTCTGCGAGCGGACTGTGGAGCGTTGGATCATGAGCGGTCTCCCAACCCGGAACGTTTTCGGCAGTGTCCGGATTGCCCCTGTTGACGCAGAGGAATGGATATCGCGGACCTTCGGATCCGCGCAGGCGCACGCCGATGCCCGTTGCCCGGCCCTGTCGCGCGACTGTGGCCCCCGCCGCTCGGGGCCGCCGCCCGGAACCTCGGGGCCGCCGCCCGGAACCGTGGAAGCAATGAAGACCCGCGCGCATCTCAATCGGCATCGCTGCCGGAGGCGTCCGCATCCCGCGAGGCGCAGTCCGGCAGCCTGTCGTCGAAGAAGGTCTCTGGCACATGACGCGCCTCGGTGACGACCAGGTTGCGGTTGTCGTCCCAGGGAACCTCCCGCTCCCAGACCAGCCGGCCCTCGGCGTCGACTTCCAGAACGCGACCCCGCTCCGACTCCGTGAGCAGGATGTTGCCGCCGGGAAGAACCTGATGCTTGCCGCGCCGCCACGAGTAGAAGGGAACGTCGTCTCCGCCCTCGAACACCACCGAGAGACTGTCGTCGACGGGATCGATCCGCCGAATCAGGGACCGGCCCGTCGCGGTCCCGTTGTCGTAGACCGTGATCGTCCCGTCGGGCTGGAAGTCCGGGTCGTGCTGCCGGATCCAGGGGCCGTGGTGCCACCATTTCAGACGGCCGGTCGCTGGATCGGCCACTGCGATCAGGTTGATTTCGCGCAGGCTGAAGAGGATGTCGCCCGGCGCGAACATCGGGAAGGCCGCCGCCATCTCCGCCAAGAGCGGCTCGGCATCGTTCGGGTGGAACGGGTCCTCGAGATACTCCACGCGATCGCCGACCTCCTCGAGCGTGACCGCGCGCAGTTCGAGGTAGCCGCGTTGCTCGCCGGAGGCCGCGGGGATGATGTCGCGCCGGATGTCCAGGGCCGACAGCGGCTCGCCGGTATCCTCGTCGAGATGCACGATGGTCTCGTCCCGCCACGTCACCAGTGCACCCTCGCCATCGCGCTCTATGGAATGGTGGAAGTTGCCGTTCACCACCCAGATCGGCGTACCGCAGGGATCGATGCGCGCGATGGCGTTGCCGACGTCGAAGGTGACCGCCAGCGACCCGTCCTCGAAGACCTCCATTCCGTGCAGGACGACGTTGCGGGGGCTCATCTCGTCGTCGAAACGGTCGTATCGGATCGGCCAGCGATGCACCTCCCGGCCCGCGCGGTCGAACATCTGCACGACGTGGCTCGCCTCCGCCCCGCCGTCGCCCAGTGAAGTGACCAGCACGAAGCCGGGCGTCGGCTCGGCCTCCGGCGCGCGACGGTATCCGCGATCGGAGCCGCCATCGGGCGCGGGTACGAGATGCCGGGTGGGCGCAAGACCCAGGTCGTTGCGCCAGAACAGCGCCAGATCGACAACGGTATCATGCGCCAGCGTGATCTGTGGTGCCGGGAACCAGCCCCGCACCGAGGCGACAGCCCCGTAGACGACGGACAGCACGACGATCGACACCAGGAAGGCCGCGGCGGCCAGGCGGTCGGAGAGCGGCGTCTTCATGCCGACCTCGGCGCGGTTTCGGAGACCAGTGCGCGGTGGCGGAGTTCGGCGTGCAGCTCGCGCGCCTGCCGCATCAGGTCGGGCTGCGCCCCGGCGAGCGTCGGCGCGGGCGGCGGCGGGCGCAGCGTGCCGGCCTGATCGGTCAGCGCCCCGGGCGCGTCGAGATCGAGCGCTGCGCCGAGCGCCTCGAGGCCCGACAACGGATCGCGGCACAGCGCGTCGTGATCGACGAGGATCGCGCGCCCGCCGGCCCGTGACAGAACGTGGTCGTAGGCGCTGATCCAGTAGCGCAGCCAGAAATCCACGTCGTTGGCCCCGGCGGGATCGGGCGCCGATCCGTCAAAGGCGATGGGCCGCAGCGCGGCGCCGAACTCGAAATGGCCCAGCCCCTCCATGTAGCGGCGGGCGAAAGGGTCGCGCGCGTGCAGCCCCAGGAAGCGCCGGTGCTGGCGCATCAGCGAGGCGACCTGCGCGGCCGGATCGCGCAGCGGCACCACGATGCACGCGTCCGGGTGCATCGCCTCCAGAAGCCCCAGCCGCGCGATGTTGGCTTTGTTCTTCGACAGATAGCGCTGCCCCGCGGGGTCGGTCGCGACGACCTTGGCGAGGTGGGTGCGGAAGAAGGCCTCGAACTCCGCATCGCGGGCGTCGTCGGGCCAGGGGCGGATGTGATCGCGCTGATAATGGTCCGGCCAGAAAGCCATCCAGACCATCTCCTCGAAGGCCTCGGGGCTGTCCACCCCGACGTCGATCCCGTCGCCATGGGCGCGTTCGGACACCTCCGGCGACCGCCGGAAGGCGGAGGAGAAACCGCCCCAGAGCAGTGGCGCGAGGGTGAAGGGCATGTGCCGATAGCTGGCCGAGACCAGGTCGGGACAGCGCGCCAGCATCTGCAGCATAATCGTCGTGCCCGCCCGCGGCAGCGAGGTGACGAAGACGGGCCGCTCCGCCCGCACCGGGCCGATGCGGCGCCGGTAGAGCCGTGTCTCCAGCGCGGCCAGCTGCCGCTGCTGCCCGGGCGTGGCGAAGGCCAGATCGTGCAGCGCCCTGTCGAGCGGGCCGTAGGGCACCTCCGCCGCGCGGTCCTCCCCCGCACCGTCGCCACCCGACGCCCTTGCGCGGCGATCGAGGGCGATCCATGCCGCCACGGCCCCGGCGCTCGACAGCAGGATGAACGGCCAGCCCGCGCCGACGCGCAGCGCCTCGTCCAGAGCATAAAGGCCCGTCGCCGCCCCCGACCAAACCACCGCCCCGGCCACCGCGAGCGCCGCGATCCCGATGCCGGCGATCACGACGAACCGGCCGACGAGGCGGATCGACGCGCGCCGCACGGCCGTTTCCTTCGCGTCTTCGGACAGATCCGGGTCGGTCATGACCGCGAGCGCGTCCTGCGCCGTCGTGACGACGTCCTGTGCGACGGCGGCCGCGCGCATCAGTCTGATCGCGGCCAGAAACGCCACCAGCCCCGCGATGAGGAACACGACCGTCATTCGGGCTCGCGGTTGGCCTTGTCGCCGTCGGACGCAGGTTTGCGTTTGCGCCGCATGCGTTTGAGCGGATACCAGACGAAGCCAACGACCGCGAGACCCAGCGCCAGGACAAGCGCGAGGACAGTGCCGAGCGCCGTCAGCCTGGCCCCGGGGCCGATGTAGGCCTGCGCGGCCTGCGGAAGTGTCGCGCCCACAGAGAAGGTTGCCCCGGCCGCGAAGGACCGCGACCAGAACGTGTGTGGCCGCCGGGGCGGTTTATGTGTCTCGGGCGTCATGGGATTGGAAAAGATCAGAAAAGGCGGCGGATGGCCATAGCCGCACGAGTGGACCAAGCTCCTGCGCATGTCCTCGCCGACCGTCGTGAACGGGACCGGAACCCCGATTGATCAGGCGCATTGCCGCTCGGCCGGTTGCCACGTGGCGCACCGTCGGTGAGGCCTACAGCCAGAGCCTGCGCTACGAGCTGGCCCCATTCGGCATCGACGTGGCACTGGTCGAGCCCGGGCCCTTCCCCTCGAACCTGCTCGCGGCCGGCAAGCCGCCCGCCCGCGCGGATGTCCTGTCCTCCTACGGCGACCTCGGCGAGGTGCCCGACACCATGATCGCGGGCTTCGCCGACATGCTGGCGAGCGAGGCCGCCCCCGACCCGCAGCTGGTCGTCGACGCCTATCTCGCGCTCGCAGATGCCGCGCCCGGCAAGCGCCCCACGCGCACGGTCGTCGGCATCACCTGGGGGTCGTCTTGCGTGACGAACCATGGTCTGCCTCGTCAGCATGCGCCCGGCGGGATGCCGGCGCTTCAAGGGCGGCGCGTCAGGGCGGCCTTGACGGGAGCGGCGCGATCCCGCGGCGGGCGTCCCGGCCGGGTTCGTTGCGGGCGGCGATCGACTGACGGACAGCGGTCGATCTCGATGGCGGGCGGGGCGCGGTGCGGGTCGGTGTCATGGATCTCACCCTCGGTCCGCGGCCGGCCTTCGTTGGCCGGCGTCAAGCTGTCCGCGCCGGTCTTCAGCGTCGGATCCGACATTGGCCGGTTCGCAGAGAGACGAAGCCCCGGATCGAAGAAATTTCCCGACCCGCGAGGCTGCACGGGGGTGCACCGCCCGAAGGCGATTGCGCGGCTCCACGCCCGGCAGGAAACACGGCATGCTCACCGCGGTTGGCGCAACGAACGGATGGGGCGGGCGGCGCCGCGCGACCCGCGGGCGTCACGAGCGGGACGAACACCGCGATCAGCACGAGGATGGCGCGGAAGGCCGCCCGTTGGCCCACCACCGGCGCCGCCTCGGCGAATGCGGGCAGCGCGTTCACGCCGGAGGCCACCGCGCCGCCAATCAGCGGGCCCACCATGTTGCCGCCCGAGCACGTCCGGCAATTACCCCGGTCGACGACGAGACCTGACGCGCCGGACGCGGCGTATCGCGGGGCTTTGGAACCTTTGGGCCCGTTCCGCGTTCGACGGTTTTCGGCCGGTTCCATCGATCAAAGGATGACATGACAAGCAGCGTCGCCGCCACACTCGCCCCGAACGAAGCCCTGTCTCTCTTCCGATCGGTGCGAAGGCGATCGCAAAAGCTTGCCGCGCCGCTCGTGCCCGAGGACACGATGCTCCAGTCGATGGAGGACGCGAGTCCGGTCAAGTGGCACCTCGCCCACACGACGTGGTTCTTCGAGGAGTTTATTCTCAAGCCGCACGATCCCGGCTACCGCTCGCCCGACGACCGCTTCGCCTACCTGTTCAATTCCTACTACGTTCCAAGGCACGCCCGCGACAAGCGGGCCATGGTCTCCAGGCCCGACGGGTCCGCCGTGGAAGAGTACCGCACCCATGTGGACGAGGCGCTGGCCAGGCTCGTCGAGGCCGGCCATGCCGATGCGGAGGAAATCTCTGCGCTCGTGGAGCTTGGCTGCCACCACGAGATGCAGCACCAGGAACTTCTGGTGACCGACCTCTTGAACGGCTTTTCCTACAACCCGCTGCTGCCAGCCTACCGCGACCCCGAACCAATGCCGGTGACGGAGGAGGTTCCGCTCTCCTTCAGCGCCCACAAGGGCGGGCTGGTCGAGATCGGGCACGACGGTTCGGGCTTCGCCTACGACTGCGAGGGGCCGCGGCACCGCGTGTGGCTCGAGCCGTTCCGCATGGCCGACCGGCCCGTGACGAACCGCGACTGGATCGCCTTCATGGAGGACGGCGGGTACGAGACCGCGCCGCTCTGGCTGATGGACGGCTGGACCTGCCGCGGCAAGGAGGGCTGGGATGCGCCGCTATACTGGTGGCGTCAGGACGGCGCGTGGTGGACCTACACGCTCAGGGGCGCGCAGCCCGTGAACCTCGACGCGCCCGTGGTCCACGTCAGCTACTACGAGGCCGACGCCTTCGCCCGCTGGGCCGGCGCGCGCCTGCCCACCGAGGCCGAGTGGGAGGTCGCCTTCCAAGACCGCCCCCTCCGCGGCAACTTCCTCGACTCCGGCCTGCTTCGCCCGCTGCCGGAGGGCGGGCCCTGGGGCGACGTCTGGGAATGGACACAGAGCCCGTTCACGCCCTATCCGGGGTTCCGGCCGCCCGAGGGGCCGATCGGCGAATACAACGGCAAGTTCATGGTGAACCAGTACGTGCTGCGCGGCGGCTCCTGCGCGACGCCCGCGGCGCAGATGCGTCCGACCTATCGCACGTTCTTCTATCCGCATCAGCGCTGGCAGATGCTGGGCCTTCGCCTCGCGCAGGACGGCTGACATGGACAAGCCCCTCGTCACCAACCGCGCCCTGCTCGCGGACGCGCTGGACGGCCTGCGCGCGCGGCCGAAGCGCATGAACCCCAAGTGGTTCTACGATCACGCGGGCAGCGCCCTTTTCGAGCGGATCACGGAGCTGCCCGAGTACTATCCCACGCGCACGGAGCTCTCGATCCTGGGCACGGAAGTCGAGACGCTCGCGGCATGCGTGCCCGAGGGCGCGGCCGTGATCGAGCTCGGGAGCGGCGCCAGCACCAAGACGCGCATCCTCCTCGACGCGCTCCGGGGACTCGGCGTCTATGTCCCGATCGACGTATCCGGCGAATTCCTGCGCGAGGTCTCCCGCAATCTCGACCGCGCCTATCCGCATCTTCGCGTGGCGCCGCTCGTGGGCGACTTTCTCGGCAATCTCGAGCTTCCGTCCGAGACGCGCGGCCTGCCCAAGGTCGCCTTCTTCCCCGGCTCCACGATCGGTAACCTCGAACCTGCCGAGGCGCAGGATCTCCTGCGCCGGGTGAGGGGCTGGCCCTACGTCTCCGCCTTCATTCTCGGTGTCGATCTCGCGAAGGATCCCGAGACTCTCCTGCGTGCCTACGACGATGCGCAGGGCGTGACCGCCGCCTTCAACCGCAACCTCCTGCACCGCCTGAACCGGGAGGCCGGTGGCACCTTCGACGTCGACGCCTTCGATCACGAGGCACGATGGAACGCGGGGCTCGAGCGCATCGAGATGCACCTCGTGAGCCGGAAGGAGCAGGAGATCGTTCTGGGCGGAGCCCCCATCAGCTTCGCGTGCGGTGAGCCCGTATTATTCATCGAAATCGGGGAGGGCGGCTGGCGTGCCCGCGAAAGCTCTGTAGAATCAAGCTCCTACACAAGGTCCGAGAGCAGCCC
>LJNT01000191.1 GCA_001314685.1 Rhodobacteraceae bacterium HLUCCA09
CGCGTCGGAGTTCATGACCTTCCTGATGAACGGCACGCTCTACCAGGGCTCGAAGCCGGTCATGTGGTCGGTCGTGGAAAAGACCGCGCTGGCCGAGGCGGAGGTGGAATACCACGAGCACCAGTCGCACACGGTGTGGGTGAAATTCCCTGTTTCATGGTATGTGGCCATGGACTGGACTCCCCCTTCAAGAGGGGACGAGCCGGTGGAGTCGCCCGACAAAGAGCCCTACGAAGAGCTTCGCGGTGCCGATGTCGTGATCTGGACGACGACGCCCTGGACGATCCCGCAGAACCGCGCCGTCGCCTTCAACCCCGACCTTTCCTATGGCCTCTACGAGGTCACGGCCACGCCCGACGAGTGCTGGGCCAGGGTGGGCGACCGTTACCTCCTGGCCGACGCGCTGGCCGAGGAGACGATGGTCAGGGCCCGGCTCGACGATGGCCAGTGGCGGCGCCTGCGCGACGTGACGGCCCATGAACTCGCCGGCCTCGCCATGGCCCACCCCCTGCGCGGCGTCGAAGGCGGGAAGGGCGAGTGGGACTACGACGTGCCGATGCTGCCGGGCGAGCACGTGACCGACGAGGCGGGCACGGGCTTCGTGCACACCGCGCCCTCCCACGGGGCCGACGACTACGCGCTCGGCCAGCGCCACGGCCTGAAGATGACGCACAACGTGCTGGAGGACGGCTCGTTCCGCGCCGACCTGCCGCTCTTCGGCGGGGCGAAGATCTTCGACCACAAGGGCAGGGAGGGCGACGCCAACAGGCGCGTCATCGAGGCGCTCGTGGCCGCGGGCGCGCTGATCGCGCGGGGGCGGCTCAAGCACTCCTATCCGCATTCGTGGCGCTCCAAGGCGCCGCTGATCTTCCGCAACACGCCGCAATGGTTCGCCGCCATCGACCACAAGCTCGACGACGGGATGGGCACCTACGGCGACACGATCCGCGCCCGTGCCCTGCGCTCGATCGACGAGCTGGTGACGTGGACACCGCCCTCGGGCCGCAACCGCCTCTATTCGATGATCGAGAACCGCCCCGACTGGGTGCTCTCGCGCCAGCGCGCCTGGGGCGTGCCGCTCACCTGTTTCGTGAAGAAGGGGGCGAGGCCCGACGACCCCGACTTCCTCTTGCGCGACCCGGCGGTGAACGCCCGCGTCGTCGCGGCCTTCGAGGCGGAAGGGGCAGATGCATGGTATGCGCCGGGCGCCAAGGCGCGCTTCCTCGGTGACGACCACGACCCCGACGCCTACGACCAGGTCTTCGACATCCTCGACGTGTGGTTCGATTCCGGCTCCACCCACGCATTCGTGCTGCGCGACCGCGAGGACGGCACGGAGGACGGCATCGCCGACCTCTACCTCGAGGGGACCGACCAGCACCGCGGCTGGTTCCATTCGTCGATGCTGCAGGCCTGCGGCACCAAGGGTCGCGCCCCCTACCGCGGCGTGCTGACCCACGGCTTCACGCTCGACGAGAAGGGCGAGAAGATGTCGAAGTCCAAGGGCAACACGGTGGCGCCCGAGGACGTGCAGAAGCAGTACGGCGCCGACATCCTGCGGCTCTGGGTGGCGCAGTCGGACTACACGGGCGACCTGCGCATCGGCAAGGAGATCCTGAAGGGGGTGGCCGACAGCTATCGCCGCCTCCGCAACACGATGCGGTTCATCCTCGGCGGGCTCGCGCACTGGGACGAGGGGCTGCGGGTCGAGCCGGCCGAGATGCCCGAGCTCGAGCGGGCGATCCTGCACCGGCTCGAGGCGCTGGACCGCGAGGTGCGGGCGCGCTATGCGGCCTACGATTTCCAGGAGGTGTGGACGCGCGTCTTCACCTTCGCCACCGTCGATCTCTCGGCCTACTACTTCGACATCCGCAAGGACGCGCTCTACTGCGACCCGGCCGACAGCTTGCGCCGGCGGGCCTGCCTGACGGTGCTCGACGCGCTGTTCCACAGGCTCGTGACGTGGCTCGCGCCGATGCTGGTATTCACCATGGAAGAGGTCTGGCTGGAGCGCTTCCCCGGCGAGGACTCGTCGGTCCACCTGCAGGACATGCCGAAGACGCCCGCGTTGTGGCGCGACGAGGCACTGGCCGCGCGGATGGAACGGGTGCGGCAGGTGCGGCGCGTGGTGACTGGCGCGCTCGAGATCGAGCGGCAGGCGGGGCGGATCGGCGCCTCGCTCGAGGCCGCGCCGCATGTCTACGTGAGCGAGGAAGTGGCGGGACTGCTCGAGCGCGAGACCTTCGCCGACCTCTGCATCACGTCCGACATGCGCATCTCGACCGAGCCCGCTCCCGACGAGGCGGTCACCCTGCCGGACGTGCCCGGTGTGGCGGTGGTGGCGGCGCGTGCCGAAGGGGCGAAGTGCCAGCGCTGCTGGAAGGTGCTGCCCGATGTCGGCCATCACGCCCGTCCGGGCGTCTGTGCCAGGTGCGACGCGGCGCTCGGTTGAGCGGTTTCGCCCGATCCTGCGGATCGGGCGACCCGGGCGGCGCCTGCGGCGCCGCAAGGCGCGTAGCGTGACGGGGCGCGCGCATGCCTGACAAGGCCTGCATGAGGGCCGTCCTGACCGATCTCGCCCTGCGGCGGGGGCCGGGAAAGACCTTCTGCCCCTCCGAGGCCGCGCGTGCACTCGCCGCCGACTGGCGCCCCCTCATGCCCGAGATCCGACGGGTCGCGGCCGAGATGCAGAGGCAGGGCCGCCTTCGGGCCACCCGCAAGGGCGCGCGGGTCGATCCGGACGCCTCGGGCGGCGCGATCCGCCTCGGTCTGCCCGAGCGGTGAGTCGCCGCGCTCAGGCGGCCGCGCGCGCCTCGGTCAGCTGCTGGGCGATGCCGGCAAGCAGGAGGTAGACGCTGGTCGCCACCAGACCCCAGATCGCCCAGCTCTGCGGGTCGAACTCCACCCAGGCCGCCCAGAAGGCGAAGAACGTCCATGCGAAGGCCATGGGCAGGGAGACGGCGCGCCAGCGCTCCGTCCGGACGGGGTGGACGAACTTGAGCTCGGTGAACATCGCGCTCGCCAGCACGATCACCAGCGCCAGCGAAACGAGGGGCGGCGGAGAGACGGCGAACAGCACGAGCACCAGCATGTTCCAGCAGCCGGGGAAGCCCGCGAAGGAATTGTCCTTCGTCTTCATCCGGGTGTCGGCGAAGTAGATCGCCGAGGTGAAGACGATGGCGAGCAGCGCGAGCCATCCCGGCCAGCCGGGAAGCAGGCCCGACTGGAACAGCGCGTAGGCGGGGATGAAGACGTAGGTGAGGTAGTCGATGATGAGGTCCATCAGCACGCCGTCGACCTGCGGGGCATGTTGCTGCACGCCGAACCTGCGCGCCAGCGGCCCGTCGATGCCGTCGACCGCGAAGGCGACCACAAGCCAGAGAAACATCATCGGCCAGTCGCCACGGCTCGCCTCGAGCATCGCCAGCATGGCGAAGATCGCGCCGGTGGCGGTCAGCAGGTGGACGGAATAGGCGCGCAGATGCGGGGTCATCGGCTTCTCTTGCCGCATCGCGGGCGGCGGTGCAAACTTCCCCGGCCCCGCCCGGCGCAAATTCCTTGACGAAGGAATTTGCAAATCCCTTGCGAAGGGATTTGCGCGCGCCCCCGATGTCGCGCGGGCGGCTCACGCCTTGGGGTGCGCGCCTGCGTAGACCTCCATCAGGCGGGCGGTGTCGACGGCGGTGTAGCCCTCGGTCGTGGCCAGCGAGGCGTGGCCGAGCAGGTCCTGGATCGCGCGCAGGTCGCCGCCCGCGTCGAGCAGGTGGGTGGCGAAGCTGTGGCGGAGCGCGTGGGGCGTGGCGGAGGCGGGCAGGCCGAGCTGCATCCGTGCCCGCTCCATCGTGCGGGCAACGAGGCGGGGGTTGAGCGGCCCGCCGCGCTGGCCTCGGAAGAGCGCGGTGCCGGGCGTCAGCGGATGAGGGCACGCCGCGGCGTAGGCCGCGACGGCGTCGCGGGCCGGGGCGATCACGGGCACCACCCTCTCCTTGCTGCCCTTGCCGCGGATCCGCAGCGAATCGCCCAGCGGCAGCAGGCCGGCGTCGAGCCCCAGCGCCTCGGAGATGCGCAGCCCGCAGCCGTAGAGAAGCGTGAGAACGGCGGCGTCGCGCGCGACGATCCATCGCTCGGTCGCCTGCGCCGGCGCGGTGTCGAGCATGGCGCGGGCGGCGGTCTCGGCCAGCGGGCGGGGCAGCTTGCGCTTCACCCGCGGCGCGCGCATGGCGAGGATCGCCGTCGCCTCGACCCCGTCGTGATCGGCGAGCCACCGGGCAAAGGACTTCACCGACGACAGCGCACGCGCCAGCGAGCGGGCCGAAAGGCCGCGGGCGCGCTCGCGCGCCATCCAAGCCCGCATGTCAGCCTGCGCGATGCGGGCCAGCGCAGCGGGGCCGGGGGCGCCGCCGAGATGCTCGGTCAGGAAGGCGAGAAAACCGCGCAGGTCGGCGGTGTAGGCGGCGACCGTCGCGGCGGCGCGGCCCTCGATGCCGCGCAGGTGGTCGGCCCAGCGCTCCGAGGCGTCGCGCAGGGCCGGGGAGATATGCAGGCTCAGCTCAGCCAGCGCCGCATCTGCCGCTCGAAGACCCCGCCGAAGAAGGTGAGCAGGTCGGTGCCCTGCGACGGCTTGAACTGGTGCGGGTCCTCGGCGCCCATCGCGATCATGCCGGCCTGCCGGCCGGGCCCGAAATCGAGGCGGACGAGCGCCTCCGACGCTACCCACTGGGCCTGCTCGCCATAGGGGTTGTCCTCTCCGGGCACGGCCTGCCGCAGGGTCACGGTGCGCCAGGGCAGGCCCTCGCGCCCACCGTCGATATAGGCGTCGATCCAGCCCTCGGGCCGGATCGAGAGGATGTCGGCGAGCCGCGCCTCGAGCGCGTCGCCCGCTTCCGGCTCGGGGCTCTCGAGCACCAGCCGGATCGAGTCGACCCGCAGGATCGCGGCGACGTCGGTGGCGAGGTTGTGCAGGAATTCCTCGAAATCGACCGGGTCTAGCATGCGCAGGATGGCGCGGTGCACCTGGTTGGTCCCCGCGAGGTTCTCGTAGGCGGCCGCGATGACCGAGCGGTGCGTATCCTCGAGCCGGTCGAGCCGGGCCTCGAGCCGCTCCATCGCGATGCCGCGCAGGTCGACGATCTTGCCGCCCGCCGTGCCCCGCTCCGCGCCGACGAGGGCGCGCATGACCTCGCGGTCCTCGAGGATCCGATCGGGTGCGGCGAGAATCCACTCGCGCAGGTCATCCCGCTCCATCGCCGCCTCGCTCATGCCCCGTCTCCCATGCGCCCCTCCTTGACACGACCATCGACACGCACATCAACTCTGCCGCCCTTCCCCTTGCGACGTCAGAGAATTTTCTGCCCCGTCTTTTCCCAGTCCTTGAGGAAGGCGTCCAGACCCTTGTCGGTCAGGGGGTGGGCCGCGAGCTTCTTGATGACCTCGGGTGGCATCGTGGCCACATCCGCGCCGATCTTGGCGGCCTCGCTCACGTGGTTCACGGTGCGGATCGAGGCGGCGAGGATCTGGGTCTCGAAGCCGTAATTGTCGTAGATCTGGCGAATGTCCGAGATCAGCTCCATCCCGTCGAGGTTGACGTCGTCGAGCCGGCCGACGAAGGGCGAGATGAAGGTCGCGCCCGCCTTGGCGGCGAGCAGCGCCTGGTTGGCCGAGAAGCAGAGCGTGACGTTGACCATCCGTCCCTCGCCCGTGAGCGTCTTGCACGCCTTCAGCCCGTCGAGCGTGAGCGGCACCTTGATCGCCACGTTGTCGCCAAGCTTCGCCAGTTCGCGCCCCTCGGCGATCATGGTCTCGGCGTCGAGGGCGACCGTCTCGGCCGAGACGGGGCCCTCGACCATGGCGCAGATGTCCCGCACGACCTCCTTGAAGTCGCGGCCCGACTTCATCACGAGCGAGGGATTGGTCGTCACGCCGTCGAGCAGGCCGGTCTCGGCCAGCTCCCGGATGGCGGCGGTGTCGGCGGTGTCGGCGAAGAATTTCATGGCGGCGCTCCTGCTCGGTATGGGGCCGGTCGGGGCGGGTCCCGTCGGCCCAGGCTTGCTCGTGCGGGGGAATAGCGCAGAGACGGGGGCCGGGAAAGGCCCGGACGGGCGGGCGCAGCATGGATGATCTGTTCACGACAGGGCGGGCGGGGCCGGCGCCCGACTACCCGGAGGGCGCGGCGGTGGCGGTGCTGACGGTCGAGCCGCTCGACCGCCTGCTCGACTACACCGCGCCCCCGGGGGGCTGCGGGGCGGGCGATTTCGTCGAGGTGCCGCTCGGGCCGCGCCGGGTGCTCGGCGTCGTCTGGGGCGCGGGCACGGGGAGCTACGACCGGGCGAAGCTGCGCCCCGTGACGCGGGTGCTCGACGCGCCGCCGATGGCCGCCGAGATGCGCGATTTCCTCGGCCGGGCCGCCGACTACACCCTGACGCCGATGCCCGCGATGCTGCGGCTGGCGACCCGTGCGCCGGGCCTCGGCGCGGCGCCCGGCACGCGGCGCGTCTATCGCCGGGGCGCGGGCGAGCCCGCGCGGATGACCGGGCCGCGCGCCCGCGTGCTCGAGGTGCTCGAGGAGGAGCCGGGCGCGCTCTTCGCCCTCGCCGAGCTCGCCGCGCGGGCGGATGTGACGACCGGCGTCGTGAAGGGGCTGGCGAAAGGCGGCTGGGTCGAGGAGATCGAGGCCCCGCGCGACACGCCCTTTCCCCGGCTCGACCCCGACCGCCCCGGCGTGACCCTGTCGGCGGACCAGGCGGAGGCGGCCGGGGCGCTGCGGGCGGGCGTGGCCGAGGGGGGCTATGGCACCACGCTCCTGCGCGGCGTCACCGGCTCGGGCAAGACCGAGGTCTATCTCGAGGCGGTGGCGGCCTGCCT
>LJNT01000134.1 GCA_001314685.1 Rhodobacteraceae bacterium HLUCCA09
CGACGCCGCCCGCCTCGACGAGCTCTTCGGCGTCGACCGCGGCTGAGGGCGCCGCACCCCCGGCACGAGGCCGGCCGCGCCGCGACCCGCGCCGGAGACGCTGCCACGGGGCCGCCACCGAGTCGCCCTCTGCACCGCGCGCCTCGCCCTCCGACACGGGGCGACGGGCAAAACGCCACCGGGCGACGGGCAAAGCGCCACCGACGAGGGACCACGGGCCACATGTCTCCGGCCCGACGCCGTCTTTGCAAACCCGGACGGCTGGCCTAGAGAGGAGCCGACGCGCGGCGCCGGGCAGCCGGGGCGCGCCACGATCCAAGTTCCCACGGGGAGGCCAGCGCCCATGACCACCTTCGACGACCGCGAATCCGCCTTCGAGAACAAGTTCGCCCACGACGCCGAGCTGGAGTTCAAGGCCGCGTCCCTCCGCAACAAGCTGATCGCCTACTGGGCCTGCGAGCTGATGGGCCGCTCGGCCGAAGAGGCCGCCAGCTATGCCAAGGAGGTGATCCGCACCGACTTCATGGCGCCGGGACACGAAGAGGTGGTGCAGAAGCTGGCCGCCGACCTCGGCGACCTCGCCGACGAGGCGACCATCCGCGCCAGGATGGCCGAGTTTCTCGAACAAGCACGCCGCAGGGTCCGCGAGGGCGGCTGACCGCCCGAGATCGTGCGAGAGGGGCGCGCCCCGGCGCGTCTCTCGACGTCTCTGCTGGGCGCCTCCCATCCGGCCCCGCCCCTTGCCGCTGTCTGCCGCAGGGTGACGTTAACGCGGCCCCTTTCCCCGTCCCGCCTCGCCGCGCGGCGCGACCCGTCCTGGCGCCCCGCGGCAGCGAAAGGGGCGGGCCGCATCCCGCGCACGAGCCGGACCGCCCGCCCCGAAGACCCCGCCCGCGCCGGGACGCCGGTCCGACGGGCGCGGCACCCAGCGACCGGCACCCAGCGACCGGCACCCAGCGACCGGCACCCAGCGACCGGCATCGCCCCCCCGCCCGCGGGCCGTCGGGCCTCCAGGCGCCCCGCCGCCCGCCCGCGCGACGGCGGGGCGCGTGCAGGCGAGGGCTGCCGGGGTGGGCGGGCCGATGCCGAAGGCGAGGTCCGCCTCGCCCCGGCTCCGGGGCCGGCAGCCCTTCCCGTCGCAGGCGCGGACGCGAAACCCTTTGCCTCCGCCCCGGCAGCTCGGGTAAGGGCGCTGCCGCTGCCCATCCCTTGCGAGACCTCGCCATGACCGACCCGAACGCCGCCCCGATCCCCGATCCCCTCGGCCCCCTGCTCGCCGAACGCGACTGGCTGCTGGCCGACGGGGCCACCGGCACCACGCTGTTCGCCATGGGCCTCGAGGCGGGCGACGCGCCGGAGCTGTGGAACGCCGACCACCCCGACCGGATCGCGCGGCTCTATTCGGGCGCGGTCGATGCGGGCTCCGACCTCTTCCTCACCAACACCTTCGGTGCCAACGCCGCCCGGCTCAAGCTGCATGGCGCCGAGGCGCGCGTGGGCGAGCTCAACCGCCTCGGCGCCGAGATCGGCCGCGAGGTGGCCGACCGCGCCGGGCGGCGCGTGCTCGTCGCCGGCTCGGTGGGGCCCACCGGCGAGATCCTCGCGCCCACCGGCTCGCTGTCGCGCGCCGCCGCGGTCGAGATCTTCCACGAGCAGGCCGAGGGTCTGAAGGCGGGCGGCGCCGACCTGCTGTGGGTCGAGACGATCTCGGCGCTCGAGGAATACGAAGCGGCCGCCGAGGCCGCACGCCGCGCGGGCATGCCCTGGTGCGGCACGATGAGCTTCGACACCGCGGGGCGCACGATGATGGGCCTCACCTCGGCCGACCTCGCCCGGGCCGTCGCCCGCATGGACCACGGCCCCCTCGCCTTCGGCGCCAATTGCGGCGTCGGCGCGTCGGACCTCTTGCGCACCGTGCTCGGCTTCGCCGCCGCCGGGGCCGACCGGCCGGTGATCGCCAAGGGCAATGCCGGCATCCCGAAATACGTGCACGGCCACATCCACTACGACGGCACGCCCGCGCTGATGGCCGACTACGCCGTCATGGCCCGCGACGCGGGCGCACGCATCATCGGAGGCTGCTGCGGCACCACGCCCGACCACCTGCGCGCGATGCGCGCCGCGCTCGAGGAGCGCCCCCGCGGCCCGGCACCGACGCTCGAGCGGATCGCCGCGGCGCTCGGCGGCTTCTCGTCGGAGACCGACGGCACCGCCCCGGGCGGCCCCCCGGACCGGCCGCGCCGGCGCCGCCGCGGCTGAGCGGCGCCGCAGGGGCCGGGCGGGCGGGCACCGTCGCCATGCCCGGGCCGGCCCGACGCCATGATCCGGTCACGCGGCCCGGCCACGATGTGGCGGACGAAACCACCGGACAGACCCCCGTGACCGACAGCCCTTTCGGAGCGAACGCCGTCACCCTGCGCCTGCTGGGCGCCCTCGCCGTCGTTGCGCTGTTCTTCGGCGCGGCGCTGAATCTTGCGGGCGGCACCGGCCTGGGGGCCCTCTCCGGCGTGTCCGCCTCCGATTTCGACATGTTCCACGTCGTGGCGCGCCTCGCGCTCGCCGGCCTGATCGAGGAGGCCTACGACCTCGACGCCATGCTCGCCGCCCAGATCGCGATGGGCGGCGTGCCGAGCCCGATGACCTGGACCTACCCGCCCCCCTTCGACCTCGCGCTCGCCCCGCTCGGCACCATGGGGCGCGACGCCGCATATGCGGTCTTCGCCGCCACCAGCCTCGCCCTCTACCTGGTCGGCATCGCCCGGCTGGGCGGCAGGCATGCCGGCGTCGCGCTCTTCGCGGCGCTTCCGGCCGCCGTCATGTCGGTCAGCAGCGGGCAGAACGGGCTGCTGATGGCGGGGATCGCGGCGCTGGCCTGCGACGCGGCCCTGCGCGGCCGCGACGGGCGGGCGGGCGCCGTGCTCGGCCTGCTCGTGGTCAAGCCGCATCTGGGGCTGGGGCTCGGCCTGTGGTGCCTGGCCGCCGGACGGTGGCGCATGCTCGCCTCCGGCGCTGCGGTCGCGGCACTGGCCTGCGCCGGCTCGGTCGCCGCCTTCGGCGCCGACCTCTGGGGCGTGTTCCTCGCCGCGACGGGCGAGGCGGGTGCGCAGCTCGCCGCCGGCGCCTATCCCGCCCACCGCATGGCCTCGCTCCACGCCGCGCTGACGAGCCTCGGCCTGCCGCACGGGACGGCCATCGCGCTGCAGGCGGCGGCGGGGCTGTGCGCCGCAGCCGCCGTGGCCATCGCCGCGCGCCGGCTCGCCCCCCGCCGCGCGCTGGCCGTGGCGCTCTTCGCCACGCCGCTCTTCAGCCCGTATCTCTACGACTACGACCTCGCGCTCTACGGCCCGGCGCTGGCGCTGCTGCTGCCCGAGCTCGACCGGGCGGGACGGCG
Organism: Rhodobacteraceae bacterium HLUCCA09; assembly: GCA_001314685.1. GTDB lineage: Bacteria > Pseudomonadota > Alphaproteobacteria > Rhodobacterales > Rhodobacteraceae > HLUCCA09. The sequence goes on from LJNT01000134.1 coordinate 3,392, forward strand.
CGCGCTGGTGCTGCCCGCCGGCGCCCTGGCGTGGATCGCCGGCGGCACGGGCCTGTTGCAGAACGCCCGCGGCGCCGAAGAGGGGCTGGTCGCTCCCGTCACCGGGGCGGGCTTCGCGGCCCTTGCCCTCGCCGTCCTGGCGACCGCGGCCTTGTGGCAGACCCGCGGCGCCCCCGGCGCGGCCACGCAGCGACAGCCCGCGCATTCCTGACCGCCGGTCCGGGGCCGCTCAGACCCGGGGGCCGCTCAGAAGAGCGAGAGCTGGTCGCCCGCCCCGGGCGGCACGCGGAACAGGTCGGTTCGCAGCGGGGGCACGCGGTCTGCGAGGCCCAGCCGGCCGCAGGCGAGGCGGAAGCGGCGGCGGATCAGGCCGGCCACCTCACCCTGCCCCGTCAGCCGCCGCCCGAACGCCGAGTCGGTGTCCTGCCCGCCATGCGTCTCGCGCACCCTCGCCATGACGCGGCCCGCGCGGTCGGGCCGCGTCTGCGCGAGCCATTCCCGGAACAGCGCCGACACCTCGCGCGGCAGGCGCAGGAGCGCGAGGCTCGCCGAACTCGCGCCCGCGGCGGCACCGGCCCCGAGGATCGCTTCGACCTCGTGGTCGGTGAGCCCCGGGATCACGGGGGCGAGGCAGACGCGCACCGGCACGCCGGCCCGCGCCAGACGCTCCACCGCGCGCAGGCGATGGGCGGGCGATGGCACCCGCGGCTCCATCGAGCGTGCGAGGCCCGCGTCGAGCGTGGTGATCGACACGCCCACGCGCGCCAGCCCGGCGCGGCCCATCTCGCCCAGGATGTCGAGATCGCGCGCGACGAGCGTGCCCTTGGTCACGATGGCCACGGGGTGGCGAAACTCCGACAAGACCTCGAGGCAGGCGCGCATGACGCCCCGCTCGCGCTCGACGGGCTGATAGGGGTCGGTATTGGTGCCGATGGCGATCGGCGCGGGCGCGTAGCCCTTCGCCGACAGCTCGCGCCGCAGCGCCTCGGCCGCGCCGGGCTTGACCGTCAGCTTCGTCTCGAAGTCGAGGCCCGGCGAGAGGCCCAGATACGCGTGCGAGGGCCGCGCGAAGCAGTAGACGCAGCCGTGCTCGCAGCCGCGATAGGGGTTGATCGAGCGGTCGAACGACAGGTCGGGCGAGACGTTGCGCGTGATGATCCGGCCGGCCCGCTCCTCGGTCACCTCGGTGCGCAGCGGCGGCAACTCCTCGGCGCTCTCCCAACCGTCGTCGGCCGATTCGCGCGCGTGCCGCTCGAATCGCCCCGCTGCATTGCTGCGTGCGCCGCGGCCCACCGCACGCGCGGTGCGCGGCGCCTTGGGAGAGGGAGAGACTGGCGCCATACGTAAAAGTTAGAACATAAAGAGAACACCCGCAAGTCGCGACGCGGTGTGTCTGCCCGGCGGCCGGCAATGGCGCGGATTCGGAGGGCGGCGTCGGTGGCGCACCCGTGAATGTCGCAATCAGGAGCGCGACAAGTCGCGTTCGGGCGCTTGCTGTCATGACCACCACCAGAGGGGCGCCCGGTCCAGGCGCGCGCGCGCCCCGGGCAGGAGACGACCATGGCCGACGACGACGACATCATCCTCGCGGAACTCGACGACGAAGAGCTTGTCCAGCAGATGCACGACGACCTCTACGACGGTCTCAGGGACGAGATCGTGGAGGGCGTGAACATCCTGCTCGAGCGCGGCTGGCAGCCCTACACGATCCTGACCGAGGCGCTGGTGGGCGGCATGACCATCGTCGGCAAGGACTTTCGCGACGGCATCCTCTTCGTGCCAGAGGTGCTGCTCGCGGCCAACGCGATGAAGGCCGGCATGGCCATCCTCAAGCCGTTGCTGGCCGAGACCGGAGCGCCCAAGCAGGGCAAGATGGTGATCGGCACGGTCAAGGGCGACATCCACGACATCGGCAAGAACCTCGTGTCGATGATGATGGAGGGCGCGGGCTTCGAGGTGGTCGATCTCGGCATCAACAACCCCGTCGAGGCGTATCTCGACGCGCTCGAGGCCGAAGAGCCCGACATCCTCGGCATGTCGGCCCTGCTGACCACGACGATGCCCTACATGAAGGTCGTGATCGACACGATGGTCGAGAAGGGCATCCGCGACGACTACATCGTGCTCGTCGGTGGCGCCCCCCTCAACGAGGAGTTCGGCCGCGCCATCGGCGCCGACGCCTATTGCCGCGATGCCGCCGTCGCCGTGGAGACGGCCAAGAGCTTCGTCGCGCGCAAGCACAACCAGCTCGCCGCCACCGCCTGAGGCGCCCCGCCACCCGCGCGGCTCGCCGGACCCGCCCTTCGCCGCCCCCGCCCCCCGGGAGGCATGGCGCGGCTTTCGCCCCGTGGCTCCCCTGACGCGCGCGGTCACGCCGCTCCAGCGCCACCGTTCCCCTGCGGCACGCATCTAGGCACCGCCGCGCGCCGTCGTTACTTAGGCCTCGTGAGCGAGAGGCGGGCATGGTCATCGGGCGCATCGCGGATGGGGTGATGGGCGGCGTCGAGAGCGTCGCCGGGGGCGTGACGTCGCTCTTCTCCGAGCCCGTGATCCGCCTCGGCGTGACCGGCCTCGCCCGCGCCGGCAAGACGGTGTTCATCACCTCGCTGGTCGCCAACCTGATGGACCGGGGCCGCATGCCGGGCCTGCACGCCGCCGCCTCGGGCGCGATCAAGGCCGCGTGGCTCCAGCCCCAGCCCGACGACACGGTGCCGCGCTTCGCCTACGAGCGGCACCTCGCGGCGATGACCGGCCAGCCCCCCGAATGGCCCGACAGCACCCGCGCCGTCTCGCAACTGCGCCTGTCGTTCCGCATCCAGCCGTCGGGGCTGATCGGCGCCGTGTCTGGCCCGCGCACGCTGCATCTCGACATCGTCGACTACCCCGGCGAGTGGCTGCTCGACCTCGGGCTGATGGAGAGCGACTTCGCCCAGTGGTCGCAGGAGGTGCTGGCGGCCGCGGAAAGCCGCCCCGAGGCGGCCCCCTTCCGCGCGGCGCTGGCCGCGACCGACCCCGCCGCGCCGCTGGCCGAGCCCGATGCCGAGCGGCTGGCGGGCGCCTACACGGCCTACCTGCGCGCGGCGCGCGACGCGGGCTATTCCGACTGCACGCCGGGCCGCTTCCTGATGCCCGGCGAGCTCGAGGGCTCGCCCGCGCTCACCTTTGCCCCCCTGCCGCCCGA
>LJNT01000023.1 GCA_001314685.1 Rhodobacteraceae bacterium HLUCCA09
AGGCCGTCGTCGGTGCGCACCTTGAGCGTGTCGAGGGTCGACAGCACGCGGTCGTCCTGGGGAAGACGCACGCGGATGTCGATCTCTTCCTCCGAGGTCGGCACGCGCATCGTGTCGAGGAAGATGCCGCGGGTGACGAGCTGCACCATCGCGCCCACGGTGGCCACGTCGGCGCCGTAGCGGCCGGCCTTCTCGACGTCGACCGAGATCTCCCAGTCGATGCCGGGCAGAGGGCGCGTGTCCTCCATGTCGACGAGGCCCGGCGTCTCGTCGAACCGGGCCCGGACGGTTTCCACGGCGCCCTGCAGCGCCGGCAGGTCATCGCCCTTGATGCGCAGGTGCACCGGCTTGCCGGAGGCGGGGCCCTGGGCGAGCTCTGTCACCTCGGTGTAGATGCCGGGGATCGTGTCGAGCCGGGCCTGCAGATCGGCCATGATCGCGGTGCCCGAGAACGCGGGATCGACGGTGGCGCGATCCAGCACGGGAATGCCGAAGAGCTCGACGGGGTCGCTGATGCGCGGCCGGTCCTCCCATCGCGTCATCTCGATCTGGACCTGCCCGATCGCGTCGCGCGGCCCCGAGGCGCCGCCGGTGTTGGAGTTCAGCCCGCCCTCGCCGGCGAAGGCGAAGGCCGTCTCGATGCCCGGCGTGCCCAGCACCTCGCGCTCGACCTGCGCCACCAGCGCGTCCTTTTCGGCGAGCGAGAGGTTGCCGCGGGCGCGGACATGGACGATCGCCTGCTCCGGCTCGGTCTCGACGAAGAACTCGACGCCCCGGTTGTTATCGCCATAGGTGGCGAATGTCGTCATGACGAAGGCGACCACGCCCGCGATCACGACCAGCGGCATCACCGGGTTGCCCGTGATGAACTGGATCAGCCAGCCGAAGGGCGTGCGGTGGTGACCGGCGCGGATCCTGCGCGTCCCCCACTGGATCGCCGCGGCGTGCAGGGTGATCGAGACGAGGATCGCCGCCGCCACGAACAGCACGCCGCCCATGGCGCTGGCCGCGAGCGGCGGCAGGCCCTCGGGCAACAGGTAGGTCGGGTTGAGCACCTGCATCGCCGCGGCGAAGGCGAGCCAGAGAGCGCCGAGCGCCAGCGCGGCGCGCACGACCCAGGGCAGCGTCGCCTTGAGCAGATCAGCCATGTGGCCGAAGACGCGGCTAAGCCGGCCCGTGACGCCGCCCATCACCGGCAGGAAGACGAGTGCCGAGACGAACGAGGCCGAGAGCACGAAGATGAGCGTGACGGGGAGCATCCCCATGAACTCGCCCGGCACGCCGGGCCAGAACAGCATCGGCAGGAAGGCGCAGAGCGTCGTCGCCGTCGACGACACGATGGGCCAGAACATGCGCTGCGCCGCCTCGACATAGGCGCGCATCGGGCCCGAGCCGTCGCGGATGCGCTTGTCGGCGTATTCGACGACCACGACCGCGCCGTCGACCAGCATGCCCACGGCGAGGATCAGGCCGAACATGACGATGTTCGAGATCGGCACCCCGATCACGGCGAGCAGCGCGAAGCACAGCATGAACGATGTGGGGATGGCGAAGCCCACGAGCAGCGCGGGGCGCGGCCCCAGCGCGGCCAGCACCACGATCATCACCAGCGCGATGGCGGTCAGCACCGAGCCCTCGAGCTGCTGGACCATCGCGCGCACCTGGTCCGACTGGTCGTTCGAGGCGCCGACGATCACCGCCTGCCGCAGCTCGGGCGGCCAGGTCTGCTGCGCCTCTGCCACGGTCTCGCGCACCAGCGCCACCGTGTCGATCAGGTTGAAGCCCTTTCGCTTGACCACCTGCAGCGCGACCGTCGGCTCGCCGTTGAAGCGCGCCGTGCCGGTGCGGTCCTCGAAGGTGAGGTTGATCTCGGCGAGATCGCCCAGCGTCACCACGCGGTCGCCGTTCACCTTGACCGGCAGCTCGTAGATGTCGCGCGTCTCGTCGAACGACGAGGGGATCTTGACGGAGAACGCACCTGACGCCGTCTCGACCTCGCCCGCGGCGATCAGCTGGTTGTTCTGGGTGACCGCATTGATCAGTTCGCCCGCGGTGACGTTGTAGGATTCGAGCCGGAGCGGGTCGATCACCACCTCGACCATCTCGTCGCGGTGGCCGGCGAGCGCGGCCTCCAGCACCGGCTCCAGCCCCTCGAGCTCGGTCTGCAGGTCGGTCGCCAGGTTCAGCAACGTCCGCTCGGGGAGGGGACCCGACAGGGTGACGATGACGACGGGAAACTCGGAGAAATTGAACTCGTCGACCGTCCAGCTTTCGGCGCCGTCGGGGAAGTTGGCCTCGGCCTTGTCCATCGCGGCGCGGATGTCGGCCAGCGTCTGCGACTTGTTCCAGCCGAACTCGAACTCGAGCACCACGTTGGCGTAGCCCTCGGTCGCGGTGCCGGTCATCGTGTCGAGTCCGTCGAGATCGCTCATCTCGGTCTCGATCGGCTTGACGATCAGCTTCTCGGCGTCCTCGGCCGAGATGCCGGGGAAGGGGACCGAGATGAAGACCGCCGGGATCTCGATGTCGGGCTCGCCTTCCTTGGGCAGGCCGACATAGGCCGCGCCGCCAATGACGAGCGACAGCACGATGAAGGCCATGACCATGCGCGCATGGTCGGCGGCCCATTGAACGATGCCGATCATTGCGTGACCCCCTCGGCGCCGCTCACGGTGGCCGAGGCGGGCGCGGGTGCATCGGGCGCACCGGGCGCGGTGTCGCGCAGGGTGACCTCGATGGGCACCCCGTCGGTCACGTAGTCCTGCCCCACCACGATCACGCGCACCTCGTCGTCCAGCCCCGTGACCAGTACGCCACCCGGCGTGTCGCGGATCACCTCGACCGGCACGAAGGCGGCGACGTCGCCGCCCTCTGCGGCGCGTGCGGTGCGCACGCCGAGCCGCCCCGAATCGTCGAGCGTCAGTGCCGAGGCGGGCAGCAGGTGCGCCTCGGCCCCGTCTGCCGCGATGGCGATCTCGGCGGTCTGGCCGTCGCGGATCGCGAGGTCGGGGTTCTCGGCGGTGATCTCGACCCGGAAGGTGCGCGTCTGCGGATCGGCCGAGCGGGCGACGAAGGTCACATCGCCCGTCACGCGCTGGCCCGAGACGAGCTCGGCCCCGGCTTGCGCGCCGAGCCTCACGCGCGCCACCTGCGCCTCGGGCACGAAACCCAAGAGGCGGATCGGGTCGAGCTGGATCACCGTCGCACAGGCCTGGCCGGGCTGCATCAGCGCGCCCAGCTCGGCCGTGTCGCTCTCGAGGAGACCGCCGAAGGGCGCCGCGATCGCCAGCCGCTCGATCTCTGTCTCGGCGGCGGCGACGGCGGCCTCGGCGCCCTGCACGGCCGCCCGCGCGCTCTCGAGCCCGGTGCGGGCCGTCTCGACCTGCGCACGCGCCGACGACACGGCGGCGGCGGCCGAGGCCACCCGCGTCTCGGCGGCGAACCCCGATTGTGACAGCGACTGCGCCGCGCGGTCGTTGATCTGCGCCTCGGTCAGCCGGGCCTCTGACTCCTCGACCCGGGCGGCAGACTCGGGGATGCGGGCGCGGGCCTCGCGCAGGCGGGCGCGCGCCTCGGCCAGTGCCACCTCGCGCGTGCCGGGGGCGATCTGGCAGAGCACCTCGCCCGCCTCGACCAGCGCGCCCTTGCGCAGTGGCGCGTTGACGATGCGCCCCGACGTCTCGGACCGCACCTCGACCTGGCGCGCGGCCTCGGTGCGGCCGCGGAGCAGCACGGCGGTGTCGATCTCGCGCGCCTGCGAGGGCATGGCGACGACGCGAATCCGCTTGGGCGCCTCCTCGACGACCGAGGCGCCCGTCTCGGCCGCGGCGAGCGCCTCGTCCCCGCCCGGTGCGCCGCCAGACCCGTCGGCCGCGCCTTCCGTCGCGGTGTCGGGCGCGTCGCGCCCGGCGAAGTCGAGCAGCGCCTCGCGCTGGATCACCACCATGTAGATGGCGAAGGCGACGAGCAGCGCCGCGAGACCGTAGACCAAGCGCATGGGCGCCCTCTCCTCGAAACCGGGCCGCAACGACCCGTCGTTGACCTAACATGTTTTTCTGAACCGACCAGTTCAGATTAAGCGGACGATCGCACTTTTCCAAGGGTGCGTTGACGCAGGGGGCCGCGCGCTTTGGCGCACGCGGGTCGGGTGCCGGCGCGGCCGCCATGTCGCGTCGTGGCCCGGATGACGCGGGCATCGCCCGGGCGGGGCTGGCATCGCCCTGGCGGGGCTGGCATCGTGCCGGGCGATGGGATAGGAAGCGGATCGGAACGGGGCCGGGCGCAAAATGAGCGAGACCGACAGCTTCATCGACGAGGTGACCGAGGAGGTCCGCCGCGAGCGGCTCTACCGATACCTGCGCCGCTATGCGTGGATCGGCGTCGTCGCGGTGGTTCTCATCGTCGCCGGGGCGGCGTTCAACGAATGGCGCAAGGCCCGGGCCCAGGCCGAGGCGCAGGGGCTGGGCGATACGCTGCTGGCCGCGCTCGAGACCGAGGATGCCGCCGCGCGTCAGGCGGCGCTGGCGGGCCTCGCCGTTGACGGGGAGGCGGATCATGTCGTGGCGCTGCTCGTCGCCTCCGAGCGGCTGTCGGCCGAGCAACCCGGCGCGGCGGCCGAGGCGCTGCGCCCGCTCGCGCAGGATGCGGGTGCGCCCGCGGTCTATTCCGATCTCGCCGCGCTGAAGCTCGTGATGCTGGGCGAGGCGGGCGGCGTCGATGCCACGACCCGCGCGCAGCTGATCGAGCGTCTCACCGAGGCGGGCGGGCCCTATCGTCTGCTCGCGCTCGAGCAGCAGGCCTACGGGCACCTCGCCGAGGGGCGGCGCGACGCGGCGGTTCAGGCGGCGCGCGACCTGCTGCTGGAGCAGAGCGTGACGCCCGGCATGCGCCAGCGCCTCGCGCAGCTGATCGTGGCGCTCGGGGGCGAGCTGCCGCAGGCCGGTGCCGGCTGAGGCGGGAGAAGGTGCGCTTGAGTGAGGGTCGCGTGACGGGGGACAGGGACGACATGCGCAACGGGATCAGCGCGGCGCGCAAGCGTTGCGGCCCGCGCGGCCGGGCCGGCATCGCCCTCGGTCTCGCCGTGCTGCTCGCGGCGTGCGGGCAGGAGCCGATCCTGCAGGGCGAGCGCGTCGACGTGCGCACCCCGCTCGAGGCGAGCCTGCCGGACGAGGACGGCACGATCGACGCCGCCGCTGCCGCCACCGCGCAGATCAACCGGGCGGAGCCGATCACCCTCCCCGCCACTGTCGACCACTCCGAGTGGACGCACCGCAACGGCACGCCCGCCCACCGCATCCGCCACCCGGCCCTCGGCGGAAGCCTCCAGCCGGTCTGGACGGCGAACATCGGCGCGGGCGACGGGCGGCGCGCCTCGATCACCGCCGACCCGGTCGTGGCCGAGGGGCGCGTCTACACGCTCGACTCGGCGGCCCGGGCGATGGCGCATTCCACCTCCGGCCAGCCCCTGTGGTCGCGCGACCTCGTGCCGCCTGCCGACAACCCGGGCGACGCGACGGGCGGCGGCCTCGCCTATGGCGGCGGGCGCCTCTTCGTGACCACCGGTTTCGGCGCGCTGCACGCGCTCGACCCGGCAACGGGCGCGGTGATCTGGACACAGGATTTCGACGCGCCGGTCGACGGCGCGCCGACCGTGTCGGACGGTCTGGTCTACGTCGCCTCGCGCGATGCCCGCGCCTTCGCCGTGCGGGCCGACAACGGGCGGCTCGAATGGCAGCTTCCGGGCGCGCCCTCGCCCTCCTCCACCATCGGCGGAGCGGGGCCGACAGTGACCGACCGGCTCGCCATCTTCCCCTTCGGCTCGGCCGAGCTGGTGGCGACGCTCAAGCGCGGCGGCGTGCGGGTGTGGTCGGCGACGATTGCCGGCCAGCGGCGGGGCCGGGCCTATGCGGGCTTTTCCGACATCACGGGCGATCCGGTGGTCGACGGCGGCGTGGTCTATGCCGGCTCGCCCGCGGGCCGCATCGCCGCGCTCGACGCCCGCTCGGGCGAGCGCATCTGGACGGCGACCGAGGGCGCGATGAGCCCGGTCTGGCCGGTCGGCGGCTCGGTCTTCTCGGTGACCGACCAGGGCCAGCTCGTGCGGCTCGACGGCGACGACGGCAGCGTGATCTGGGCGGTCGACCTGCCCCACTTCCGGAGCGACCGCTTCCGTCGTCGGCAGGGCGTCTTCGCCCATTACGGCCCGGTTCTCGCGGGCGGTCGCCTGCTGGTGGCCGGCAGCGACGGGGTGATCCGCGGCTTCGATCCGCGCGACGGCAGCCTCGTGGACAGCACGCCGATCCGGGGGGGCGCGACGACGAACCCGGTGGTGGTCGGCGGCACGCTCTACCTCGTCAGCGCCGACGGTCGCCTGCACGCCTACCGCTGAGCGGGTGCGCCGGCTCGCCGTGCCGACAGGCGCGCCATTGATGAGGTGGACGGCTCCCGCTCCCGGCATCGCAATGTGCCATATTGGGGTGCTGTCAAAGCCACCATCGAGGGGAGCCATCCATGCAACCG
>LJNT01000215.1 GCA_001314685.1 Rhodobacteraceae bacterium HLUCCA09
GCGGCACCGCCGCCTCCGTCACCCTGCGGCCGGGGGAGACGACGACGACGGTGGAGAGCAAGACGAGCTTTTTCCGCGCGGTGCCGGCCGGGCAGGTGCTGCGCGCGGTCTGCACCGCACTGCACAAGGGGCGGCGCACGCAGATCTGGCAGACGCAGCTGTTCCGCGAGGACGCCAAGCTGGCCGCGCAGGTGATACAGACGCAGATGATCCTGCCGCCGGAGTGACGGGCTTGCGCCCGCCCGGCGGGACGCGCGATAACCCGGCACCGCGAAAGGAGCCGCCCGTGACCCGCCGCAACACCCCGCCGAGCCCCGGCCGCCGCATCCCGTGGCCCGAGAGCCGTTCCCGCCCTGTGGCCACGCCGCTGATGCCCTCCGTCGTCTATGCCGCCGAGAGCCCCGACGCGCTCGACGCGCAATACGAGGGGAGGCTCGCGGGCTGGACCTATGCGCGCGAGGGGCACCCCAATGCCGCGCAGCTCGCCGGCATGATCGACGCGCTCGAGGGGCTCGGGGGCCCCGGGCGGCTCGGGGGCGTGATGACCGGCTCGGGCATGGCCGCGGTCTCTGCGGCCATGCTGGGGCTCGTACAGGCGGGAGACCACGTGGTGGGGGCCGACCAGCTCTACGGCCGCTCGCTGCGGCTGCTCGCCGAGGACCTGCCGCGCCTCGGCATTGCCACAACGCTCGCCGACGCGACCGACGCGGACGCCATCGAGGCCGCTCTGCGCCCCCAGACTCGGGCGATCCTGATCGAGGTCGTCTCGAACCCCACGATCCGCGTGGCCGATCTCGAGGGGATCGCCGCGCTCGCCCGCGAGCGGGGCGTGGCGCTGGTGATCGACAACACCTTCACCACGCCGCGAGGCTTTCGCGCGGGCGCGGTGGCCGACGTGGTCGTGCATTCCGTGACCAAGCTGCTCGCCGGGCACTCCGACGCGACGCTGGGCTGGGTGGCCGCGCGCGACGCCGAGACCGCCGGGCGCATCGCGACCGCCGTGCAAACCTGGGGCATGACGCCCGCGCCCTTCGACTGCTGGCTGGCCGAGCGGGGGATGCACACCTTTGCGCTCCGCTACGACCGGGCCGAGGCGACGGCCGCGCGCCTTGCCGACGCGCTGGCGCGGATGGAGGGGGTGGGCCGCGTGCTCTACCCGGGCCGCGCCGACCACCCCGACCGCGCCCGCGCCGGTCGGCTCCTGCAGGGGCGCTGGGGCAACATGGTGGCGTTCGAGCTCGCCGGGGCGGCCGCGCCCGGGGCAGGGCGCGCCGCGGCCAATGCCCTGGTGCGCGCCATGCCCGGGCTGCCCTTCGCGCCGACGCTCGGCGACGTGGGCACGACGCTCTCGCACCCCGCCACCTCGTCGCACCGGGGGCTGTCCGCGGAGGGACGTGCCGCGCTCGGCATCTCCGAGGGGGTCTTCCGGGTGTCGGTGGGGCTCGAGGAGCCCGACGCCCTGATCGCCGAGTTCGAGGCCGGCGTGGCCGCCGCGCGGGCGGCGCTGAGCTGAGTTGAGGCCCTATCCTTCGCGGGAGCCGCCGTCTTCGTCCCCGTTGCCGTTACCATCCCCGTCCCCGTTACCGTCTCCCTCATCGCCCACGGCACGGCCGCGACGAGCGCCGGCGCCCCGGCCGTCGGGGGAGGGCAATTCGATGAGGGCCACGTCGAGACCGGGAAAGTGCGCCAGCACCTCGTCGATCACCATGCCCGGACGGGGCAGGGGAGGCGAGACGACCCGGTAGGGTACCGCAAACTCGAGGCACCACAGGAGGCGCGCGGCCTCCATGACGTCGCCGTCCTGCCAGAAGAGCGGCGAGAGCACCGCGTCGGGGGGCGCCTCGGCGGCGAGCCGAGTCTCGAGGGCGCGCAGGCTGACGGGCTCGATCCCGCCCTGCGGCGGCAGGCCCGGCAACGTCCGGGTCAGCGCCGCGATCGGCAGCCGGGCTACCATCTCCGACGGGCCGAGCCAGAGGAGACGGGCCGCGACGCGGCGCGCGGGCAACGGCCCGTCGCGCTGTCTGAACGGTCCCTGCGTCATGCAGGGTTACGGTAGAACAACCCAGGCGCGTAAAGAAAGAGAATTGATCGTCCTGACGTAGAAACGCGCAGGAGGGTTGCCTTGGCGACCGAAAGTTGGGCATGGAATCGGGCCAGGCGGGATCGCGCCGCATTTTCCACAAGGCAGGCCGGATGATGCCCGACAGCGCCGCCGCTTCCCTCCTGATGGCCGTCCCGATGCCGCTGGTGCTGATCGGGGCCGACGCGCGCATCGGCGCCATGAACGCCCGCGCCTGCGCGCTGTTCGGCGCCGACGGGACGGGGCGGCACCATGTGACGGTGCTGCGCCAGCCGGCGCTGCTCGAGGCGATCGAGGCGGCGCTGGTGGCCGGGCGGACGGGCGAGGCGCGCTATCTCGACCCGTCTCCCGGCAGCGAGGGCGCCTACCGCGTCACGGTCGCGCCCGTCGAGGCGGCGGGCGTGCTCGTCTCGTTCGAGGACGTCACCGACCTCGAGCGTGCCACGCAGATGCGGCGCGATTTCGTGGCCAATGTCAGCCACGAGCTGAAGACGCCGCTCACCGCGCTGCTCGGCTTCATCGAGACGCTGCGGGGTCCGGCGCGCGACGATGCGGCCGCGCGCGAGCGCTTCCTCGGGATCATGCAGCGCGAGGCGGAGCGGATGAACCGGCTGGTGTCGGACCTTCTGTCGCTCAACCGTGTCGAGAGCGCCGAGCGGCAGCGCCCGACCGAGCCGGTGGCGCTCGACGAGCTGGTGGCCTCGACCGTTTCGGCGCTGCGGCCGACGGCCGAGACGGCCGGCGTGGAGCTCGCGGTCGAGGGCGAGGCGGGCGAGCGAATGATGGTGCCGGGCGACGCCGACCAGCTCACGCAGGTCTTCGCCAATCTCATCGAGAATGGCATCAAGTATGGCGGCGCGGGCGGGCGGGTGACCGCGCGGCTGACCTATTCGCCGCGCGAGCTGGCGGTGCGCGGCCCGGCGGTGAGCGTCGACGTGATCGACCGGGGCGAGGGCTTCGACCCCATCCACATCCCCCGGCTGACCGAGCGGTTCTACCGGGTCGATGCGCACCGCTCGCGCGCGCAGGGGGGGACGGGCCTTGGCCTCGCCATCGCCAAGCACATTGTGAATCGCCACCGTGGCCGCTTCCGCATCGAGAGCGCGCCGGGGCAGGGGGCGATCTTTACCGTGATCCTCCCGGCGCTGCATGGCGAGGGGATGCGCTGAGGCGCCGTGCGCGGTCCGTCCGGATTCCGTCACGGCAATCCGCGCGAAGCCGGCGATTGTCATGCAGATGTTACATAAACTTTACAAAAGCCGCACGCGGCGGGTCTACGCACCGGGCCGAGGCCGCCGGGGGGCGGCCCGAATTCAAACGCTATGGAGAATCATATGTCTCTCGTGAAGCTGTCCGTCTCGGCCCTGGCGATCACTGCTGTCTGCGCGACCGCCGCCGCCGCGCGCGACGAAATCCGCCGCGTCGGATCGTCGACGGTGTTCCCCTACACGCAGGCCGTGGCGGAGCAATTCGCCAACAACACCGAGTTTCCCTCGCCGATCGTCGAATCGACGGGCACGGGCGGCGGCATGCAGATCTTCTGCGGCGGCATCGGCGAAGACTACGCCGACATCACCGGCGCGTCGCGCCGCATGAAGGCCTCCGAGTACCAGCTCTGTGTCGAGGGCGGCGTGACCGACATCACCGAGGCGCGCATCGGCTCGGACGGCCTGTCGATCGCCATCTCGCGCGACAACGACTTCGCCTGGGACATGTCGCTGTCCGAGATCTACCTGGCGCTCGGCGCGATGGTGCCGGTCGATGGCGAGTGGGCCGAAAACCCCTACACCACCTGGAACGAGATCAACTCCGACTTCCCGGAGACCGAGATCGAGGTTCTGGGCCCGCCGCCGACCTCGGGCACCCGTGACGCCTTCGTCGAGCTGGCGATGGTCGTCGGCTGCATGGAGCTCGACTACGTCGCGGAGAACCACGACGAGGAGTGGGCCGAAGAAAACTGCGCGCGCATGCGCACGGACGGCCCGTTCATCGAGGCCGGCGAGAACGACAACCTGATCGTGCAGCGCCTGCAGGCCAACTCCGACGCGATGGGCATCTTCGGCTACTCCTTCCTGTTCGAGAACCAGGACACGCTGAAGGCCGTCACGATCGAAGGCGTCGGGCCCGAATCGGAAACCATCGCCGACGGCTCCTACCCGATCTCGCGCCCGCTGTTCTTCTACATCAAGAACGCGCATCGCGGCGTGATCCCGGGCTTCAACGAGTTCCTCGAGGAGTACATGTCCGAGGACGCGCTGGCGCCCGGCGGCTACCTCGAGGAGCGCGGCCTGGTTCCGCTGTCCGACGAGGCCCGCGACGAGCTGCGCGAGCGCGTCGCGAACGCCGTGACCATGGACCCGATCGAGTAATCCCCGCTCCATCGCGTCGACCGCCCGGCCTGGTCCGGGCGGTCGTTCCTTTGATGAGGTGTCCGCAATGACTTTCGCGCCTTTCCTGATCCTGCTCCTGGCGGCCGCCGTCGGCTACGCGATCAACATTCAGGCCGCCCGGGCAATCCGGTCAGGTGGCGTGCGGCTGCACTCGCTCGAGGGCTTTCACGGGCTTTTCTCGATGTTGCTGGTGCTCGTGCCGGTCCTGACGCTGGTGCTGCTCTGGCTGGCGGTGGAAGGCGGGGTGATCAACCGGCTGCTCATGGCGTCCTTGCCCGACGGGGTGCTCGAGGGGCTCGATTCCGGCGCGGTGCAACTGATCGGGGCGGAAATCCGCTCGATCGCCGGGGGGCGGGTCTTCGGCACGCCGGAGGACTGGAAGCTCGAGGCCGCCGACCGTCTGATCGCCTATCGCCAGGCCTCGGCGTGGCTTCTGGTGATCGTCGTCGCGCTGCTGTCCGCGACCCTGATCTTCTTCGCGCGCAGCAAGGTCGGGGCGGAGTTCCGCGCCCGCCAGGGCGTCGAGCGCATGACCCTGGGGCTGATGATCTTCTGTGCGGTGGTGGCGATCTTCACCACGGTCGGCATCGTCTCCGCGCTGACCTACGAGACCTTCAAGTTCTTCCAGCTCGTCCCGATCACGGAGTTCCTGTTCGGCCTGAACTGGGAACCGCAGATCCCCATCCGCGAGGACCAGATCGCGGCCGAGGGCGCCTTCGGCGCGGTGCCGGTGTTCCTCGGCACCATCGTGATCGCGACGGTCGCGCTGCTGGTGGCGGTGCCCGTGGGCCTGCTGACGGGCATCTACCTGAACGAATTCGCGCCGCGCGCCTTCCGCAAGGCGGTCAAGCCGATCCTCGAGATCCTCGCCGGCGTGCCGACCGTCGTCTACGGGTTCTTCGCGATCCTCGTCGTCGCGCCGGCCATCCGGCAGTTCGGGCAGTCGATCGGGCTGGACGTGGCCTCGAACACCGCGCTGGCCGCGGGCGGCGTCATGGGGATCATGCTGATCCCGTTCATCTCGTCCTTCGCCGACGACGCCCTTTCGGCGGTGCCTTACAGCCTGCGCGACGGCGCGCTGGCGCTTGGCGCCACGCGCGGCGAGATGATGATGAACGTGGTCTTTCCCGCCGCCATCCCCGGCATCGTCGGCGGCATCCTGCTGGCCGTCAGCCGCGCCATCGGCGAGACGATGATCGTCGTGATGGCCGCCGGTCTGATCGCCAGGATGACCATCAACCCGCTCGACAGCGTGACGGCCGTGACCGTGCAGATCGTCACCCTGCTGATCGGCGACACGTCCTTCGACGACCCCAAGACGCTGGCGGCCTTCGCGCTGGGCATGATGCTGTTCATCGTGACGCTGGTGATCAACGTCTTCGCCTTGCGGATCGTCCGCAAGTACCGCGAAATCTACGATTGAGGCTCGGCATACATGACCGACATCACCCCCTCCGACGCCCGCCCGACGCCCAGCAGCACCGCGACCGAGACCGTGCGCCGCAGCCTTGCCCGGCGCAATCGCAAGCAGCTTGTCCTGCAGGGGTTCGGCATCGCCGCGGTCGGACTGGCCATCACGATGCTCGTGATCCTGCTGACCTCGATCGTCACCACCGGCTACAGCGCCTTCACCCAGACCCATATCGAGCTCGAGGTCTACGTCGATCCAGAGGAAATCCCGGCCGAGGGTCTGCCGCGGGGCGACTTCGACGACGTGCTTGCGGCCGCGATGGCGGTGCACTTTCCCGACGTCGACCTGACAGACCGCGCCGCCACGCGGGAGGTGACGTCGATCCTGTCGAACGGCGCCCAGTTCACCCTGCGCGACAGGGTGGTGGCGGACCCGTCGCTGATCGGCCAGACCGTCACGCTGAAGGTGCCGGTCTCGGACCCCTATGACCAGCTCAACAAGGGCCTCGTGCAGCGGGACACGGCCGAG
>LJNT01000084.1 GCA_001314685.1 Rhodobacteraceae bacterium HLUCCA09
GAGGTAGGTGTACCAGCCCGTCAGCGAGCCGTCGACGAAGCACTCGACCACCTCGGGGCGCTCGTCGATCGTGGCCTGCATCGTCTCGATCGTCGTGGCGTACGAGGAATAGCCGTTATCCGCGATCAGAAAGACGTTGGGCGCCCAGCCGGTTTCCTTCTCCACGGCATAGGGCTCCGACGACAGGTAGCCCTGCATGCCCTTGCGCGGGTCGGCGATGAACGGGGCGGGGTTGAAGGTGTAGGGCTCGCGCTGCTCGGCGGTGAAGCCGTGGGCGGCCATCATCCACTGGTAGTAGCTGGCAAAGCCGTTGTCGCCGATCAGCAGGGTCAGATCCTTCAGCTCTTCCCAGCTGTCCGCCTCGCCCGGGTGGGAAAGGATGACCTGCGGGTGCTTCTGGAAGATCGCGGCGACGGCGACGACCGGAATGCCCTCCTGCACCGCGTTGAACGCCTGCAGCATGTCGCCGCCCATGTGGAAGTCGATCCGCCCCGCCAGCATCAGCGCGCGGTTGTTGACCTGCGGGCCGCCAGAGATGATCTCGACGTCGAGGCCGCACGCGGCATAGGTGCCGTCGGCGACCGACTGGTAGAAGCCGCCGTGCTCGGCCTGCGCCAGCCAGTTCGTGCCGAAGACCACGGGCGTCAGGTCCTGCGCCTGGGCCGCGGTCGCCCCGACGATGGCCGCCGCGATCAGCGCGGCCGCAGAGGTGGTCGTCTTCATCCTTGTCTCCCCATTGGCGAACGTCTTGCGCAAAAAGCTAGCGGTCGTGCGGACCCGGCGCAGGGCGCGGCCCCTGTTCGATGACGCAGCGTATGGCGAATTGCGCATCTGGCCAGCAGAAATGCGGACTGGCGGCGCAGTTTTGGGCACATGCGCCGGCCCGGGGCGCGGGCACTGGCAGCCGCCGGCGAACGGGGGCAAGGAATGGACCACGCGGAGGGAGACAACCATGACCCACAGGATGCTGGCGCCGGGCTCGATTCGCCCGCCTTTCGCCCGCTACGCCCACGGGGTCGAAGTGTCGTCCGGCGCGCGGCTGGTGGTCGTCTCCGGGCAACTGGGGATCGACGCGGCGGGCCGGGTGCCCGAGGGGGCAGAGGCGCAGGCCGACCTGTGCTTCGCCGCCTGCGCTGCGATCCTGGCCGAGGCGGGGATGGGGCCGGCCGACGTCATACGGATCAACGCCTTCGTCACCGACCGGGTCTACATGGCGGGCTACATGGCGGCGCGCGACCGCTGGCTCGCCGACCGCCCCGACGACGCGCTGCCGGCCTCGACCCTGGTGATCGTGTCAGGCTTCACCCGCCCCGAATTCGTGGTCGAGGTCGAGGTGACGGCGGCGGCGCCCTAGCACGGCCTCCGGCCCGGACATTTGCCGGGGACGCCCTGCACGGAAACGGCAGCGGACTGTGCAAGCGGCCCGCCCGGCACCCGCCTACGGCAGTTCGCCTCCGGCACCGGCGCCCGCCTACGGCAATTCGCCTCCTGCATCGCGCCCCAGCCGGCGCGCCTCGAGCCAGCGCCTGAGCGCGCGGCGCCGACGCCATCCCGTTACCTGCCACGCGCGGACGCTCTCGGGCACCAGCAGGCGGGGATCGTCCGGATCCACCGCGAAGCCGCGCCGGGAGGCGCAGATCTTGTCGCGCGCGGCCACGGCGAAGATCGCCACGAGGTCGAAGCGGTCGATGTCTTCGAGCCTGATCTCGCCGGCGCGACCGACAGCGCGGCGGATCAGAGTGTCGAACGTTCCGAGATTCTGGATCGCGCCGCTCTCGAGGGGCCCCTGATTGGTGGCATGGAGCGCGTCGGTTTCGTCGCTCGTGTACTCCGGCTCGACGTCGGTGATCGCGGCGACGGCGACGCGATCGCCTGCCTCGACGCGGATCGCCACGTCCATGACGTAGATCGGCTCCATCCCGAGGTTCGAGAGGAAACAGGATTGCCGCAGCCCCCGCCCGGCGCCCGTGTTGATCAGCAGCGCCGGCCGGCGCTGGTGGCGCAGGCTCGTCAGCAGGAGGTGCAGATAGGCGAGCCAGACCACCGCCGTCAGGGCGGAAAGGACGACCTGAAGGGCGCCGGAGTGTTCGCCGAGCCATGCGAGCATCGCTCTCTCAATCCCGTGAGGCGCGGCCATGTTCCGCCTTGCCTGGCGCGTCGGCGAGCTACCCTTGGCTGCGGTCGCATCGGGGAGGACGGCAATGGAGACAGTGGCCCTCTTGCTCACCGCCACGCTGTTCGGCGGCATGGTGCTCTATTCGTTCGGCTTCGCCCCGTTCCTGTTCAGGGAGTTGTCGCCCGCGCAGGCCGGCCCGCTGATCCGAGCGGCATTTCCGCACTACTATCTGTTCGTGATCGTGGGCGCGCTGGTGGCGGGGCTCGTGCTGATGGCCATCGACAGCCGCGCGGTCGCGCTGATGGGCTGGGTCGCGGCGCTGGGGGTGGTGTCGCGGCAGGTGCTGATGCCGCAGATCAACTCGGCGCGCGACGCCGAGCTTGCCGGCGAGACGGTGGCCAGGTCGCGTTTCGCCGCGCTTCACGGGCTGTCGGTGGCGATCAACTTCGTCCAGCTCGGCCTGATCGGCTGGGTGCTGGCCCGGTTCCTGTAAGGGCGCACGACCTTCCAAGGCCGTGCGGCTTGGGCTAGGCGGATCGGATGAAGTTTCCCATGCCGACGCTCGCCGACCTTCCGCACCTGCCCTTCGACACGATCATCGACACCCGCTCGCCGGCGGAGTTCGAAGAAGACCGCATCCCGGGCGCGATCAATCTGCCCGTCCTGTCGAACGAGGAGCGGGCGCGCGTCGGCAGGATCTACGTGCAGGAAAGCCCGTTCAGGGCGCGCAAGATCGGCGGCGCGCTGGTCGCGCAGAACATCGCCCGCCACCTGCAGGGGCCGCTCGCCGACAAGGACGGCGGCTGGCAGCCGCTCGTCTATTGCTGGCGGGGCGGGCAGCGCTCGGGCGCCTTCGCGCTCTGGCTGCGCGAGGTGGGCTGGCGGGCGCGGCAACTCGAAGGCGGCTACCAGAGCTATCGCCGCGCCGTGGTGCGCCAGCTCTACGAGGAGACGCTGCCGCATCGCGTCGTCCTGCTCGACGGCAACACCGGCACGGCCAAGACCGAGCTTCTGGCGCTCGTCGCGGAACGTGGCGGCCAGGTGCTCGACCTCGAGGGGATGGCCAATCATCGCGGCTCCGTCCTCGGCCTGCGCCCGGGCGGCCAGCCCAGCCAGAAGGACTTCGAGAGTCGCGTCTCGGCCGCCCTCGCCGCGCTCGACCCCGCGCGGCCCCTGCTGGTCGAGGCCGAAAGCAGCAAGGTGGGCGAGCGCCTCGTGCCGCCCGCCCTGTGGAAGGCGATGCGCGCCGCGCCGCGCCTGCGCGTGACCGCGAGGCTCGAGGACCGCACCCGCTACCTCTGCCGGGCCTACGCCGATCTTTTCGCCGACCTGCCCCTGTTCAAGCGGCAGCTGGCGCTCCTCGTCCCGCAGCAGGGCAAGTCGAAGGTCGCCGAGTGGCAGGCGCTGGCCGAGGCGGGCGACTTCGCGCCGCTGGTGCGCGACCTGATCGAGCGCCATTACGATACCCGCTACGCGAGGCACCGCGAGGACACGGGCGCCGCCGCCGCAGAGATCGCGCTGACGCTCGACGCCGACGGGCTGGCGCGCGCGGCGGATGCGCTGACGGCACAACTCGACAGGATCTGACGAGACTGGCGGTTCGGACTATCGGAAAATCCGAAGGCGTGTTACGGGATTTCCGAAAGTAAGCCGGAGCAGTTGCCATGACCGTCGTCACACCGCCGAACGTCTACGATGCCGAGCCGATCCCCGAGGCCGCCCGCGCCGAGGTGGAGCGGCTGCTCGCGAGCGGCGACCTCTTCCGCTACACGGCTCCGCAGGACGCGCCGGTAAGCCTGCTGGAGCGCGACTTCGCCGCCTTCATGGGCTCGACTTACGCGCTCGCCGTATCGTCGTGCTCGGCCGCGCTGTTCCTCTCGCTCAAGGCGCTTGGCCTGCCGCGCGGGGCGCGCGTGCTGATCCCCGCCTTCACCTTCGCCGCCGTGCCCTCGGCGGTGGTGCATGCCGATTGCCGGCCGGTGCTCGTGGAAGTGGGGCCGAACTACCGGATCGACCTCGCCGACTTCGAGGCGAAGCTCGCCGAGGGCGCCGACGCCCTCCTCGTCAGCCACATGCGCGGCCACACCTCCGACATGGACGCGATCATGGCCGCCGCCGAGCGCGAGGGGATCCCCGTGATCGAGGACGCCGCCCATTCGCTCGGCACCACCTGGGCGGGGCGCAAGATCGGCACGATCGGCAAGGTGGGCTGCTTCTCGTTCCAGTCCTACAAGCTGGTGAACT
Source organism: Rhodobacteraceae bacterium HLUCCA09 (assembly GCA_001314685.1). GTDB lineage: Bacteria > Pseudomonadota > Alphaproteobacteria > Rhodobacterales > Rhodobacteraceae > HLUCCA09. The sequence continues at coordinate 4,361 of LJNT01000084.1, forward strand.
CGGGCGAGGGCGGCATCCTGATCACCGACGACGAGGAGGTGGCGGCCCGCGCCGTCATCATGTCGGGCGCCTACGAGCACAACTGGAAGAAGCACGACGGCCACAACGGCGCGCTGACGGCCGCCTTCGGGCGCTGGCAGAACCGGCTGCCGCTCTACAACATGCGCATGAACAACCTGTCGGCCGCCATCGTCCGGTCGCAGATCGGCGAGATCGACCGGCGGGTGCGCGACGGCCGCGCCGGCCACGACCGTGTGGCGGAGCGGCTGAACGCCTCGCCCTGGCTCGAGGTGCCGGCGCCGCTGGGGCCGGAGCTGCGCGCCCCCGACTCGATCCAGTTCAACCTGGTGGGGATGTCCGATGCCGAGGTCGACGCCTTCACCGCCGCGGCGGAGGCCGGCGGGGTGAAGGTGCAGGTCTTCGGACGGTCGCGCGACAATGCCCGCGCCTTCTGGAACTGGCGCTTCATCGACGGCGATGACGGAACGGCCCCGCCCGAGCTGCCGATGACCCGTGCGATGCTGATGCGCGCCTGCGACGTGCGCCTGCCGGCGCGCCTGACGGCGGACGAGCTCGATTTCATCGCTGACGCGCTGGTGGCCGCCGCCGCGCGGGCGATGGAGGACCAGCGCGCCTACGGGACCTGACCGTCGCGCGGCTGCGACCGGCGCGCCGCCGGGGGTTTTGCACCCCCGGGCCCCAGCAGGATATTTCGAGCAAGAAGAAGGGGCGGGCACCGCTCGGGGAGGCGTCAGAGCACCCGGAGGCCGCCCGCGAGCCACGGCAGCCGGGCCGTGGCCGGTGCCACGATAAGCTCCTGCAGGAGCGGCTTGAGCATGCCCGTCAGCCGCTCAGGCATGTCGCGCAGCACGCCCCGGCGGGCAGTCAGGCAGATGCGGCGCGAGAAGGGCGCGACCGGGAGCGGGCGCAGCTCCACCTCGTCGCGGAAGCGCCGGGCGCGCAGGTAGCCGAGCGGGGTCAGGATCGTCCAGCCCGCACCGACGGCCACCATGGCGAGGATCGCGTGGTAGCTGTCGAGCTCGAAGCGATGGGCCAGGCGCAGGTCGTGGCGGGCGAGATGCGCGGTGATCTGGCGTCCCATCAGGTGCCGCTCGGTGTAGAGGACGAGCGGCATCGACGGCAGATGCGCGCCCTCGGGCGTGCCCCGGGCGACGGCGGCGACGAAGGGCTCGGCCATCAGCGGGTGCACCTCCATCCAGTCGGCACGCGGCTCGCCCGTCTCGGCCGCCACGACCACGTCGAGCGCACGGTTGTCGAGCTGGTCGAGCAGCCGGTGCGAAGCGCCGGTCTCGAGAAGGAACTGGCAGCGGGCGAGTTCGGCCGACATGGCCGAAAGCAGGCGTGGCGTGACGTCGGCGTCGAAATCCTCGATCATGCCGAGGCGCAGGCGGGTGAGGGCCGCGAGGTCCGGCGCGGCGAGTTCGGCCCGCGCCTCCGCCGCCTCCTGCGCGATGCGCGCGGCCCGGCGGCGGAAGGTCTCCCCCGCGGGCGTCAGGCGCGCGGGCCGCTGCGCGCGGTCGATCAGCTCTGCGCCCAGAGCCGCCTCGAGGTTGGAAAGCTGCTGGCTGACCGACGAGACGGACGCCCCAAGCCGCCGCGCCGCGGCAGAGACCGACCCCTCCTCGGCACAGGCGAGGAACACCTCGATTCCCCAAAGCGAGATCCGGCCCGCGTGTTCACCCATCTGCCTCCCCCGCCCCTGCCCGGTGTCTCGATGCCGGCACGCCGCCTCCTCCGGTCGGCCGCGCCCCACGCGTTCCGGCAGGATACGGCCACGACCGGGCCGGAACAATGCGCGGCGCCGCGCCCCGGCTACGGGTGGGCGGCGGCCTGCCCACGGTGCGTTCGGTGCGTTCGGTGCGCCGCCTGGCGCTCCCCGCCGGTGGGAGGGGTCAGGCGCTGCGGCGCATGCTCCGGCGTTCGTGGGTCATGTTGGCGTCGATGAAGTCGAGCACCAGCGGGCGGATGTTGTTGCGCCAGGACCGTCCGGCGAAGATGCCGTAATGGCCCGCGCCGGGT
>LJNT01000059.1 GCA_001314685.1 Rhodobacteraceae bacterium HLUCCA09
CATCTCGGGCTCCGACTTCGTCGAGATGTTCGTGGGCGTCGGCGCCAGCCGCGTGCGCGACATGTTCGAGCAGGCCAAGAAGAACGCGCCCTGCATCGTGTTCATCGACGAGATCGACGCGGTCGGCCGCTCGCGCGGCGTGGGCTACGGCGGCGGCAACGACGAGCGCGAGCAGACGCTCAACCAGCTCCTGGTCGAGATGGACGGGTTCGAGGCGAACGAGGGCATCATCATCGTCGCGGCCACCAACCGGCCCGACGTGCTCGACCCCGCGCTGCTGCGCCCGGGGCGCTTCGACCGGCAGGTGCAGGTGCCCAACCCCGACGTGAAGGGCCGCGAGAAGATCCTCGGCGTGCACGCGCGCAAGGTGCCGCTGGGCCCGGATGTCGACCTGCGGATCATTGCCCGCGGCACGCCCGGCTTCTCGGGGGCCGACCTCGCCAACCTGGTCAACGAGGCGGCGCTGATGGCCGCCCGCGTCGGCCGGCGCTTCGTGACGATGGAGGATTTCGAGAACGCCAAGGACAAGGTCATGATGGGGGCCGAGCGGCGCTCGATGGTCATGACCGAGGACGAGAAGAAGCTGACCGCCTATCACGAGGCGGGCCACGCAGTGGTGGGCTACTATGTGCCCCAGCACGATCCGATCCACAAGGCGACGATCATCCCCCGCGGGCGGGCGCTGGGCCTCGTGCTGTCGCTGCCCGAGCGCGACCAGTATTCGGTGACCTACACCAAGTACAAATCCAAGATCGCCATGGCGATGGGCGGCAAGGTTGCCGAGGAGCTGATCTTCGGCAAGGAGAACATCACCTCCGGCGCCGCCTCGGACATCCAGCAGGTCAGCAAGATCGCCCGCGCGATGGTCACGCAGTTCGGCTTTTCCGATGCCCTCGGAAACGTCGACTACGCCAACGAGCAGCAGAGCTATCTCGGCAGCTACTCGGGCGGCGGCAACGTCAGCCCCGAGACGCAGGAGAAGATCGACGAAGAGGTGCGCAAGCTGGTCGATGAGGGCTATGCCGAGGCCAAGCGCATCCTGACCGAGCATGCCGACGAGCATCACCGTCTGGCCGAGGCGCTCCTCGAATACGAGACGCTGACGGGCCCGGAGATCCTCAAGGCGATGAAGGGCGAGCCGATCCACCGCGGCGACGACGACGACGAGACGCCGGCACCCTCGACCCCCTCGATCACGGCGATCCCCAAGACGAAGAAACCCAAGTCGAAGCCGGGCGACGATACCGGCGGGATGGAGCCGGAGCCGACCTGAGGCCGGCGTGTGCGGCGGCGGCGCGGCTCCGCGCCCCTGCCCGCCCCACACGCCCGTGCCTCCCCGATGACAGGAAAGCGCCCCGGAGCCGAGAGGCTTCGGGGCGTTTCTCTTGCACGCGGCGTCGACGGCACGCGGCACGTGCCCACCCATGGCGGTCCGACCCGGCAGGGCGGTCTCTAACCCTCAGCCCTGTCTCCGCGCCGCCGGGGCGACAGCGCCCGGCAGATCGCCGCCCGGCAGCCCACCGGGTTGGTTCCCGCCCGCCCCGCCACCGGCGTCGGGGGGCGCGGCCCCCGCGCGGAGCGCCGGCACGGTCACCCGGAAGTACCGGTGCAGAAGCAGCACCGCCGCCGTCGCGAGCCCCAGCACGAGGCCCAGCCACACCCCCGCCGCGCCCCAGCCGAGCGCGAAGCCCGCCACCCAGCTCGCCGGCAGGCCGACGCCCCAGTAGGCGAGCGCGGCCATCACCATCGGCACGCGCATGTCCTGCACGCCGCGCAGCAGGCCGATCGCCACCACCTGCGCTCCGTCGACTGCCTGAAAGGCCGCGGCGAGCGCCAGCAACGTCACGCCGAGCGCGAGAATCTCGGGCCGCGCGGGCTCGTCGGGGTCGAGGAACAGGCCGACGAGCGACTCGGGAAAGGCGAGGTAGATCACCGTCGTCACAGCCGCCACGCCGAGCGACAGGCCCACCGCCACCTGCCCGCCGCGTGCGAGGCCTGCGATGTCGCGCCGCCCCAGCGCCTGCCCGGTGCGGATCGTCGCCGCGTTCGACAGCCCCATGTGTACCATGAAGAAGGCCGTCGCCACCTGCAGCGCGATCCCGTGGGCGGCGAGCGGCACCGCGCCGAGCCAGCCCACCAGGATCGCCGAGGCCGAGAACATGCCCACCTCGGCAAGGTTGGTCAGCCCGATCGGCCAGCCGAGGCGGAACACCTGGCCGAACGCCTCCCAGTCGGCCCGCCAGAGCCGCACGAAGAGCGCGTGACCGGGGAAGCGCGCCACCGCGTAGGGGATCAGCACCGCGAGCGAGACGATCTGCACCGCGACCGAGGCGAGGGCCGCGCCTCGCACGCCGAGCTCAGGAAACCCCCAGTTGCCGAAGATCAGCAGCCAGTTGACCAGCGCGTTGGCGATGGCGGCGATCACGGTCGTCCACAGCACGACCTGGGTGCGCTCGAGCGCGGCGAGATAGCTCTTGAGCACCATCACGGCGAGCGCGGGGAACAGCCCCCAGCCCGCGATGGCGAGGTAATCCGCGGCGGGCCCGGCTACGGTCGGCGCCTGCCCCAGCGCCAGCAGCAGCGGCTCGGAGAAGAGCATCACCGGCAGGCAGAGCGCCGCGAAGAGCGTCGACAGCCACAGCCCCATCCGCGTGACTCGCCGCACCTGCGTCTCGCCGCCGTCGTTGGCCTGCTCGGCCGCGACAAGCGGCATCACCGCCCAGGCGAAGCCCGAGCCCATGATGAAGAACACGAAGAAGACGGAATGGGCGAGCACGCCCGCCGCCAGCGCCTCCACCCCGTACCAGCCGAGCATCAGCGTGTCGGTCGCGCCGATGGCGAACTGCGCGAGATGCCCGCCGATCAGCGGCAGGCCGAGGGTCAGGATGGCCCGCGCATGGGCGCGGCGGGAGAGCGGCGTGGCGGGCATGGTCTGGCCTCTACGCCCGCCCGCTGCATCGGGCAAGCGCGGGCTGCGCCGGGGCGGCGCCGTGCCGCCCACCCCGTTCAGATCGCGCGGAGAAGCAGCTGGCCGGCGACGAGCGCCACAAGCGCGCCGGCTGCCACTTCCAGCACCGGCAGGCCCACCCGAAGCGCACGCCCTCCCGAGAGCGCCACCAGCGCCCCCTCGCGCATCGAGACCGAGGCGAGGGCGACCGCGACCGTGACCGAGGCTGTGCCGAGCCCCATGGCGAAGGCACCGGCGATGCCGGCCGCGACGATGTCCATCCGCCAGGTCAGGATCAGCAGAAACAGCGCGCCGGTGCAGGGGCGAATGGCGATGCCCCCGATCAGCAGCGCCGCGTCGCGCCAGGAGCGGATCTCCGCCGCCTGCTCGGGGCTCGGCCCGTGGGCATGGCCGCAGCTCTCGCAGGCATGGTCGCGCTGGCCGTTGTGGTGGCCATGCGCGCCGGCGGCACCCGGCGCCGGCCGTATCGCGCGGGCCAGCCGCCGCCCCCCGCGCAGCAGCAGGTAGAGGCCGATGGCGCCGATGGCGGCATAGCTCAGGGGCTCGAGCGCGTGGTCGGCGATCCGGGTCATCCGCTCGCGCGACCAGTCGAAGACGAGAACGCCGGCATAGACCAGCCCCACCGCCGTCGCCGCCTGCGCCAGCGACGAGGCGACGGCGAGGCCGGCGAGCCGGCGCACCGGCACCCGGCGACCGAGCCCGTAGCCCCCGATCAGGATCTTGCCGTGGCCCGGCCCCACCGCGTGAAAGAAGCCGTAGGCGAAGCACAGGCCCATGAGCGTCGCCAGCGCGCCGGGCTGCCCGCCCTTGATCGCGCGCAGGCCACCCGCCATCGCGTTCTGGAAGGCGCGCTGCCCCTCGGCGGCCCAACGCGCCAGCCGGTCGAACCCGTCGCCCGCCCAGAGCGCCGCGACCGTGGCGACCGCCGCGAGCACGGCGAGCCCCACGGCGAGGCGCCAGCCCCTGCCCCGCGGCTCCCTCCCCGTGGCGGCGGCGGCCCGCTCCGGCGCGGCGACGTCGGGCGGCGCGCTCACCCGCCCGCCTTCTCGCAGGTCAGCCGCACCTCTTCGGAGAAGCGGTCTCCGACGGGCGGAAAGTCCTGCTCGACGAAGGGGTCGTCGATACTCGCGCCGAGCTCTTCCAGCGCGGCATCGAGATAGGCATAGGCGGCATCGAGATCGGGGGTGAAGACGGCGGTGGTGCAGCCGGGCGCCTCGCTCGACACCTGCTGCGGCAGGATCGAGTAGGCGGTGTAGAAGGTCGGGTCGTAGACCTTGACCACCACGGTCTCGTCCGCGCCGTCGACCGGCCGCGCGAGCTGGCGGGTATGCGTCGAGGTGAGCATGCCGTTGGACAGAAGGCCCGAACGGCCGGGTTCGGGCGGGCCGAGGGCCACGAGGCTGCCCGATGCCTCGAGGTAGACATCGCCCTCGTACCAGTCGGGCCATTCCATGTCGAAGCCCTGCAGCGCCTCGGTCTCCTCCTCCGAGAGCACCCCGTCGTAATCTGAATCGAGGCCGAGATCCTCGAGCATCAGGAGCGAGAACAGCTCGTCGTATGTCCATGAGATGCGCAGGGCGGTCAGGCGCCCCTGTTCGTCATGGATCAGCGTCACGCCGGTATCGACGAAGATGTGGGGGTGCGCACGGGCCAGCCCGGCAGAGGCCACCCCGAGGGGCACGGCGAGGGCGAGCGCGGCGGCCGGTGCGAGGCGGGTCGTCATGGACCGGACCATAGCGGCCTGGCGTTCCTGCGGCAATGCGCGCAGGCGGGGGCGCGGTGGAATTCCGCCTGTCTCAGGCGGGGCGCCGCGCGACGAAATCGATCAGCGCGGAACGGCCGGAATGGCCGCGCCCCTCCTCGACCTCGGCCTCGTAATCGGCCTCGTGCAGCACCTCCCAGCCGGGGAAGGCCGCGTGCAGCAGCGGAAGGGTATACATGTTCTCCGCCTGCGGCGGCCCGCCGGTGCCATAGCCTACCTGGCGGGGCGCGTAGCCGTGCAAGAGCAGCACGCCGCCGGGCCGTATCGTGCGCGCCATGCCGGCGAAGAGGCGCGCCCGCAAGTCTGGCGGCGCGAACTGGATGAAGATGGCCACGACGGCGTCGACCGCGCCCTCCTCCCACGGCCAGCTCTCGACGCCGGCCTCGCGCAAGTCGACCGTCACGCCCCGCGCCTCGGCCAGCCTGCGCGCCTTGGCGAGCGCGTTCGGCGCCGGGTCGAAGGCGGTGACGGCGTGGCCCTGCGCGGCGAGCCATGTGGAGTTGCGCCCCTCCCCGTCGGCCACGCAGAGCACATGCGCGGCATGGGGCAGATGCGCTGACTGCGCGACGAGGAATGCGGCCGGCTCCGTCCCGAACAGGTAGTCCTCGCTTGCGTAGCGCTCGTTCCACATGCGCCTCGATCCCCTCTTCGCCACGATGCGAATTTTCGTACGAAAATTCGGTACGATCTTTCTTACGAAAGATCGGGAGCGGCTGGCCACCCTTTGCTCGCACACCAGATGTGGCGTAGGCTGCAGCCAGAGGCAACAAAGAGCAGTGATCCCATGCCGGACGACCTATTGTCGGGGCAGGAGCCCCAGGGCTACGACGCCTCCTCGATCGAGGTGCTGGAGGGGCTGGAGCCCGTGCGCAAGCGCCCCGGCATGTACATCGGGGGCACCGACGAGCGCGCGCTGCACCATCTGGTGGCCGAGGTGCTCGACAACGCGATGGACGAGGCGGTGGCCGGCCACGCCACCCGAATCGAGGTGGAGCTGTCGGCCGACTACCGGCTGACCGTCCGCGACAACGGCCGGGGCATTCCGGTGGACCCGCACCCAAAGTTCCCGGGCAAGTCGGCGCTCGAGGTCATCCTCTGCACCCTGCACGCCGGCGGCAAGTTCTCGGGCAAGGCCTACGAGACGAGCGGGGGCCTGCACGGCGTGGGCATCTCGGTCGTCAATGCGCTGTCGGATCACCTGCGGGTGGAGGTCGCGCGCAACCGCGAGCTCTGGGTGCAGGTGTTCTCGCGCGGGGTGCCCCAGGGCCCGGTGGAGAAGGTCGGCCCGGCCCCCAACCGCCGCGGCACCACCGTCACCTTCCACGCCGACGACGAGATCTTCGGCCACCACCGCTTCAAGCCCGCGCGCCTGTTCAGGATGGCGCGGTCCAAGGCGTATCTCTTCTCCGGCGTCGAGATTCGCTGGAAATCCGAGCTCGAGGACGGCGACACGCCGATGGAGGCGACGTTCCGTTTCCCCGGGGGCCTCGCCGACTACCTCGCCGAAAGCCTCGGCGGCGCCACCACCTATGCCGAGCGGCCCTTCGCCGGCAAGGTCGAGTTCCAGGAGAAGTTCGGCCAGCCCGGC
>LJNT01000104.1:0-6277 GCA_001314685.1 Rhodobacteraceae bacterium HLUCCA09
CGGTCGAGGCGTCCCGGGCGTCGAGCCCGCAGGACAGGCTGGAGATCGTTCTGAGGAACGGGCGGCGCCTCGTGGTACCGGCCGATGTGGACCCGCAGGGGTGGCCCTCGGCCGGAAGTCATGGCTCTTCGCCGGCTCCGAGCGCGGTGGCGACCGCGCCGCCTTCATGTATCCCCTCATCGTTACGGCCAAGATGAACGACGTCGACCCGAAGGCCTGGCTCGCCGACGTCCTTGCCAGGTTACCCAAGACAACGGCTTCACAGGTGCCGGACCTTCTGCCTTGGAAATGGCAGCCAACAGAGCACCAACTCGCTGCATGACGGCGGCCTACGCCGGATGCTTACCTTGTTCCGGCGCTGGTGCGCCGTCAGGCGGCGACCGCCGCCGCGCCGTCGCCGAAGCGGCGGTAGAAGCTCTGGCCCTTGTCGGCCATCTGGCGCAGTAGCGCCGGGCAGGCGAAGCGCTCGCCGTGGGCCGCGGCGAGCGCGTCCGCCCGTTCGGCGGCGTAGGGCGCGCCCAGCATGTCGAGCCACGAGAACGGGCCGCCCGACCACGGGGCGAAGCCCCAGCCGAGGATCGCGCCCACGTCGCCCTCGCGGATGTCCTCGAGCACCCCGTCCTCGAAGGCGCGGACCGCCTCGAGCACCTGCGCGAACAGCAGGCGGTGCTGCACCTCCTGAAGGTCGGGCTGTTCGGCAGCGGGAGGATATTTCGCCGCCAGCCCCGTCCATATCCCCTGCCGCCTGCCGCTCTCGTCATAGGCGTAGAAGCCGGCATTGGCCTTGCGCCCCAGCCGCCCTTCGCCCGCCATCCAGAACAGCACCTCGTCCACCGCCTCGTTGGGGTAGGCGTCGCCCATCGCGGCCTTGGTCGCCGTGGCGATCTTCACCCCGAGGTCGATCGAGGTCTCGTCGGTCAGTTGCAGGGGCCCCAGCGGCATGCCCACGAGCCTGGCCGCGTTCTCGACGAGCGCCGGCGCGACGCCCTCCTTCACCATCCGGATCCCTTCGTTGATGTAGGGGATGATGCAGCGGTTGGCGTAGAAGAAGCGGGCGTCGTTGACCACGATCGGCGTCTTGCGAATCTGGCGCACGAAGTCGAGCGCCTTGGCCACCGCCCGCTCGCCCGTCTCGCGGCCCTTGATGATCTCGACCAGCATCATCTTCTCGACCGGCGAGAAGAAGTGGATGCCGATGAAGTCGGCGGGCCGCTCCGATGCCTTTGCCAGATCGGTGATCGGCAGGGTCGAGGTGTTGGTGGCAAAGACCGCCTCGGGTGCCGCCGCCTCGGCCTTCTTCGTCACTTCGGCCTTCACGCCCATGTCCTCGAACACCGCCTCGACGATCAGGTCGCAGCCCGACAGCGCGGCGTAACCGTCGGTCGCGGTGATGCGGGCGAGCATCGCCTCGCCCTTCTCCGGCGTCGTCTTGCCGCGCTTCACGCCCTTTTCCACATGGTCGGCGGTGTAGGCGCGGCCCTTCTCCGCGGCCTCCCTCGACTGGTCGACCAGAACCACCTCGATCCCCGCCTGGGCCGAGACGAGCGCGATGCCCGCGCCCATCATGCCCGCGCCCAGCACGCCCACCTTGCGCACCTTCTGGTCGGGCACATCGGGCCGGTTCGCGCCCTTCTCCAGCGCCTCCTTGTTGACGAAGAGCGAGCGGATCATCGCGCTGGAGGACGGGTTCATCAGCACGTTGGTGAACCACCGCGCCTCGATCTTCAGCGCCGTGTCGAAGGGCACCAGCGCCCCCTCGTAGACCGCCGACAAGAGCGCCCTGGCCGCCGGATACACCCCTTGCGTGCGCCCGTTCACCATCGCCGAGGCACCGAGGAAGGTCATGAAACCGTCGGGCGTGTAGGGCGCCCCGCCCGGCATCCTGTAGCCCTTGCGGTCCCACGGCTTGACGAGGTCGGCGTCGGTCGCCTGCAGCACCCACGCCTTCGCCGCCGCCACCGGGTCATCGGCCACCTCGTCGATCAGCCCGGCCGACTTCGCCTTCTTCGGGTCGCTGAGCTTGCCCTCGAGCAGGAACGGCGAGGCGCCCATCGCGCCCAGCTTGCGCACCAGCCGCGTCGTGCCGCCCGCGCCGGGGAAGATGCCCACCATGATCTCGGGCAGCCCGATCTTGGCCTTGGGATTGTCGGCGGCGAAGATGCGGTGGCAGGCGAGCGGGATCTCCAGCCCGATGCCGAGCGCGGTGCCGGGCAGGGCGGCTGCGATCGGCTTGCCGCCCTTCAGCGTCTTGGGGTCCATCCCGGCGCGCTCGATCTTCCGCAGGATCGCGTGGATCTGCATGATCCCCTCGAACAGCCCGCGCGCCGGTTCGTCTCCCGCCTCGTCGCGCATCTTCGCGATGATGTTCAGGTCCATCCCCCCCGCGAAGCTGTCCTTTCCCGAGGTGATGACGACACCCTTCACCGCCGCGTCGGCGAGCGCGGCGTCGACATGCGCGTCGAGTTCGGCGAAGCCCTCGCGGCTCATCACGTTCATCGAGCGGTTCGGGACGTTCCAGGTGATGACGGCGATGCCGTCCTCGCCGAGGTCGTAGGTGAAATCGGTCATGTCTCGTCCTTTCCTGTGCGCCTGTCGGGGCGCGCGTATCCGGTCGCCGTCAGTGCACCGGGCTCAGGCCGTGTGGCAGGGGGGAGGCGTCGCCCATCGGGAACGCCTCGCGCCGGTAGTCGAGCATCTCGATGCAGAGCGCGCAGGGGTTGGCAAGCGGCGCCACGCGCCGGCCGAAAAAGGTGACGGCCGCGCGCAGGGGCTCCGCCGCGCCTGGTGTGTCGTAGCTCCAGTCGACGTCGAGGCGGAAGCGCGCGCCCTCCCTTTCTTCCGCCCGTCTCACCGTGCCGTGCATCGCCTGCACGCCGGCGGCCCGCAGGCGGGCGCGCAGGGCGGCGAGCTCGGCCATCAGCTCGTCGCGCGTGACCGAGGTCCGCACGCCGCAGCGGCGGAAGAACGGCACCGGCGTGCGGAAGCAGTCGGCCACGTGGCCGATCTCGCCGCGCATCAGCGCTCCGGCGAGATGATCCACCCAGTGCTGATACTCGGTCGTCAGAGCCGCCTGCGCCATGTCGCTCACACCCGCTCGATGATCGTCGCCGCGCCCATGCCGGACGCAACGCAGAGAGTGGCGAGTCCGGTGGACTTGCCTTGCCGCTCCATCTCGTCGAGCAGCGTGCCGAGGATCATCGCCCCCGTCGCACCGAGCGGATGGCCCATGGCGATCGCCCCGCCATTGACGTTGACCCGGGAGGGATCGGCGTCGAAGGCCTGCAGGAAACGCAGCACGACCGACGAGAACGCCTCGTTGACCTCGATCAGGTCGACATCGCCCACTTCCATGCCGGCCGCGCGCAGCACCTTCTCGGTCGCCGGCACGGGGCCCGTCAGCATGATGGTCGGGTCGGTGCCCACCTTGGCGGTGGCGCGGATCTTAGCCCGCGGCGTCAGCCCGTGCGCTTCGCCAAAGGCCCTGTCACCGATCAGCACGGCGGCTGCGCCGTCGACGATGCCGCTCGAATTGCCGGCATGGTGGACATGCTCGATCCGCTCGAGATGAGGGTATTTCATCAGAGCGATCCTGTCGAAGCCGGGCATCTGCTCGCCCATCGCCCGGAACGACGGCTCGAGCGCGCCCAGCGACTGCATGTCGGTGCCCGGCCGCATGTGCTCGTCCCGATCGAGAATGGGCAGGCCGTTCTGGTCGCGCACGGTGACGACCGACCGGCCGAAACGCCCCTCCTGCCAGGCCTGCGCAGCGCGGCGCTGGCTCTCGACGGCGAAGGCATCCACGTCGTCGCGCGAAAAACCGTACTCGGTGGCGATGATGTCGGCGGCAATGCCCTGCGGCACGAAGTAGTGCTCCATCGCCACCGTGGGATCGACCGCCACCGCCGCCCCGTCGGAGCCCATGGCGACGCGGCCCATCATCTCGACGCCGCCCGCGATGTAGGCCTGGCCCGCGCCCGCGCGCACCTGGTTGGCGGCGAGGTTCACCGCCTCGAGCCCCGACGCGCAGAAGCGGTTGATGGCGAGGCCCGGGATGCGCTCGTCGAGGTCGGAGGCAAGGACCGCCGTGCGCGCGAGGCAGCCGCCCTGCTCGCCGACCTGGGTGACGTTGCCCCAGATCACGTCCTCCACGGCGTCGCCCTCGAGGCCGTTGCGCGCCGTCAGCGCGTTCAGTACCTCGGCCGACAGCCGCACGGCGGTGACCTCGTGCAGCGCACCGTCCTTGCGGCCCTTGCCGCGCGGCGTCCGCACGGCGTCGTAGATATAGGCGTCGGTCATCGGAACCTCGTGGTCTGTCGTGTGTCAGGCGGGCCGGCGATCGGCCGCCGGGCCGGGCAGCGCCCGGTCCATCAGGTCGTAGGGGTGGCGCCAGCCCGGTAGCGCCGCGATCCGGTCGAGCCAGGCGTCGATGGCGGCGTGCGCCGCTCGGTCGAAGCCGAAGGGCTCGGAATAGAACAGGTAGCCGCAACAGGAGAGATCGGCGTTGGTCGGGCCCTCGCCCACGATCCAGTCACGGCCCGCGAGATGCGCGTCGAGCACCGAAAGGCTCGCCGCGAGCCGTCCGCCGAGCCAGTCGATCACCGGTGCGTGCCGCGTTTCCTCGGGCGCGAAGTTCATCAGGAAGCGGCGCGGCCCGGCGAGGCCGGACATCCTCGAGTTGTCCCACAGCACCCAGCGCAGAACCTCGCGCCGCTCCGCCTCCATTTGGCTGCCGAAGCGGCCGGTGCGCGCGGTGATCCAGTCCTGGATCGCGCCCGACTGGGTGATCACGGTGTCGCCCTCGATCAGCGCCGGCACCTCGCCCATCGGGTTGATCGCGCGGTACTCGGGTGTGCGCGCGCCCCCGCGGAAAAAGTCAACGTGGACGGGCCGCCACGCAAGCCCCGCGAGCGCGCGCGGCAGCGCCGCCTTGAAGGTGGTCACGCTCTCGCCGAAGCAGTAGAGTTCGATCATGCCGAGGGCGCTCCTTGCGCGGGCGGAAGCGGGGGTTTCACACCCCCGCACCCCCGTGGGATATTTCGGGCAAGAAGAAGGTCGGGGCGGGGTAATCTGGCATTAAGGTTAATGCGTGTATGATGGTGCCACGGTACAGGCGGGGACGCCGATGACCGTGCAAGGAGAAGTCGCCCCGGCCATCGCGCGCGGCCGCGTTTCGAGAGCGCGGTCCCTTTGGTCGGGGCGCACCCTGCCCCTTCTTCTTGCTCCAAATATCCCCGCCGGAGGCGCGCGGCCACGGGCCGCCCTCCCGCCGCCGGGGCAGGGGCGGGTGGCGAGGGGCCGGTGCGGGCGGTCTGGACGACATGACGTGCCTCGGCTCGCTCGGCGACGCGGCTCAGAAACTCGCCGCGTCGAGCGCCATGACCGGGGCGGCGCCCGACTCGATGCGGGCGAGATGCGTCTTCGTCGCCGGAAGCTCGCGCGCCATGTAGTAGCGCCCCGTGGCGATCTTGGCGCGCAGGAACTCGGGGTCGCCCTCGCCGCGTTCCAGCATCTCCGCCGCCGTGCCGGCCATGCGCGCCCACATCAGGCCGAGGCAGACATGGCCGAAGAGGTGCATGAAGTCGTAGGAGCCGGCGAGCGCGTGCGCGGGGTTCTTCGCGCCGTTCTGCAGGAAGAACAGGCCGGCCGCCTGCAGATCCTTTGACGCCGACTTGAGCGGCTCGAGGAAGCCGTCCTCGAGGGTCTCGTTGCCCGCGTTGTCCTTGCAGAAGCCCTTCACGAGCTCGAAGAAGGCGAGCATCGCCTTGCCGCCGTCCCTGGGCAGCTTGCGGCCGACCAGATCGAGCGACTGGATGCCGTTGGTGCCCTCGTAGATCATCGTGATCCGCGCGTCGCGCACGAACTGCTCGAGCCCCCATTCGCGGGTGAAGCCCGAGCCGCCGAGCGTCTGCTGGGCGAGCACGGTCGTTTCGAAGCCCTTGTCGGTCAGGAACCCCTTGATGACCGGCGTCAGCAGCGAGATCAGCGCCTCGGCCTCGTCGTCGCCCGCCCGGTGCGACCGGTCGACGAGCTCGGCCCCCCAGAGCGCGAAGGCGCGCGCCCCCTCCACGAAGCTTTTCTGCGCCATCAGGTTCCGCCGCACGTCGGGGTGGACGATGATCGGGTCGGCCGGGCCCCCGGGGTTGGCGGGGCCGGTCACGTCGCGTCCCTGCAGCCGCTCCCGCGCGAAGGCGGCCGCGTTCTGGTAGGCGACCGCGCCCATGGCGAAGCCCTGCAGGCCGACGCCGATGCGCGCCTCGTTCATCATCGTGAACATCGC
>LJNT01000104.1:6287-10687 GCA_001314685.1 Rhodobacteraceae bacterium HLUCCA09
CCCTTGTGGGGCTCGCCCACGAGGTAGCCCACCGCGCTGTCATAGTTCATCACGCAGGTGGCGTTGCCGTGGATGCCCATCTTGCTCTCGAGGCCACTGCAGGAGACGCCGTTGCGCGCGCCGAGCGAGCCGTCGTCGCTCACGAGGATCTTCGGCACGATGAAGAGCGAGATGCCCTTCGTCCCCTCCGGCCCGCCGGGGATCCTGGCGAGCACGAGGTGGATGATGTTCTCCGTCAGGTCGTGTTCGCCGGCCGAGATCCAGATCTTCTGGCCCGTGATGCGGTAGGTGCCGTCATCGGCCGGCTCCGCCCTGGTGCGGATCAGGCCGAGATCGGTGCCGCACTGGGGCTCGGTGAGGTTCATCGTGCCGCCCCACCGGCCCGAGATCATGTTGGGCAGGTAGGTGCGCTTCTGATCCTCGCTGCCATGCGCCATGATCGCCGAATAGGCGCCGTGCGTCAGGCCCCAGAACATGTTGAGCGCCATGTTGGCCGAGACGAACATCTCGCCCACGGCGGTCGACAGCAGGTAGGGCATGCCCTGTCCGCCGTATTCGGGGTCGGCGTCGAGCCCGATCCAGCCGCCCTCGGCGATCTGGTCGTAGGCCGCCTTGAAGCCGTCGGGGGTGCGGACCACCCCGTTTTCCAGGGTGCAGCCCTGCCTGTCTCCCACCACGTTGAGCGGCTGCAGGACCAGCTCGGAGATCTTGGCGGCCTCCTGCAGGACGGCGCTCGTCAACTCGCGCTCGAGCTCCGCGTAGCCGGGAACGTCCTGCTTCTCGGCTTCGAGAACATCGTGCAGCACGAACGCGATGTCGGGCACGGGCGCGGTGTAGTGGGGCATCGGGGCGTCTCCTGTTCGGTCAGGCTCGGGCGTCGCGCCGCCCGGCCCTCATTGTGCCGCGTGGTCCGAGATCAGCTCGCCGAGGCGCGTCTCGACCCAGTCGAGCTGCTGCTTCATGTCGGCGATGGCCTCATCGAGCTCGGCGCGCTGGCGCTCCATGTCGGCGAGGTGCTGGCGGCCGAGTTCGTGGGTCTTGGTCAGCTGGGTCACCTGCTGGTCGCCCACGTGGTAGAGGTCGAGCAGCTGCCGGATCTCCTCCAGCGAGAAACCGAAGCGCTTGCCGCGCAGGATCAGCTTGAGGCGCGCCCGATCGCGCCGGGTGAACAGCCGCTTGGTGCCCTGCCGGATCGGCGCCAGCAATTCCTTCTGCTCGTAGAACCGCAGGGTGCGCGGCGTGACCTCGAAGGCGTCGCACATCTCGCGGATTGTCATCAGTTGCTCCGTCATGAGTGTCATCTCCACGTTACGTTTTGCAGCGGGAGATGCCTATCCGGGCGAGACCATACAAGAAGCGGTGACGTGAGCGTAAATGAAACGTGGCGTCACACCGCGACTTGCGGACCGATCCGGCGAGGCGTCCGCTGTCGTTCTCACATTTCCTTTCGCGAACAGCGGCTTGTCTGTTCGCTTCCGTACGAAAGGCACGCGCGTCGGCACGACCGTGTCAGGCCAGACTCGCCGCCGTGTCGTCTCTCAGCCGGCGCAGGTCGAGAATCGCCTCCTCGATCTCGGACCGACGCCGTTCCAGGTCGTCGATCTGGCGGTCGGCCAGGTCGACGAAGGTGCTCTTTTGCGCCTCGGTGCCTTCCGTCTCGTAGAGTTCCAGCCATTGCCGGATCTCCTCGAGGGAAAAACCGAAGCGGCGGCCACGCAGGATGAGGGTCATGCGGGCCACTTCTCGCGGGCCGTAAAGGCGGACCCGCCCCTCGCGCTCGGGCGACAGAAGCTCGATGTACTCGTAATAGCGCAGGGTCCGGGGGGTCACCTCGAACCGAGCGCACATCTCCTTGAAGCTGAGCCGACCATCTGCCATCGCGCCTCCCGTGTGCCGAGACGTAAGACGGTCGGCCGCCGGGGGCAATGGGCGGAGCCGGCGGGTGCCGCGCGCCGGCGGACCCTTGCGGACCCTTGCAGCGCGGGACGGGCGGGCCGATAAGCGGCGGCGAGAGGAGACGGCCCATGAGCGACGCAGACAGCGCCCGCCCCGACAAGGCGAAGATCGCAGCGCAGTTCATCGGAGCGATCCCGTTTTCGCAGGCCCTGGGGATGGAGCTCGACGAGATCGGCGACGGCTGGGCGCGCATCTCGATGCCGTGGTCCGAGGCGCTGGTGGGCGAGCCGCGCACCGGCGTCATCCACGGCGGCGCCGTCTCGGCGTTGATGGATACCTGCGGCGGCGCGGCGGTCATGGCGCACCCGCAGGGCGCTGTCTCGACCGCCACGATCGACCTGCGGATCGACTACATGCGCGCCGCCACGCCGGGGCAGCGGGTGACGGCCGAGGCAACCTGCCACCACGTGACGCGGCACGTCGCGTTCGTCCGCGCCGTGGCGCGCGACGAGGAAGCGGGAACGCCGGTCGCCACCGCGACGGGCGCCTTCACCTTCCAGCGGGCGGAGGGGGCATGAGCCGCGAGAAGCCCGAGCCCGTGCAGGTCATCAAGGAGCGGCGCGACCGGGCGCTCGCGCGGCTGATCTCTTCGGTGCCTTACGTCCGCCTGCTCGGGATCGGATTCGACCGGCACGGCGACGAGCTGACCGCGATCCTGCGCTTCGACGACCACCTGATCGGCAACCCGCTGCTGCCGGCGCTCCACGGCGGCGTCACCGCCTCGTTCCTCGAGGTGACGGCGACGCTTCACCTGTCGTGGACGTGGTTGTGGGACGAGATGGAGGCGGGCCGCCTCAATGCCGAGCATCTCGAGTTGCCGCGCCTGCCCAAGACGATCGACTTCACCGTCGATTACCTGCGCGCCGGCCTGCCGCGCGACGCCTATGCGCGGGCGCGGGTCAACCGCTTGGGGCGGCGTTACGCCTCGGTCCATGTCGAGGCGTGGCAGGATCACCGCGAGCGGCTCTTCGCCGCCGCAACCGGGCATTTCCTGATGCCACAGTCCGAGCCTGCCGCAACGTGACCGCCCGCGTCGAGGAGGCGCCGATCACCAACCGGCGCGTGCTGGCGATCGCCCTGCCCATCGTGCTGTCGAACGCCACCGTCCCGATCCTCGGCGCGGTCGACACCGGCGTCGTCGGCCAGATGGGCGAGGCCGCGCCCATCGGCGCGGTCGGCATCGGCGCGGTGATCCTCTCGGCGATCTACTGGGTCTTCGGGTTCCTGCGGATGGGCACGACCGGCCTCGTCGGACAGGCGGCCGGGCGGGGTGACGACGCGGAGGTCTCGGCGCTGCTCACCCGCGCGCTGATGATCGCCGCCGCGGGCGGCCTCGCGCTCATCGCGCTGCAGGTCTGGATCTTCGCCGGCGCCTTCCGGGTCGCGCCCGCCTCCGACGAGGTGGAGGCGCTGGCGCGCGAGTATCTCGCCATTCGCATCTGGTCGGCGCCCTTCGCGATATCGGTCTACGGCATCACCGGATGGCTCATCGCGCAGGAACGGACCCGCGCGGTGCTGGTCATCCAGGTGGTGATGAACGGCGTCAACATCGTGCTCGACCTGTGGTTCGTGCTCGGCCTCGGCTGGGGTGTGCAGGGGGTCGCCATCGCCACCGTCATCGCAGAAACCTCGGGCGCCGCGCTCGGCCTGTGGTTCTGCCGCGACGCTTTCGCGCTGCCCGCCTGGCGCGACTGGCCGCGCGTGTTCGACAGGGCACGGCTGGTCACCATGGCGAGCGTCAACGGCGACATCCTGATCCGCTCTCTGCTGTTGCAGGGCATCTTCGTGTCGTTCCTGTTTCTCGCCTCCGATTTCGGCGACGTGCGGCTGGCGGCGACGCAGGTGCTGATGCAGTTCCTTCAGATCACCGCCTACGCGCTCGACGGCTTCGCCTTCGCCGCCGAGGCGCTGGTCGCGCGCGCCTTCGGCGCCGGACGCATCGACCGGTTGCGCCGCGCCGCGGCCCTGACGAGCGGCTGGGGGATGGGCGCGGCCCTCGCGCTCGCGCTGGCCTTCGCGCTCGCGGGCGGCGCGATCATCGACCTGATGACCACGGCCGAGGAGGTGCGCGCCGCCGCCCGCACCTACCTGCCATGGATGGTGGCCGCGCCGCTCGTCGGCCTTGCGCCGTGGATGCTCGATGGCATCTTCATCGGCGCGACGCGGGCGCGCGACATGCGCAACATGATGGTGCTGTCGGCGGCGATCTACGCCGCCGCCGTCGCCGTGCTCGTGCCGGCCTTCGAGGCGCACGGGCTCTGGGCGGCGCTCATTCTATCGTTCGTCGTCCGCGGCGTCACGCTCGCCGCCCGCTACCCCGCGCTCGAGCGGGCGGCAGGCATCGGTTGACCCCGCAATATTCGCCGAACGCGGCTCAGGGGCCTGTTTGATGGCCCGGCGCAGGGGGTGACGGTGCATTGAGGAGCATGGACGACTGGTGGACG
>LJNT01000048.1 GCA_001314685.1 Rhodobacteraceae bacterium HLUCCA09
CAGCATGTTCCTACCCCGTCCCGAACCTCACACAGGATCGATCTTGCCATGAAGAGCGCGGTCCGGCGAGGGTCTATGTGATCGTCCGGGATGGGACAGGTAGCGGATTTTTCATCCCTAAAGTGCGGGATGGTGGAGCCAAGGGGAGTCGAACCCCTGACCTCCTGCATGCCATGCAGGCGCTCTCCCAACTGAGCTATGGCCCCATCCGATGCCGCGGGCCGATGTGGCAGCCGCTGCGTGCGCGGTGTGTAGGGGGCGCACCACGCGAGTTCAAGCGAAAATCGTCCCGCGGCCGACGGCGGCGCATCGACATCGGCGCACCGCCGGGGATGACCGTGCAGGCCCGCCGCGCTGTCTTCAGCCGGCCTCGTCGCCGCTCCGGTCTGCCGCCGCCGGAATGGTCGCCTGGAAGTTGCCGTCGACCACCCTGCCGGCTTGCGTTTCGATCACGAGGCCCGTCGCGCCGCCCGGCGTCATCGTCGCCTGGAAGCTGCCGGAAACCGCCACGTCGGAGCCCCCGGCCTCTATCGCCGTCAGCGACAGGTCGACATTCTCGCCTTCGGCGACGTAGTCGCTGCTCTTGCCCTCCATCGTTACGCGTGCCTCGGTCACGGTGGCCTCGGTTGCGCCGGCCTCGGCGGTGAAGTCGATGGTCAGCGTGCCAGGGTCTGACGGTCCGCCGGCCTCGGGCGTGGCGACGAGGCGGATCTCCCATGTCCCATCGTTTTTGTTCCAGCTGCTCGACGGAGCATCGCGGCCGCCCGCCACAACCCAGCGCGCATCGTCGAGGTCGAGCGTGCCGGTGACGGTGCCAACGCCCGCGCCATCCTGAGCGAGCACCGGCGCGGTGGCGACGAGGGGGGCGATCAGCACCAAGAGAAGCGCGCGGGCCATGGAAGCTCCTGTCTGGCTTGCGGGGGGGCTGACGCCGTGCGGCGTAGCACGTTCCGCGCGGGTTGCGCCATCACGGGCCCGGTGGTTCAAGGCATGCGCATGTCAGCCGGACAGAACGGAGCGATCATGACCTTCACCCTCGCCACCTGGAACATCAACTCGGTCCGCCTGCGCGAGGGGCTGGTGCGTCGCCTGCTGGAGACGGAAGCGCCCGACATCCTCTGCCTGCAGGAATGCAAGAGCCCGATCGAGAAGATCCCCGACTTCGCCGATCTGGGCTACGGCTGGCGGGTCGCGCGTGGCGAAAAGGGTTACAACGGCGTCGCGATCTTCTCGAAGCTGCCGCTGCGCGAGGCGGGCAGCCTCGATTTCGCGGGCCTCGGCCATGCCCGCCACGTGGCGGCCGAGCTCGAGTCGGGCGTGGTGATCCACAACTTCTATGTGCCGGCGGGCGGCGATGTGCCCGACCGCGAGAAGAACGCGAAGTTCGGCCAGAAGCTCGACTACGTCTCGGACATGGCGGGCTGGGCGCGGGGCGACCGCCCGGCGCGGGCGATCCTCGTGGGCGACCTCAACATCGCCCCGCGGGAGGACGACGTGTGGTCGCACAAGCAGCTCCTGAAGGTCGTCTCGCACACGCCGGTCGAGGTCGACCATCTCGGTCGCGCGCAGGAGGCGGGCGGCTGGGTCGATGTCACCCGCGCCGACATCCCCGCGGGACAGCTCTATTCGTGGTGGTCCTACCGCTCGCCCGACTGGGCGGGGGCCGACAAGGGCCGGCGGCTCGATCACGTGTGGGCCTCGCCCGACATCGCCGCCGCCGCCCACGGCTCGCGCATCCTGCGCGACGCGCGCGGGTGGGAGAAGCCGTCGGACCATGCGCCCGTCTTCGCCACGTTCGACCTGTAGGCGCCTGTGCCGCGCGGCATGGCCCGCGGATCACCCCGCGGCGAGCCCCGGTGCCGCGCCGCCTTGCGCAGGCGCCCGCGGTGCTCCATCTACGGCCCGACGCACATTCGCACCCTTCGGAGGGGAAAATGATCGAACTTGGACAGTCCGGGGCCGCGCCAGCCGGCGGCGACGACCTGATCAGGGAGAGCACCGAGGCCACCTTCATGGCCGATGTCGTGGACGCCTCCATGCAGGTGCCCGTCATCGTCGATTTCTGGGCGACGTGGTGCGGCCCCTGCCGCACGCTCGGCCCGATGCTGGAAGACGCGGTCAGGGCCGCGGGCGGCGCGGTGAAGATGGTGAAGGTCGACGTCGACCGGAACCAGCAGATCGCAGGGCAGCTGCGCATCCAGTCGATCCCCACCGTCTATGCCTTCTGGCAGGGCCAGCCGGTCGACGGCTTCCAGGGCGCCGTGCCGCAATCGGAGATCAAGGCGTTCGTCGACCGGCTGACGCAACTCGCCGGCGGCGAGGGCGCACAGGGCGGCGGGCTGGACGAGGCCGTCGCCGCCGCCGAGGAGATGCTGGCGCAGGGCGCCGTGGTCGACGCCGCGCAGACCTTCGCCGCCGTGCTCGGGGAAGACGCGAACAACGCCCCCGCGCTCGCCGGCCTCGCCCGGGCCCACCTCGCACTCGGCGAGATCGACAAGGCCGAGGGCCTGCTCACCACCGCGCCCGAGGCGGTCTTCGACGCGCCCGAGCTCGAGGCGGTGCGCGCCCAGGTCGAGCTCGCCCGGCAGGCCGAGAAGGCCGGCCCCGCCGACGAGCTGCGCGCGCGGATCGAGGCCAACCCCGACGACCACGAGGCGCGCTTCGACCTCGCCACGGCTCTGCATGCGGCCGGCGAGACCGAGGCCGCGGTCGACGAACTGCTCGAGCTGTTCCGCCGCGACCGGGAGTGGAACGGAGAGGCGGCCAAGACCCAGCTCTTCAAGATATTCGACGCTATGCCCGCACAGGATCCGATCGTGCTCAAGGGCCGCCGGCGCTTGTCGTCGATGATCTTCGTCTGAGCGTTTGCCCCGCGCGGCGGGGCTGCTACCTCATGGCCATGATTTCCGCCGCCGACATGCCCCAGACCATCCCGGTCTTTCCGCTGCCCGGCGCGCTGCTGTTGCCGCGCGCCCGCCTGCCGCTGCACATCTTCGAGCCGCGTTACCTTGCCATGCTCGACGACTGCATGAAGACCAAGGAGCGGCTGATCGGCATGGTCCAGCCCCGCGAAGTGCCCGAGGGTGCCGAGCGGCGGCTGCACGCGATCGGCTGCGCCGGCCGTCTCACCGGCTTCTCCGAGACGGAGGACGGGCGCTACATGATCACCCTGACCGGCATCTCGCGGTTCCGGCTGCTTCACGAGGTCGACGGCTTCACGCCCTACATGCGCGCCGAGGTCGAGTGGTCGGGCTTCGAGCGCGACCTCGGCGCCGCGGAGAACGACCCCGGCTTCAAGCGCGAGCGCTTCCTCGACCTGCTGGCGCGTTTCTTCTCGGCCCACTCGCTCTCGACCGACTGGGACAGCCTGAAGGAGGCCGAGGACGAGCTGCTGATAAACTCGCTTTCGATGCTCTGCCCCTTCGACGTCGAAGACAAGCAAGCCCTGCTCGAGGCGCCCTCGCTGCCCACCCGGCGCGAGACCCTGGTGACGCTGATCGAGTTCGCCCTGCGCGGCGGCGGCAACCAGAGCGGCGAGGTGGTGCAGTGAGCGAGGTGCCGCCGGAAGGGCAGGGCGAGGTCGGGGGCGACGACCCGCACCGCCATCCCTACGACCGCAAGATGCTCGAGGCGCTCGTCTGCCCGCAGACCCACGCGGCGCTGCGCTACGACGCCGAGCGGCAGGAGCTGATCTCGCGCGCCGCCCATCTCGCCTACCCGATCCGCGGCGGCATCCCCGTCATGCTGGTCGACGAGGCCCGCCAGCTCGATTGAGCGCGGGGCCGCCCCGCGACGACGTGCCGGCCTGCCGGAAACCTCGCGTTAACCGCGAATCGCGCACTGTGCTCCCGTCACGCCGGCGAAGCCGGCCAGTCAGCGTAAGGAGTGCGCGATGGACAACATGCACCCGGCCGACGAGCTGGCCTGGCTCCGCGGCGAGATCCGCCGCCTTGCCCAGCGCGAGGCAGCGCTCAGGGAGCGGTTCGTGACGGGCAATGCGCCCGTCGAGGGCGTCGAGTCGTCGGTGAAGGTGCAGAGCTTTCGCCGCGCGGTCTTTCGGCGGGAGCGGCTGCCCGACACGGTGCTCTCCGACCCTGCCCTGTGGGAGACGCAGGTCACCCATCGGGTGACCGTTGTGCCGCGCGACGGTGAGGGGATGATGGCCGCGCCCAGGCGCGAGGACGCGCTCATGCTGATCGAGCCCGCCTGAGCCGGGGCGGCGCAGGGGGCGCTAGAGCGGCTGCCCCTTCAGCAGGCGGGGCACGTCGCCGGCCAGCCCTGCCGCCTCTCGCACGAAACGGCGGCGCAGGCCGGGCAGATGGCCCAGCACGCCCATGCCGAGGTCGCGCCCGAGGCGGAGCAGCGCGTTGTCGTTGGAGAACAAGCGGTTGAAGCCGTCGGTCGCCAGCGCAAGCGCCGCCCGGTCGAAGCTGCGCCAGCGCCGGTGCCGCTCGAGCACCTGGCCGGCGCCGATATCCTCGCCGCGCCGCCGCGCCTCGGCCAGCACCTCGGCCAGCGTGCCGATGTCGCGCAACCCCTGGTTCAGGCCCTGCCCGGCGATGGGGTGGACGCTCTGCGCGGCATCGCCCACCAGCGCCAGCCGCTCGCCCACGATCCGGTCGGCGAGGCTGAGGCCCAGCGGGTAGGAGTAGCGGTCGCCCGCCAGCGAGATCGCGCCGAGGAAGTCGCCGAAGCGCGGGCGCAGCGCCTCGAGGAAGCCCGCGTCGTCGAGGCCCGCGATATGCTCGGCGAGCGCCCGCCGCTCGCTCCACACGATCGACGAGCGGTTGCCGGTGAGCGGCAGGATCGCCAGTGGCCCCCCCGGCATGAAGAACTGTTGCGCGCAGCCGTGATGCGGCCGCTCGTGCGCCACCGCGCAGACGAGCGCCGTCTGCCGGTAATCCCACCCCGTGCGGCGGATGCCCGCGCGCTCGGCGGTGCCGCTTGCCTTGCCGTCGGCACCGACGATCAGCGGGGCGGTCAGCCGCGCGCCGCTCTCGAGCACCACGGTCGCCACCATCCCCTCGGCCGATTGCGCCACCACCGTCTCGCCGGGCCGATGCTCGACCAGCGGCTCCTCGGCCATCGCGGCGAGGAGCGCGCGGCGCAGGTGCCGGTCCTCGACCATCCAGCCCATCGGGCCCTCGTCCAGCTCGGCCGCGTCGAAATGCAGGAAGAACGGTGCCGCGCCCTCGCCCGGCCGCCCGTCGCTCGCCTTGATCTCGAGGATCGGCTGCGCCCCCTCCTTCAGCGCCCCCCACAGGCCCAGGGCCGCGAGCAGCCGCTGCGAGGCAGCCGCCAGCGCGTAGGATCGCCCGTCGAAGCGATCGGCCCGCCGGACCTCGGCCGGCAACCGGTCGATCACGACCGAGGACAGGCCGGCACGGGCGCAGGCGAGGGCGAGGGCGCAGCCGTTCAGCCCGCCCCCCACGATGACGATGTCGCGGTCGTATGCCATGGGGCGAGACATACGCCCGCGCTGCGCATTGTCCAAGCCGCTCGGTGCGGCATTCTCGGCAGGCCATTGCCGCCCGCCCGCGCCCCCGCTAGCGTCGCGCGCCTGTGAAGGACCGGGCAGCGAGGGAGCAGGCGCATGGGCGACTGGCAGGGGATGAGCGCGGCGGAACTCGGCCGCGGGATAGAGGCGGGGCGGATCGACCCGGTCGAGCTGACCGAGGCCTTTCTCGACGCCATCGCCACCCACGAATTCGGCCGCCGCATCTATGCCCGCGCCACCCCCGCCCGCGCCCGGGCCGAAGCCGCCGCGGCGCGTGACCGGGCGCGGCTCGGCCTGCGAAAGTCGCCGCTCGACGGTGTGCCGATCAGCTGGAAAGACCTGTTCGATACGGCGGGCATCGCCACCGAGGCGGGCACAGCGCTGCTGAAGGGCCGCACGCCGGACCACGACGCGCGTGTTCTGGCGACGGCCACGGCACAGGGCCTGATCTGCCTCGGCAAGACCCACATGACAGAGCTCGCCTTCTCCGGCCTCGGCCTCAACCCCGTCACCGAGAGCCCGCCCTGCGTCAACGACCACAAGGCGGTCTCGGGCGGCTCTTCGTCGGGGGCGGCGGCCTCTGTCGCCTTCGGGCTGGCGGCGGCGGGCATCGGCTCCGACACCGGGGGCTCGGTCCGGGTGCCGGCCGCGTGGAACGACCTCGTGGGGCTCAAGACCACATCGGGCCGCCTGCCGCTCGACGGGGTGGTGCCGCTCGCCGCGCGCTTCGACACCGTGGGGCCGCTCACCCGCACGGTCGAAGATGCCGCGCTGCTGCT
>LJNT01000125.1 GCA_001314685.1 Rhodobacteraceae bacterium HLUCCA09
CGCTTCCTCCTGCGCCGCCTCGACGGCCGCCCAGTAATCCGGGATCGCGGCCATGAAGCTGGCGATGGCCTCGGCCAGGCTCGCGCGGGCCTCTTCGGGCGTGAGAAACGGCGCGGGATAGGTCGGCGGTGGCGGCGGTATCCGGGCTGCACCTGCCACCAGGGCCGCGACGGCGTCCGGTCCCTCTGCGCAGAAGAGGTCGTTGGCATCACCCGGGCCGTCTGGCACCGCGAGGCGGCCATCGACCGCGAGCGCGACCTTGCGGGCCGCCTCGACACCGGGATTGGTGTCGCGGTCGGGCTTCGTGTCATTGTCGGCGACGAGGACAAGATCTGCCTCGGGAAACAGGGCCCGCAGCGCCTCGGCGATGGGCATCAGGTTGCCCGCGTCCATGGCCGCGATTACGGTATGGCCCGTGGCGATGTGCAGGCTGGCGCCGGTCGCCCAGCCCTCGCAGATCAGGACAGGGCCGTTGGGCTCCCCGAGTGGCCCCGGCTCCGCGGCCACCACGGCGAAGTGCCCCTTCTTGGCCCCACCGGCCAGGAAACGCTTGGCCCCGTCCGGCGCGATGGTCTCGAGACTGTGGATCCGGCCGTCGATGTCCTGCAGCGGAACGATGAGGCGGCGGCCCGCGTCCATGCGCAGGGCGAGCGGCGCGGCCTGTTTTGCGAGGAGATAGGGATGGTCGCCCGTGGCGGGACGGGCGCTGGTCCAGATGCGGGCAGCGCGCTCGGCCGCCTCGTCCGCCCGGTTATGCTCGGGCCCGGCATCGTCATCGGGGTTGCTCTCGGGCGACGCCGTGGCCAGCGCCATTGGCGGCTCGCCCGGCTCGTTCGCGGGCGTTGTGCCCGGTGTCGACCGCTGACGAGCCGGCCGGGGCAGTGCCGCCATGCCGATCCGGTCCGCGATCCAGTCGGTGGCATCCTCGCGCGCCATACCGAGGTCGCGGCCGACGAGGTCCGGGAACCAGCCGCCGCCGCCTTCCTCGTGGTCGAACCACATCCCCGCCCGCGCGCCGCCGACGACGACCGACAGGCTGCCCTTGCGGCCCCAGCGCCATTCCTGGCCCATGCGGAAGGTCGGCTTGCCCAGAAGCTCGACCGCCAGCTCCGGCACCCGGGCGCGCAACTCGGCGTCGAAGGCCCGCCAGTCTCGCCCGCTCATCGCCGTCCCCGCGGACCTGGCGCATGCCCGCCGGTCGGCCGATTGGCCGATGCGGCAGGGCGCAGGGGGTGGCGGAAGCAGGCAGGCACGGGTGTCTGGAACCGGGGCTTAGGGCGTTGTTGCCCCCGGTTCTGCCGCCCTTCGGGCCGCCCTCGCGACGTCGGAACCGGTCCGCCCGGTCACGCGAATCCTCAGCGGAAAGGGGTGACCCCTTCCAGTAACGTGCTGAAATAAAATA
The DNA here is from genome assembly GCA_001314685.1 of Rhodobacteraceae bacterium HLUCCA09. Classification (GTDB taxonomy): domain Bacteria; phylum Pseudomonadota; class Alphaproteobacteria; order Rhodobacterales; family Rhodobacteraceae; genus HLUCCA09. Next base: position 1,403 of record LJNT01000125.1, read on the forward strand.
AGTTCATGGGTGGACCCCAAGGGATCAAATGACCGGTCCAGAGCGCCCCTGGCAGCGGTGCCCGATCTGAGGGGTGATTCCTCGTCCGCACGGATATGGTGAACGGTCCACCCCTCCACCAGGATGCCGACGCCCTGGGCTCACCCCTCGGAGTTGGCGACTGTCAGGGCTGTTCCGGGTCCTTGGGCGGTCCCAGGGCCGCCAGCCGGCGCGGCAGGTCAGAGCGGCTGTGCAACACGTCCACCACGATCACCTGGTCCGGCATGTCGACGAATACGATGAAATGTTGCCCCGCCCGCGTGAGGCGCAGATCCTCCGGCAGGTCGGGATCGATCACGCTACGACAATCCTGCGACGGCGCCTCACCCACGGCGATGGCAGTGCAGCGCGCGATGAGGTCAGCCTCGTAGGCTTCGGCCTGGCGCGGGCCGAAGGTCTCCAGCGTCCAGCGCGCGATCTCCACGAGCGAGCGTTCCGCCTGCCGCGTCAGCCGCCACGGCTTCGGCATCAGGATGTAGTGCGCGCGGCGGCGAATGCCCTACGGATCGCGTCCTCACCCGAGCCCTCGGCGAGCGCGCCCGCGCGCGCTTCCTCAAGCCCGGCGGCGAGCCGCGCGCGCAAGGCGGTCATCTCGACCTCCTCACGCTCGAGCAGGCGAAGGCCGGCACGGAGCGCCTCCGAGGCATTCTGGTAGCGACCATCGGCGATCAGCCGCTCGATCAGGTCGGTCTGGCTGTCGGTCAGGACGACATTGCGGGTCGGCATCGGCATCTCCCTCAGGCGTACTGGCAATATATGCCAATTGCCGCGTCATGTCGACTAGGGGGATCCCGCGCGTCAGCCGGTCTGCCGCAAATCGGGCCCCAGCACCCGCTTGGCTCCGCCGCGCTGTGCCGACGGCAGCCGGATCAGCGTGGCCATGGCGTCGGCGAGCTTGTTCGACACCGGCTCGCCCTCGATCTGCTGTTCGAGGAACCAGTCGACGAGGCAGTCCTTCTTGCCCTGGTCCTCGGGCGTGATTTCGAACTTCGCAATCGCCGCCTGCATCAGCTCGAGATAGGGCGTCGTGTAGGGCACCGTGTCGGTGCCGGTCGCGGGACGGACCGCGGGCACGTAATCCGGCCAGATCGCCTTCACGAGGAAACGCGCCACGCGGATGTCGATGAATTCCCAATCCCGCGCGGTCAGTCGCCCGAATGAACACTTGCCCTCGCGCCACTGCTCCGGGCGGATGCTGGTGTGGTAACCAGAATGCAGACCGAAGCCGCTGCTGCTGCCGCCGTTGCCCCAGCCATGGGTTCGCTCCTCGGTGAAGCGCCCCTGCGCCAGAAGATCCCCGTCTCGCAGCGCGACGAGCAACTCGGTCTCCGCCTCCGCCTTCCAGGCCACCGCCGGATCCTGCGGGCGGTTCCAGGTCTGGTATTCCGGCACAAGCTTCGGCGGCAGCTTGGCCGCCTCAACCGCGCGCCGCGCGACCGTCACGTTCTGCACATGGGCCAGCGCCTCTGCAAAACTCCATTGAGTGCGATCGAGCGTTTGCAGCGACATGGCGGGCCTCGTGAATCGATTGGGGACAGGTCGAACATAATGGGAACGCCCTGACCCCTCAACCCACTAGGGTGTTGCAACACCGAAGGGGTTCACCCTTTCCGGCTGTGCCCGGGGTGACCCGTTCCGAGGTCGCGGTCATCGGCGCAATCCTGCACAGATGGATCATGATGTTCGATCCCGGTCCCATTCGTCGCCCCAACCCACTCGCCCCTTCGGCGATGACGCCCGCAGAGCGCCGCACCGAGCTTTGCGGCCTGCTGGCGCTCGGGCTGCTTCGGTTGCGGTTGCGGGAAACGGGTGAAGTTTCTGACGACACCGGAGAACGTTGCCTACACTATCCGCCCGACCAATGCCGTCATGCAACTCCAACTCATCGGAGAAATGCATGAACAAGCCCGATCCCATCCCCGCGCGCCTGGCCGCGCTCAAGACCACGCCGACGCCTGACTTGAAGCAGCAGTGGCGTGACCTGTTCGACAGCGAGCCGCCGCCGTTCAACCGCCGCTACCTTGAAAGCCGCATCGCCTATCGCATCCAGGAACTGGCCTATGGCGGGCTGAAGCCGGAGACGATCAGGCGCCTTGAGCGGCTGGGCGAGGAACTGGACGGCGGCGACAGCAAAAAGCGCAGCATCCGCGCCGATCGCGACCGCCCGATCACCGGCACTCGGCTGCTGCGAGAATGGCAGGGCGTCGAGCAGATCGTCACCGTCACCGCCGACGGCTTCGAATGGCAGGGGCGGCCGTACAAGTCGCTATCGGCCATCGCGCGCGCGATCACCGGCACGCGCTGGAACGGGTGGACCTTCTTCGGGCTGAAGAACCACAGGGGGCGGACATGACGAAGCCGCCGGAAAAATCGAAGGTCATCCGCAAGCTGCGCTGCGCTGTCTACACCCGGAAATCCTCCGAGGAAGGGCTGGAGCAGGAGTTCAACAGCCTCCACGCCCAGCGCGAGGCATGCGAGGCCTACATCGCCAGTCAGCGCTCCGAGGGCTGGGTGCTGGTCCGCGACCAGTATGACGACGGCGGCATCTCGGGCGGCACGCTGGAACGCCCCGGATTAAAGCGCCTGCTGGAGGACATCGAGGACGGGCTGGTCGATGTGGTCGTCGTCTACAAGATCGACCGCCTCAGCCGCTCGCTCGCCGACTTCGCCAAGCTGGTCGAGGTGTTCGACCGGAACGGCGTGACGTTCGTCTCGGTCACGCAGTCCTTCAACACGACCACGTCGATGGGGCGGTTGACCCTGAACATCCTGCTGTCCTTCGCCCAGTTCGAGCGCGAGGTGACGGCCGAACGTATCCGCGACAAGGTCGCCGCCAGCCGCAGGAAGGGCATGTGGATGGGCGGGGTGCCGCCCTACGGCTACCGCGTCGAGAACCGGAAGCTGGTGATCGATGACGAAGCCGCCGAGCATGTCCGCTGGATCTTCGCCCGCTTCCTCGAGATCGGGTCAGGCACGGAACTGGCGCGGGAGGTCGGCGTACGCGGCATCCGCACGCCGCGCGGCAACCGAATCGACAAGAAGTATCTCTACCGGATGCTGAACAACCGCGCCTACATAGGCGAGGCGGTCCACAAGGGCGAGAGCTACCCGGGCGAGCACGATGCCATCGTCGATCGCGAGAAGTGGGATCGTGTCCATGTCATTTTGCAGGAAAGCCCGCGCAAGCGTGCCGCGCGCACCCGCGCCGACACGCCTGCGCTGCTGAAGGGGCTGCTGTTCGGCCCCGATGGCGCCGCGTTCTCGCCGACGCACACCCGGAAGGGCGACCGCCTTTACCGCTACTACGTCAGCCAGACGGTGCTGAAGCACGGGGCGGGCGCTTGTCCTATCGGCCGCGTGCCCGCCGGCGAGATCGAGGCTGCCGTCATCGACCAGTTGCGCGCGGTGTTCCGCCAGCCGGAGATCGTTGCAGGGACGTGGAAGGCGGCGCGCGCCGACGCCAACGACATCACCGAGGCCCACGCCCGCGCGGCCTTGCAGCAGCTCGACCCGCTGTGGGACGAACTCTTCCCCGCCGAGCAGGCCCGCATCGTGGCGCTGCTGGTCGAGCGCGTAGACATCGCCAGCGACGGCCTGAACGTCAGGCTGCGCGTCGACGGGCTCGGCGGTCTGGCCCGTGAGATGCTGGCTGGCGGCATCGGGGAAGCCGCATGACCCGCGTGGCTCCGATGCCCGACACGGTAACGCTCCACGTGCCGTTCCGCATCGTGAAGCGCGGCGGGCGGAAGGAAATGCAGCTGCCAGACGGTGCCGTGCAGCCGCGCAGGACCGACAACACGCTGGTCAAGGCGTTGGCCCGCGCGTTCCGGTGGAAACGGATGCTCGAATCGGGGGAGTTCGCCACGATCGCTGAACTGGCGGAGCGCGAGGGGATCGCGCCGTCCTACATGACCCGCGTCCTGCGACTGACCCTGCTCGCCCCGGACATCGTCGAGGCGATCCTGGACGGGAAGCAGGGGCCGGAGGTGACGCTCGCGCAGGTGCTAGAGCCGTTTCCTGTGGAGTGGTCAGAACAGCGAATAGTCTTCCCAAAACCTAGGTGAACGGTCCCTAGTGGCAAGTTAGCCTGAAGCGTCGAGCGATGGTTCTCCGCTTCCACCGCATCTTGGGCGGTACCCATGCAGAAGCCCATGATATGGTTAGCGTTCTCTTGATGTTCTTTTGCAAGCATGGCAGAATGATTCCCAGCAAAACAAAGCACAAAGGGGCCGGGCGGTGACAGAGTTCTCCAGACTTCGCAAAGAGGCGGGCCTCAGTATTCCCGATGCAGTTGAGGCGCTTGGCTACTGCGAGCGGACGATCTACCGGTGGGAGACTGGTGACAGTGCCCCGCGCAAAGCAGCTCTGGAGATGCTCCGTCAGGTCGCGCGCAACAAGCCGCCTCTCTCCCATAGCTTCACCTTTATCGATCTGTTCGCGGGCATCGGCGGCCTGCGGAAAGGCTTCGAGCCCATCGGCGGCAAGTGTGTCTTCACCTCTGAGTGGGACCGCTTCAGTGTTGCGACCTACCTTGCCAACCACGCATGCGACCACGAGGTTGTAGGCGACATCACCATGGTGCCGGCAGGGGAGATACCTTCGCATGACGTGCTGCTTGCCGGATTCCCGTGTCAACCGTTCTCGCTCGCGGGCGTGTCGACCCGTATTATTCATCGAAATCGGGGAGGGCGGCTGGCGTGCCCGCGAAAGCTCTGTAGAATCAAGCTCCTACACAAGGTCCGAGAGCAGCCCCCGGA
>LJNT01000051.1 GCA_001314685.1 Rhodobacteraceae bacterium HLUCCA09
CGAGGGCGCGCGCCACGGGGCCGTGACCGATCACGGCGAAGCCGGTCTCGCGCGGCGGACCCCGGTCGCCCCCGGTCACGGCGCGCGGCCGGTCGCCGCGATCCCGCCCGCCTTTCGCGCAAGGCCAGCGCTGCCCGGGCCGGGCGAAGCGCCGCCGGCGGGTGCGCGGGCGCCGCGGGCCGGCGCGACGGGCGTCATGCCCGGTCTTCGCGGCGCGACCGGCGGGCGAGGAGCGCGCGCACCGCGCGGCGGCCGAGTTCGGCCATCACGAGGCCGGCGAGCGCGAGCACGATCCAGTGGCTCCACTCGGTCAGCCAGTGGGCGGCGCCCTGCGCGGCGGCGGCGTCATGTCCCGGATGGGCGAGGGCGGCCCCCGCGGTGGCGAGCAGGGCGAGGGGGGTGGCGAGCTTGAGCATGGCAGTCTCCTTTCGGCGGCTCTCGATTCCCGGTCGGGTCGTCGCCGCCACCAGACATGACGGGCGTGGAACAGGCAAGGCGCGGCTCGCGCGCCGGCTGGTGCGCCGGGTCTGCACCGTCCTCTCCGCCGACGCGGTTGCGCAACCCGCTCGCGCATTGTGCAGGCGCGCAAGAAAGGCGCCGAAATCTTCGGCAGGCGAGCGGAATGGCCGTCGATTGAGTGCGTCCGCGGTGCCGTTGCCGGCTCTCGCCCCCGGCCGGGGGGCGGCCCTATTCCGCGGCGATGCCGAGGCTGGTGACGGCCTTGCCCATGCGCTCGGCCGCCACTGCGCCCAGATGGGTGAGATGGCCACGCGCCACCGTCATCTCGACGGCTCGCGTCTCGCGGTCGATCGCCACGAAATCGGCCCTCTTGCCGGGCTCCAGCGTGCCGCGGTCGGCGAGCCCCATGATCTCGGCCGGCCGGGACGAGACCAGCGCCCAGGCCGACGCAAGGTCGCGCACGCCCCGGTCGGCCAGCGCGAAGGCCGCCGCGGCCGGGGCGTCCACGTCGTCGGTGGAGGCGAGCGCATCGCAGAGCCCCTGCGCGACGAAGGCCGCGGCCTGCCCCGGGCGCGGCTGGCGCACGAGATCGGGCGCGGCGAGCACCACGGGCTCGTGCATCGCCTTGGCGGCCGCGGCGGCCGAGCGCGAGGCCGGCGCGTCGGCAAAGCCCGCCCCGATCATCGAGTAGCGCTCGCGCGTCTCGCCGTCGGCGTCGCCAAGGCTGCCATAGGTCACGCCCATCGTGTCGAACGCCTCGGCCAGCCGGCAGAGATGGCGCGGCACCTCCGCCTTGCGCGCCAGCGCGGCCTCGGCGCGGCGGCGCAGCACGACCGGCGCGGCGGCATCCTCGGCGACGACGCGCGCGCGGTCGGAGAACACGACGAGGTCGATGCCGTGGCGCCGCACCGCGCCGAGCAGCCGGTCGGCGTCGTCGGTCAGGTGGGTCTCGGCGCGCAGGCGCAGGCGCAGGTCGCCCGGTGCTTCGGCGCGCCACGCGGCATGGGCGGCGAGCATCCGCTCGGCATGGTCGGGGGCATGCGCGCCCCCCTCCCACGACCAGCCCTGGCTCAGCCAGCCGGTGGTGATCCCGGCCGCCGCCGCCGCCCGGCCCGCGCGCGCGAGGGCGTGAACGGCGTGAGCAGGCGCGCCCGCGGCCGCCTCGAGCGCGTCGCAGCGCAGGTCGACTATTCCGGGCAACAGCAGGAACCCGGACATGTCGACCTCGGGCAGGGGGCCGCGCACGATCCGCCCCGCCTCGACAGCGAGCGAGCGGCGCTGCAGAGCGCCCGCGCGCAAGGTCTCGCCGCCCGTGAACCGCAGGGGCGGCAGCGGCACGGGGCGCGAGATGGCGCCGGACTGGAGTGCGGAGACGAGAGACATCGCAATGGACCGCCAGACTGCTCGAATCGTGATCGGGTCTGTGGATAACTAAGGGCAGTCTGTATCGCCCGTATGACATTGCGCCTTGAAACGCGGGCGATGACGCGGCGAGACCGGCCTACGTGGGCGCTGCCCGCCAGAGCGGCATTCGCCCGCTCGGCAGGCGGCAGGGCCCCTCAGCCGCGGCGCGAGGTGTCGACCAGCCAGCCGCCCGGCCCGGCGACCCGGTCGGGCAGCAGCGCCACGGCGGCGTCACGCGCCACGGCGGTGGCGAGCCCCGCGAGAACCAGCTCTCCCAGGGTGATCCCGGCAATCATCTCTGCGATCGGCTGCATCCTGCGCCTCCGCCTTCCCGTCGTCCCGCGTGCAGACAATCGGCGGAATGCGGCGCTGTCGTGGCACGATCCGGGGAAAACCGGGCCGGCGTGCCGCTCAGCCCGACAGCGTGTAGCGGTGCAGGTTGCGGAAGCGTCCGTCCTGCCCCTCACCGAAGAGGCAGATGTCGTCGATCCGGAAGGGGCGCTCGATCAGCGGCTCGAAGAGCGGGCGAAGGGCATCGGCCACCGCCGCGCGCTCGGCGTCGTCGGGTAGCGGGCCGGTCAGGGTGATGTGGAAGCGGAACTCGTCCATCACGAAGGGGTAGCCCCAGCGCGCCAGCATGGCGTCCTGCTGCGGCGTCAGGCCCGCAGCGCGGCGGCGGGCGAGATCCGCGTCGGACGGGGCTGCGCGGAAGCCGTCAAGCGCCTCGACCAGCGTCGCGGCCAGCGCGTCGAGCGCGGCGCTGTCCCCCTCGGGCACCAGCGCGAGGAAGTCGCCCATCTCGGCGAGGCGCAGCCCGTCGAGCCGCAGCCGGTGCAGCCGCGGGGCCAGGGCCGAGACTGCGGCGTGCAGCCCCGTCACCGTGCGGTCTTCCGCCAGGGCGAAGGGCGGCTTGAGCGTGCCGTGAAAGCCGTAGGTGCGCGGCGCACGGGTCAGCGTCTTCTGCGGGCGGGGCAGGGCCGGCCAGTCATGTCCCGGCGGCAGCGAGGCGCCGCGGCCGGCCTCGGCATCCCACCCCAGCCATTGCGCCCCGAGGGTGGCGAGGGCGCCGGGCGGAGGCGCGTAGTAGAGCGCGAAGCGCGTATAGCCGTCCATGGGCGGGCCTCCATGCCCCCGTGCTGGCACGGGGGGCGGCAGGGGCGCGAGGGGGCGCGCGGCGGAGCGTGCCCGCCCCGGTCAGAGGCCGAAGTCGATCTCGGCGCGCGAACTCGTCTCGAGCGCGGCGAGGCAGTCGGGCTCCGACCCGTCGGTTGCGGTGCACTCGGGCACGTCGTTGACCAGAAGGCGCGAGATGTCCTCGCAGGTCGTCTCGGCGAGGTCGAAGGCGATGGCCTTGGTCTTGCCCGCCATCATCGTGCCGAAATCGAGCAGGATGCGCGTGTCGGTCACCGTGCCCTCGGCGTCGAACACCGCCATCTCGAGCGTCATCGTCTCGAGATCGGTGCCGAGGTTGTTGGTGGCGACGTAGGTCACCCGGCAGCTCTGCTCGACCGTGGCGGTGGTGTTGAGCTCGAGCGTGAGGCCGCCGCCGTTTTCGCTCTCGGCCTGCTGCGCGGGCGCGAGGCCCGGCGCGGCGGCGGTCATGGCCGAAAGGGCCAGTGCGGTGAGTGTCCTGGACATCGTGGTGTCGCCCCTCGCAGATTGTCGCTGTCCCGTCGCCGGTGGTGCTAGCACGGGGGCGGGCGCGGGCAAAGACGCCGCGCGCGGGCGGCGCGGGCGCCGTTGCCGCGGGGTCGCGCCCGGGTGCGTCGGCCGCCGCGACGTTTGCGCTGGATCAGAGACGGCGGCCGGGTGCAGGATGAGGCTCGGGCAGGGCCAAGCAGGCAGGGAGGTGCGCGATGATCCGATCGAGACGGGCGGCGACGATGGCGGCGGCTGCCGTGGCGCTGGCAGGGGCCGCCGCTGCGCAGCAGGCCGGGCCCTCCGATCCGGCGGGCGATCCGACGGGCGGTCCGACGGGCCCCGAGGCGGGGCGCGCGGCCTTCATCGAGGCCTGCGCCGGCTGCCATGGCCGCGAGGCCGGGGGCGACGGGCCGACCGCCGAGCTGCTGACCGTCGAGGTGCCCGACCTCACCCGCTTCGCCGCGCGCAACGCGGGCACCTACGACATCGTGCGGGTGATCCAGACGATCGACGGGCGGCAGGGCCTTGCCGCGCATGGCGGGCCGATGCCGATGTTCGGCGGGCTGCTGACCGGGCCGGCCGCGGTCGTCGACGGCCCGGACGGCGCGCCCGTGGCCACGACCGAGCCGATCCTTGCCATCGCCCGCTGGCTCGAGACAGTCCAGGAGGAGACGCCATGATCCCCGACGCCTTTCGCATCGGCGCGCTCGCCCTCGCCCTTGCGGTGCCGCTCGCCCCGTTGTCTGCCCCCGCGCAGGAGGCGGTGGGCGACCCGCAGGAGGGGGCCGGCTTCTACGATCTCTACTGTGCCACCTGCCACGGCGCCGAGGGGCGCGGCGACGGGCCGACGGCCGAGATCATGACGCTGCGGCCCGCCGACCTCACCGCCCTTTCGACCGGAAACGGAGGCGTCTTCCCGACGGCTCGGGTGGTGCGGCAGATCGACGGGCGCGACCCGGTGCTGGCGCACGGCTCGCCCATGCCGGTCTTCGGCCCGTTCTTCGAGGGCGAGGACACGGCGATGAAGACACCGGCGGGCCAGCCCGTCCTGACCTCGCGGCCGGTGGCCGACCTCGTGGCCTGGCTGATGGCGATCCAGGAGGGGTCGTGAGGGGGGGCGGGCTCGGGCCGACCCTTGCTCTCGCCCTCGCGCTCGCGGCGCCGGTGGCGGCCGAGGAGCCGGCGCAGGACGACCCGGGCGGCGCGGCCTATGCCGCCTTCTGCGCCACCTGCCATGGCGCGCTGGCGATGGGGGCGGGGCCGACCGCGCCGCTGCTGACCGTGCCGGTGCCAGACCTCACGACGCTCGCCGCGCGCTCGGGTGGCACGTTTCCCCTCGCGCGGGTGCTTGCGCAGATCGAGGGGCGCGACGCGCTGCTCGCCCATGGCGCGCCGATGCCGATCTATGGCGGCGCGTTCGACCGGGGAGGGCGCGTGACGGTCGAGACCGGGGCCGGGCCCGTCGAGACGCCCCGCGCCGCGCGCGACATCGCGCGCTGGCTGGAGGCGCGGCAGCGGCCGATGGAGTGAGCGCCGCGCCGGCGCCGGCGCGCGTCCGGCTCAGGTGGCGTCGTCCGAAAGCAGCGTGTCGAGCAGGTCGGCCGCCTGGGCGCGCGCCTCGGCGCGCAGGCGGGCGACGAGGGCGGCGTTCTCCGCCTCCCACGCCTTGAAGCGCAGGTAGGCGTCACGGTGCGCGGCGGGGCCTGCCTCGCCCTCGTCGAGGAAGGTCGCCTTGACAGCCTCGTAGCGGACCGCGCAGGCCTGCGCGCTGCCGGGCGGCATCGGGTGGAGGGCAGCGGCGGCGTCGCAGATGTAGTAGGAGGCGAGAAGGGCGAGGAAGGGGGGCATGGCGTGGCTCCTGTCGCGATTGGGACTTTCTCGGTCGGGACTTTCTCCGTCGGGACGGGGCCGCGCGGGAGAGCGCTCCGCCGATGGCGGCTCGTCCCGCGCCGGTGGCGGCCCGTCCTCCCCTGGGTGCGTCTGGCTGCGTCGCGCACGGGCGCGCGGCGCGACTCGATGGTGCCAGCGCCGGGGCGCCCGGCGCAAGGCGTTTGCCGGGCGCGCATGGCCGTGGGCCAGCGCGCCTGAGCGGAAACCGGGCAGCGTCGTGCGCGGTGCCCGATGGCGGGCAGTGCGAGACAGCGGCGCCCGGCGGGCCTCAGCCGAGGGCCGCGGTGCGTGCCTTGCGGCGCAGGAGGGCGGCAATATCGGGGTTGGCCATCTCCCAGCGGCGCAGTCGCTGACGCCCGATCCGCAGCCGCGCCGTGCGCGCCTCGGCGGCCAGACCGGCCCACCCCGCGCGCTCGATGGCGGTGAGAAAGCCCTCGGCCACCCGGTCGAGCGCGTGGGCCGCGACCTCGTCGCGATCCGCGGTGAGCGCGCCTGACGCCTCGGCCGTGGCGTGGACCTGATAGAGCGTCAGGATCGCGAAGTAGTCTGGCATTGCGGCCCTCCTGAACAGCCCCTGCACGGGCGGCGCGTTTGTCCTGCCCGGCCGGCAACGCCGGGACGTTGGAGCCGCATGGCGCGGCCCCGCCGGTTTGCCCGCCAAGTGCGCGCCCGGCGCGATGATGCCCGGCGCGATGATGCCTGGCGCGATGACGCCCGGCGCGATGATGCCCGGTGCGATGCCCGCCGGTGCCCAACCGTGCGGCACACGATCACGGGCCGAGTCGGGTGCCAGACTAGGCGCCCAGTCCCTGACCTTTCGTTACGCGACCGCGCGGCCCGCGGGGCCAATCGCCTGATCGTGCAAAAAGCCGCGAAATCGGTCAGGCGCGGGCGCGGCCGCCCGCTCTCACAGCGCCTTGAGATCGGCCGCGAGCACCCTCCCGTCGCGGCCCTCGCGCAGCTCGTAGGCCACCTTCATGTTGTCGGCGAGGCCGGTCAGCCCGGCGCGCTCCACCGCCGAGATGTGGACGAACACGTCCTTCCCGCCGTCGTCCGGGGCGATGAAGCCGTAACCCTTGGTCGTGTTGAACCATTTCACGGTGCCGGTCGGCATGGTTCCGCGTCTCCCTGCGTCTTCCCTTCGGACCCGTGCGGCGCCGCCGGGCGGCACCTCGGGGGAGAACGCCGGCCCCGGTCGCGCGGCTGGCCGGCTTTCCCGGACTGTAGGTGGCGCATCGCAGGTGAAAGACAAGATGTCGCGCCCCAGCCGCCTCACGCAGGGTCGCGTGGGCTGTGCCCGATGCCCAGAAAACGGTCGGCCGAGAGCGGACCGCCTCCGCGGAGGGCAAGAAACAGCAGCAGGAACAGCCAGAGCGCCCGCTGGTCGGCGATGAGCGACCCCGAGGCCCGGTCGAACCATGCGCCGATCGTGGTGGCGTCGGCGCCGTGGCCGGCGATGTCGGTCGCCGACATCACGACGACGAAGCCGATCATGCCGAGCGCGGCGAGGCGAGTGAACAGACCGACGACGATCATCAGCGGCAGCACGAACTCCGCCCAGGTGCCGGCGAGCGCGAGCAGCTTGTAGGAGAGCGGCAGGTTCGCCGCGTCGAACCCCGCCGCCTCGAAGGTGCGCGGGAACATCTGGATGTAGGCGCCCGCGTCGAGGCGAATCCAGCCCAGCAGGCCGTCGCCCAGCTTGGTGAGCGCCGACGCCCAGAAGTAGACCAGCAGCACCCCCGCGAAGACGAGGCGCGCGGCGGTGGGCAGCACCAGGTCCGACGCCGCGGCGTCGAGGCGCGCGAAGGCGCGGTCGTGGAGGGAGACGATGGCGGTCATGGCACGGACTCCGTTTCGAGCGAGGTGATCGCGCCGCCCGCGAGCAGGGCCGAGAGGGCGGCGGCGGGGATGAAGACGGGATCGTGGGCCGCTGCTAGGGCCACGGCCGCGCCGAGCGGGTCGCCCCGCGCCAGCGCGGTGACGAAGACGCCCTCGGACGGGGCGAGCGCGGTGACCACCGGGTCGAAACCGCGGCGCGTGACGAGGGCGGTCTCGGGGCGATCCTCCGCGCCCTGCGCGCTGCCCTCCAGCGCCGCCTGGCGCCGCGACACCAGAGCATGCGCCGATGGCACGAGGCGCAGCGCGGGCGCGACGCCCAGGCGCAGGTTCTCCAGCCGGTCGGGCGGGATGCGCCCGAGCGCCGCGGGGTCGATCGGGGCAGCGTCGGCGGCATGGTAGCTCTCGCGCACCGCCAGCTCGAGCCGCGCCACGTCGGCGAGGGCGCTGCCGAGCCCCGCCCCCTCGAGGAAGGCGGGCAGGTCGGCGCCGGCGTGCATCATCAGCGGCGTGCGGGGCGGCCGGGCGCGGGCATGGGCGATGGCCAGCGCGCGGAAGCGGTCGGGCCCCACCAGCGCGCGCACCGCGGGAAAGCCCGTCTCGAGCGCGGCGGCGAGCGAGGCGACCACGTTGTTGCGGTAGACGTCGAAGCGCCGCCCGGCGGGTCGCCCGGCGGGGTCGGTCAGCCCCTCGGGCACGGGCGCCGCCGGGTCGAGCAGTGCCGCGCGAAAGGCCTGCTGCGTGACGATCATGCCGGCACCTGCGCCAGGATCGCCTCGGCGCGCGCGGCCTCGGCGGCGAGTGTCGCCCAGTCGGGCACGTCGGTATCCCACTCGATAAGGGTGGGGCGGGGGCCGACGGCGGCGATCGCCTCAGCGTAGAGCGTCCAGACCGGGTCGGCCACCTCGCGGCCGTGACTGTCGATCAGCAGGGCCGCGCCGTGCTCGTCGGACTGCGTGTCGTGGCCGCCGAGATGGATCTCGCCCACCCGCTCCATCGGGAAGGCGGCGAGGTAGGCGCGCGGGTCGGTGCCGAGGTTGGTGGCCGAGACGAAGACGTTGTTGACGTCGAGCAGCAGGCCGCAGCCGGTGCGGCCCGCGATCTCGCGCAGGAACTCGGTCTCGGCCATCTCGCTCTCGGCGAAGGCGAGGTAGGTGCTGGGGTTTTCCAGCAGGATCGGGCGGTTCAGCGCGGTCTGCACCTGGTCGACATGGGCGCAGACGCGGTCGAGCGTCGCCTCGGTATAGGGTAGCGGAAGCAGATCGTTGAGGAACGCCGCGTCGTGCGTCGACCAGGCGAGATGCTCGGAAAAGCTCGCGGGGCGCAGCCGGTCGACGAGGCGCGCGACGCGGGCGAGGTGGTCGGGGTCGAGGCCGCGCTCGGCGCCGACCGACAGGCCCACGCCGTGCACGGAGACGGGGAAGCGCTCGGCAAGGGCGGCGAGTTGCGCCAGCGGGCGGCCGCCGTCGCCGAGATAGTTCTCGGCGTGGATCTCGAGCCAGCGGACGGCGCCGGGCGCTGTCGTCACCGCCTCGAAATGGCAGGCCTTGAAGCCCACGCCGGGGGCATCGGGCAGGGTGCATGTGCGCGTCGAATCCAGCATGGCGGCAGTCTCCACGGGGGCAGCGCCGCCCGCGGTGCGGGCGGCGTTCGGATCGGTCAGCTCCGAAGTTCGGCGAGGCGTTCGGGCGTGATGTACTGGTTCAGCACATCCTCGGTCAGGCTCGCGTCGTCGGGGAGATCGCGATTGATGCCGTTGAAGCCCCACTCTTCGAGCTGGGCGGCGGTCACGCCCATGCGGCCGTCGGGCAGGTCGAGCTCGGTGCAAGTGCCGGCCTCGACCAGCGTCCAGGCGTTGCCCTGGTAGTCGACGGTCGAGGTGCCGGCGCAGGTCGTGCCGGGGCCGGCGGCGCAGTCGTTCTCGCCGGCGAGGCTGACGCCGTAGCACTTCTCCTGGGCCTGCGCCTGGGCCGGCGCGGCGGCGTAGGCGGAGACGGCGGCAGCCACGGCGGCGGTCAGTGCGAGGGTCTTGGTGTCGGTCATCTCGGTCGGTCCCTTTTTGATCGGCAGTCGGTCTGTCGTGCCGGCGGCTCCTCCGCGGCACGTACCCTGACGCTAGGCCCAAGCCGCCCACACGCCCCAGTCACGCGGCCGTGCGGCACGCGAGCGTGACCCGGGCCGTTCCCGACGGCGTGATGCCGCAGGGTCAAAGCCTTGGCAGGTCGCGACACTTTCCGTGATGCCGCCGCGCTGCTGCGCAGCATTGTTTCAGCTCGCCCGGGCGAGATTGAAATAATGTGGGGGAGCGGTCTCGACCTCGTCCTGCCTTCCGGCGCGCGGCGAGAGGGATGTTACAGTGCAGGCACGGCGTCTCCGGGAGCCGATCTCGCGACGACGAGCCGATCCCGGCGCGGTCCGGAGGCGGCTCAGCCCCGGTGCAGCGACTCGAGCTGGGGCCGCAGCATGTCGAGCGCGTAGCCCTGGGCGCGCGCCGCCGAGAGCAGGGTGTCGGGCGCCTCGACGGGCGCGGCGCCGAACATCCAAACGACCGTCGAGCGGGTGCCCGAGGCGCAATAGGCGAGCACCGGCCCCGGCGCCGCGTCGATCGTGCTCCGCTGCAGCTCGACCGTCTCGGGCGGCATCCCCCCATGCGTGATGGGGTTCTCGACGAAGGCGAGGCCCGCGGCCTCGGCCGCCGCGCGGATGTCGGCGGCCTGCAAGCCGGGCGGCACTTCCTCGTCCGGGCGGTTGCAGATGATGGCGGTGAAGCCCGCCTCCTTCGCGGCCGCGACGTCTTCGGCGGCGATCTGGGGCGACACGGCGTAGCGGTCTGTCAGGGGGCGGATCTCCATGATGTCTTTTCCCGCCTCCGGCACCGTGTCGTCAAGGGCCTGCGCGCGGCGCGTCTGCGCGGCATTGACCTGCGTCAAGGCGCCCCGCCCCGAGCCCGGCGCAGGATCGTTCAACCGTAGTGGAGGGGGAGACGCCGAGACATGTCCGACGCGCCCGAGATCGCCGCCCGCAGGCAAACGCTGGAATCACGGCTGGAGACGCTCGACCGGATGCTGCACGAGATCGAGGAGGAACTCGACAGCCACCAGAGCCGCGACTGGTCGGAACTCGCGCAGGAGCGCGAGGCCGACGAGGTGCTCGAGCGGCAGGGCGTGGCCGGCAAGGCCGAGATGGCCGCCATCCGCGCCGCGCTGCAGCGGATCGAGGAGGGGAGTTACGGCGCCTGCGTGCGCTGCGGCGACGACATCGCCCGCGAGCGGCTCGACCTCTTGCCCCATACCCCGCTCTGTGCCGCCTGCGCCGGGGCCCGCCCGCGCTAGCCCGCCCGAAAGAGGCGGCGTCAGGCCAGGATCAGCCCTACCGCGATCAGCCCGAGCCCCAGCGCAGAGGTGAGCAGCGCGGCGAGGTTCACCGTGACGACCCGCTGGAGGCGGGCGCGCAGGGCCGCGTCGTCGAGGCCCGCGCGCCTGGCGCGCCACACCGTCACGATGCACCACAGGATTCCTCCGAGGCCGGCGAGCGACAGCGCCACGCCGGCGAGGATGAGACCGTCCATGCGCCGCTTGCTCCCTGGTTGCCTGCCGCTGCCTCCGCCGCGGCGGCCTAGCCCGTCGCGAGGGGCCGGGCAAGACTTGCGGGGGCGCTGCGCTGTGGCTACCACGCGGCTCCGGACGCGGGCGCCGAGCGGGGCTGCGCGGCGGCAGACGGGCACAAGGCAAGGGCGGAGGCACGAGGCATGGCCGATCAGATCGAGGCGGGGGTCGACGGGGGCGGTGCGCCCGACAGCTACCGGGTGACGGCCGACAAGCTGCGCCAGTTCATTGAGCGGCTCGAGGCCGATAAGAAGGACATCGCCGACCAGCAGAAGGAGATGATGGCCGAGGCCAAGGCGCGCGGCTGCAGGTCACCACAACATACTGTTGTATGATAGGAAAGTCAGTATCTTATGGAAAAAACGCCGTCATATGAAGTGTGGTGTGACCTCGACGCAGAGCCAACAGGACAGGAAGCCTGAGTATGGATGATCTGGAACAACATCCCGATAATTACCGTGTGACTGCCGATGAGCTGCGTCAGTTCATTGAGCGCGTCGAGCGCCTCGAGGCGGAAAAAAAAGAAATTGCAGACCAAATCAAAGAGGTGTTTGCTGAGGCCAAAGCACGCGGATATGCTGTTCCAATCATGCGCAAGTTGTTGCAAATGCGAAAGCGAGATCGGGATGATCTTGCCGAAGAAGAGGCGCTTCTGGAAATTTACAAAGAGGCCTTAGGTATGTAAACCCGCAGTATTCACCGAATACGTCTGAGCGGCGGGCTTTGGGGGTCGTGGGCCGGTCGTGAGGACCGGTTGAGGGTTGTGCAGGCCCTCACGAGC
>LJNT01000118.1 GCA_001314685.1 Rhodobacteraceae bacterium HLUCCA09
CTGGCCAAGCTCGAGCACCCCAACATCGTGGGCGTCCGCGACGTCTTCGAGGAGAACGGAACCGCCTACATGGCGCTCGACTACATCGACGGGCGCGACCTGCACGACGTCATCGAGCAGGAGACGTGGCGCCTCGACCCCGACACTGTGCGCGAGATCGCCGTGCAACTTCTCGACGCGATCGGGCATGTCCACGGAATGGGGATGCTCCACCGCGACATCTCGCCGGACAACATCCTGCTGACGCATGACGACACGCCCATCCTGATCGACTTCGGCGCGGCGCGCGATTCGGCCTGGCGCAAGAGCCGCGTGCTCTCGACGCTGCACGTGGTGAAGGACGGCTACTCGCCGCAGGAGTTCTACCTGCAGGCAGGGGAGCAATCGCCCGCCTCCGACCTCTATTCGCTCGCCGCCTCGCTCTACCGCGCGATCACGGGGGATCCGCCGGTCTTTTCGCACCGCCGGCTCGCCGCCATCGCCGAGCGCCGTCCCGACCCCTACGTGCCGCTCGAGGGCACGGCCGACGGCTACGACCCGGCGTTCCTGCGGATGATCGATACTGCGCTCGCCGTGTTCGCCCGCGACCGCGTGCAGAGTGCCGCCGACTGGCTCGCCGGGATCGAGCTGGCCTCGCCGCCGGAGGCTGCCGATCCCGGTGCGCCCCTCCCCGCCCCGACGATGGACGACGCCGTGATCGTCGAGCGGGTGCGGCGGCTGGTCGAGGCGACGAACCCCGAGGTGCAGGCGCTGCATGCCGAGCGGACGCGCGAGCGCGAGGAGCGCGCCCGCTGCGAGGCCGAAGAGCGCGCCGCGCAGGAGGCGGCACGGTGCCGGCGGCTCGAGGAGGCCCGGCGCGAGGCCGAGGAGGCCGAGCGCGCCTACCGCGAGCGGCAGCGGCAGGAGGCCGACGCGCGCCGCGCCGTCCCGGCCCCCGCACCCGAAGCCGTGCCGGACGGGGAGGAGGCGGTCGTGCCGCCGGGCGACGCCGAGGTGCCGCATGTGCCCGGGGCGGGCGGGGTCAACCGGGCGAAGCTGCTGAAGGAGCGGGTCGAGCGGGCGCGGCGGGAGCGCGAGCAGGCCGATACGGAAGCGCTCTCGCGGGAGGACGGGTCAGGGGGAACGGCGGGGAGGGGGAGGACGAGCCGCGGCTCGCTGTTCGGGCTGATGCTCGGCGGCGGCTGGCTGCGCCCCGCGACACGGGATGCGAGTAGCAAGGAAGGGTTTGGCGCATGAGCATGTTCAGGGACAGGGACGCGGGCGGCACCGACGCTGCCGCCCCGCGCGACGCGGCGCCGGCCGCCCGGCCGGGCTTCGGCTTCGGCGGTGGCCGGTTCGGTTGGTCGGAGCGCGGCGGCGGCGAGTCTGGTGCGTGGCCGGCGCCGGGGCCCTCGCGCCAAGGGTCGACCGTCGCCGGCGGGATCGCCGGGGAGGGCACGATCGCGCCTGCGTCGCGTCTGGCCGACGCGCCGCCGATGCGGTCCGTCGCGCGGCCCCATGTCGACCGCGCGGCCGCGGACGTCCCCCGGGCGCCCGCAGAAGCCGGACCCGAAGCGACCATGCCCCCCTCCGCGGCAACCGGGCCTGCCGTGTCCGAAGCCGCCGCGCAGGCCGCGAGGGCCGCGCTCCGCCCCGAGGGGCCGGCGGGCAATCGGCCGGCATCGGGCCAGCCGTCTGCCGCGACCGTGTCGGACGCGCTCGCCCGGCATGGCGACGAGACCTTTGCCGCGCGCGCGCGCCTGGCCGCGCTGCAGGCCGGGCCGCCCCGCCGGCCCCGCATCTGGGAGATGGACGAGGGCGGCGCCGCGGGGGCGCAGCGCCCGGCCTCCGCCCGGGCGGAGTCGCGCGGTGGACGGGGCGACTGGCTCGACCGGATCGGCACGCCCGGCGAGGGCGAGGGCGGCAGCGCCGCGCTCCGCGCCGGCCAGAGCAGCGAGGCAGATCCCGGCGCCCGGCTGCCCGAGCCCCTTCCCGAGCCGCGTGACGATGCGGGTGGGGCGGATCGCCCTGCCACCGACGCCGCACTGCCCGCGTCGCGCAGACCTGCGCCGTTCGTCCTCGGGAGGCGGCCCGATCCCGCCGCTCCGGCCGGTATGCCGGTGGCGGACGGCGGAGGCGCCCCGCCGAAGGACCTCGCGGACGACCGGGCCGGCGCGCCGGGGGGCGACGCCGAAGACGCGGTGGCCTATGCCCGGGCGCAGCTTGCGCGGATGGCCGAGCTCGGGCTGGCTGACGACGCGGCGGACGACGCGGAGAGCACGCCCGGCGGCGGCCGCAGCGCGCGCGCCAAGACGCGGGTGCTCGGCTTCCGCCCGCCCGAGGCCGACGACGACCCCCTGGCGCGGGCCGGCGCGGCCTGCGCGGGCCGTGGCCCCGACTTCCCCGTCGGCTGGCTCGTGGTGGTCGAGGGGGCAGGGCGAGGCGCGTCCTTCGCGCTCACCTCGGGCGTGGCCACGCTCGGCCGCGGCGAGGACCAGACCGTGCGCCTCGATTTCGGCGACACGGCAATCTCGCGGCAGGGCCATGCCTCGATCGTGTTCGACGACGAGACGGGGCGCTTCTACCTCGGTGCCGGCTCGCGCACCAATCTCGTGCGCCGCAACGGCCGGCCGGTCCTGGCGACCGAGGAAGTGGCGGGCGGTGACGAGATCCGCCTTGGCGAGACGACGCTGCGCCTCGTGGCGCTCTGCGGCGACGGGTTCTCCTGGAGCGAGGGCGTGGCAGACAGCGGCGTGGCGGGCGGCGGCGTGACGGGCGGCAGCGTGACGGGCGGCAGCGTGACGGGCGGCGGCGTGGCGGGCGGCGGCGTGGCGGGCGGCGGCGTGACGGGCGGGGCATGACCGAGGCGCCCGCCATCCGCCTCGACGCGGCCACCGCGCTCTCTCGGGGAGGACGTGCGCTGCAGGAAGATGCCGTGCTGGGCGCCGCCGTGGGCGCGACCGGCGCCATCGCGCTGGCCGACGGCTGCGGCGGCCATGCCCGCGGCGACCTCGCGAGCAACATCGCGGCCGACGTGGCGCTGCGCGCCCTGGCCCGGGCCGAGGGCAGCCCGGCCGAGCGGCTGCGCGAGGCGGCCGAGGCGGCCAACCTCGCCGTCTACGCCCGTGCACAGGGCGATCCCGAGCTCGAGGGGATGAGCACGACGCTGCTCGTCGTGTCTGTCGAGGCGGGCGGGCTGCACTGGGTGTCGGTCGGCGACAGCCCGCTGTGGTTGATGCGCGAGGGGCGGCTGGAGCGGCTGAACGCCACGCATTCGCTCGCGCGCCAGCTCGACCTCCTGGTGCAGATGGGCGAGATGAGCGCCGCCGAGGCGGCGGGTCATCCCGCGCGGGCGTGCCTGACCTCGGCCCTCGGCGGCGAGACCATCGAAGAGATGGACTGCCCCGACGCCCCGGTGCGGCTCTGGCCGGACGACGTGATCCTCGCGGCTTCCGACGGGCTGCTGACGCTCGACGAGGCGGCGATCACGCGCCTGCTGAGCGGTGCCGGGGGCGAGGTGCCGGCCAACGCCCTCGCCGAGCGCCTGCTCGCCGCCGTCGAGGCGGAGGGCGTCGCGGGGCAGGACAACGCGTCGGTCGCGGTGCTGCGGGTCGAGAAGGCGCCGGCGGAATCGGCCCGGACGAGGCGCCTCGGTACCGCTGGCAAGGGTGCCCTCGTCGCCGGGTTGCGCCGCCGCGCCATCGCCGCGCTCGCCGCCGCCATCGGTGGCGGAGCCTCGGGGGACGGGTCGCGCGCCGCGCGCTGATCCGGCTGAGTGCGGAAACGGGGGACGCCGGGACGGGAAACGCCGGGACGGGGGGCGACGCTCGTGCCTTCGGCACATCGCCCCGCCCGCCGTCCCTGGACGTACCGCGCCGGGCCGGACGGGGCACAAGAGAGGGGCGGCGCAGATGCGCCGCCCCTTCGTCACTGGGGCTGTGGCTTGTCAGCTCACGGCCTTGAGGTGCGGTGCGTCGGCGGGCACGGGCTGGGGGGCGATCTCTTCCCAGTCGAGGCCGCCGGCATAGCGCCACGCCATCTGCCCCGCCTCGTCGAGGGCGAAGAGGTGGAGCCAGCGATTGTCGAACAGCGCCCGCACCCCCTCGTGACGGCAGAGGATGTCGGTCATCGCCTCGCGCGGCGCCTCGATGCAGACCGACAGGCGCAACGGCTCGTGCGCGTAGCTCTCGCCGTCATGCACCGACTGCCAGGGCAGGCCGGCGCGCAGCAGCCCGCCGTTGCCCTCGATCACGCCGATCCCGCCGGTGACGTTGTGCAACAGCTTGTTGCCGCCGCCGAAGACGGCAGGAGAGACGGTCGAGCCATAATATTGCAGGCTGATCCAGCTCGCCACGACCACCGGCGCCGTCATGATCAGCTCGAGCACGCTGGAGCCCTCGTCGGCCCGCCAGTCGTAGTCGTGCAGAAAGGCGCGGCCCTCGAGGCTGCGGCCCGCGGTGCGCGACCGGGGCGCGGCGATGAACGCCTTGCAGCCGGCGAGCGCCCATTCGGGGCGCACCTCGGCCCAGTCGCGCGCGCGGCTCTCGATGTCGCCGGCGCCCTCGGCCCGGGGCAGGCGCAGCGCGCGCTCTGCCCGCGTGACCTTGCCCGCCGCGGCGAGCCAGGAGCGAAGCTGCTTGAGGTCGGCCGCGTGGCCCGCGGTGTCGACATCGGCCTCGTAGAGCTTGACCGCGTCGGTCGTCGTGTCGTGCAGGCCGGCGAGGAAGAGCGTGTCATCGGGCACGTCGATGCCCTTCTCCGGCAATGCGGCGCGCACTGCCGGGTCGTTGAGCAGGAGCGCCAGCAACCGCGCGTTCACCTCGCCCGAATAGCCGCCGCAGGCCCCGCAATGCAGTGCCGAGGCATGCGGGTTGTTGGTGACGTTGGCGCCGTGTCCGGCGAGCAGGACGATGCGCGCGAAGTTCTCGGTCAGCGACATGGCGCGCAGCACCGTCTCGGCGGCGCCGATGCGCGCGTCGAGCGGCAGCGCCGGGTCGAGCCGGGGGGGCGGGCCGGCGGGCAGGTCGGCCGTGTCGAGGCCGAGCGAGTCGCGGACCAGCTTGCCGGCATAGACCGGCCCCATCGCCTCGACGAAGGCGAAGGACGACACGGCGGCCAGCTTGAACCGGCCCCAGGCGCGCTTGGCACGGGCGGCGAAGCGGGCGTCCTGGTCCTCCTCCGCCGTGTCGGGGCCGCCCGAGCAGGTGCTGATGGACGGGTTCAGCAGCACCGGCAGGCGCAGCTCGTCGACATCGGAAGCGAAGCCGCGGTGCTTCGTCGCCACGCCGAAGAAGCCGGCAAAGCCCAGCGTCTCGATGCCGGGATCGACGGCTTCCAGCGCGCGGCGAAACACCTCCGACCGAACGTCGATGCAGAAGGCGGCCTGCACCGCGGGCCGTTCGCCGCGGGGCTCGGGCGCCTCGGCGGCGAAGAGCGCGGCGAGGTCCCGCTGGGCGGCGCGCTCGGCGGCCTCCTGCAGGATCTCGTCGACCACGAGGGCATGGGTGGCCGCCACCGGTTCGGCATGGGCGGCGCGGGTGCGGGCCCATTCGTCGGCGATCTCGTCTTCATACTGGCGGTAGAGCGCCTCTTCCCACGTCAGGCGGATCGCCAGCATCTCGGCCATGATCGGGTCGGCGCCGCCGCCGAGCTCGACCTGCCAGAGCCGGTAGCGGGCGAACTGCGCCCAGCCGCCCATGCTCATGAGAAGCTGGTGGAAGTAGGTCTCGAGCATCGGCCGGGAGAGGCCGAGCGTCAGCGCCGCGCGGGCGATGGCGCCCTCGGCCGTCTCGGGCGCGTCGAAGACATGGGCGGCGAAGCCGGTGAGGCCCTGGATCTCGGGCGTCAGGTCGTGGGTGGCGACGGCGCGCCATTCCGTCCACGGGCCCCGCCGCTTGGGCGCGGCCCACAGCGCCTGGCCCGCGTCGAAATAGGCGCCCGACCAGGCGCCGATCCGCTCGGCAATCAGCCCCGGCCAGTCGAGGCGCGAGGCATCGGCAGCGAGGTCGGCCACCGTCGGCAGCGCCTTCGGCGTGCGGGCCGGGCTCTGAGCGGCGGCCTTCAGCGCGGCGATGTCGGCGGGCCGCCCTTCGTGCGGGGCGGCGGCCAGCGCCGCGGCGAGATCGTCGTCGGTGATCCGGCCGTCGTGGATGCGCTCGGCATACCAGTCGCGCGGCATGGCGACGGGGATGCCCGCGACCCGCGCGAGGCGAGCGCCGGTCACGGCGAGGCGCTCGCCGGTCTGACCGAGATAGGGGTTAACCGCGACCGAGGTGGCCAGCGGCCAGACCGGGGGGATCGCCCGTCCGGCGCCGTCGGCGGCCTCCATCAGGGCGGCGGGGGAGAGGATTTCATTGGTCATGTCTCGGGTCTCCCTTGTCTCAGAGGGTCCGCCGGACGGCCCAGCCGCCGAGCACGCGGTCGAACACGGCGTTCGCGTAGAGGCCGTTGGAGAGGTGCACGCGCAGCCCCGCCGCGGCCGGATGGTAGGCCCAGAGCGGGAACATGGCCTGCGCGATGGCCACCGCGCCGAAGCTGACCACGGCGAGCACGATCAGCGCCCATTCGAGCGGGCCCGGCGCGGGCGTCGCGGGCAGGGTGCCGGCCATCAGCCATTCCGAGCCGCGCTGGAGGGCGAAGTAGGCCACCGAGGCGGCGACCGACATCAGCGCCGTCCGCCGGGTCAGCGCCGCGGGGGCGGTGTCGGCGAGGCCCTGCGCGAGCAGGTAGGCCACGCCGAAGATCAGGATCGCGCCGAGGGCGATGGCCTGGGGAGACTTGTTCTCGAAGCCGAAGCCGAAGCCCACCGCGGCGTAGATCGCCAGCGCCGCGACGAAGGCCTTGAGCACCGCGGCCCCGTTGGGGATGGCCACCGGGCCGGGCCGGCGGATCGCGGCAACCCCGTCGACCGCCATGCCGGCGGCGAGGAAGGCGTGCGCCTTGTAGAGCGAGTGCGCCACGATGTGCAGGAGCGCCAGCGGGAACAGCGCCAGCCCGCACTGGAGGATCATGAAGCCCATCTGCGCCACGGTCGACCATGCGAGCGAGGTCTTGACCGCCGGTTGCGTGAGCATGACGAGCCCCCCGAACAGCGCGGTGAACCCGCCGACCATGACCAGCACCGCCAGCACGCCGGGCGAGAGCAGGAGCACGTCGGCGAAGCGGATCAGCAGGAAGCCGCCGGCGTTGACGACGCCCGCATGCAGCAGCGCCGAGACGGGGGTCGGCGTCTCCATCACCTCGGTCAGCCAGCCGTGCATCGGGAACTGCGCCGACTTGAGCAGCGCGGCGACGGCGAGGAAGGCCGCGGCCCAGATCGCGCCGTCGGGGGCCGTGCCCTCGCGGGCGGCAGCCAGGATCGCGCCGATGTCGCCGGTGCCGTAGCCCATCTGCAGCAGCACCGCCGCGGCGATCAGGGCGAGGTCGCCGAGCCGAGACGTGACCCACTTCTTGCGGGCGGCGCGGCGCGCGGGCACCCGGCCGGGGTAGAACAGCAGCAGCCGCTGGAGAAAGACGCTGGTGGCGATCCATGCCACGACGAAGAGCCACAGCTCGCCCGCCGTCACCAGCAGCATCACCGCGGCGAGGGTCGCGCAAAGCCAGCCGGTAAAGGCGCCCTGACGGTCCTCGCCATCCATGTAGGTGGACGCGTAGCGCAGCACGACCCAGCCCACGAACGACACCAGCGTGAGCATGACGGCGCTCACGGCGTCGAGCCTGACGGTCAGGCTGAAGAGGCTGGCCGAGGCGGGCCCGGCGAAGATCAGCGTGAGGCCGGCGACGAGCGCGGCGGCGAACGCGGCGAGGCCCGCGGCCTCGGCCGCGCGGGGCGCGGCACCGGGCCGGCGGCCGGGCGTGGTGAAGGCGAAGGCCATGGCGGCGACCATGATGGCCGGCGCCAGAAGCGGGATCGGGAATGACTCCATCGTGCGCGTCTCCCATGATTGCGGCGAGATGTCGCCGCGAGGTAGCAGCGCCCGAGAGAAGTGAAAAATTCAATCTTTCGCCGTTTTCGTTCTCTTTTATAAATTGGTCTTCCGGTTGCCAAGGCTTCGGGCGAGGGCGCCCGCCGCCGGCGTTCATCGGCCCGGCTGCGCATTGCACGCGTCCCTTCCCGCGGGTGAAAGCCGGCCCAGGTGCGGGGCACCGCCCGTGCCGTCCCGTGCGATGGGTGTGGTGTCCGGCCAAGGCGAGGGAAGCGCCATTCCGAAGGTGCAGCCTTGCCCCGGCGACGTCCGGGCGGAGATGCCGTCGCGCCAGCGCGGGAACGAGGTCATCTCGTGAACGCACGGCCGGGTCCACGGGGCGCCCGGCCTGCGCCGCCGCCTGTCAAGCCAGGTGCGGTGGTCAGGCGTCGGAGCCGTAGCGCGCCAGAAAGGTCTCGACCGCCCCGTCGGCGACGCGGTTGCGCTCGGCGGCGGTGAACTCGGTCGACAGGCCGAAGATCAGCCGGGCAAAGAGGTCGGCCTTGCACAGCTCGGAAAACTGGTCGGCCGCGAGCCGCAGGTCGTCGATGCGCAACTCGCCGCGGGCGCAGGCCTCGCGGAAATAGTCGACGAGGATGCCCTTGCCCCGCTCCGGCCCGCACAGCCAGAACTCGCGCCCGATCTCGGGAAAGCGCCCCGTCTCGGCGACCACGATGCGGAACACGCCCAGACCGAAGGGCGACAGGACGAACTCCATCATCCGGTCGGCGGCAAAGCGCAGCACTTCGCGCGGCGGGCGCGACATGTCCACCCGCTCGAGCGCCGTGTCGGTCTGGCGGCGGCATTCGAGCGTCGCCACCTCCATGAACAGGAGCCGCTTGTCGGGGAAGTAGCTGTAGAGCGTGGCCTTCGAGACGCCGGCCGACCGGGCGATCTCGTCGACGCCGGCGCCTTCGTAGCCCTTGGCGAGAAACACCTCGCGCGCGCCGGCCAGCACCTGCTCGTACTTGCGACCGCGCTTGATGTCGGCAGCGGTGGCGCGCTGCGGGCTGGCCTGGACGTTCATGCGATCCTCCCCGATGCAACATAAACCGTCCGGTTCAGTTACCGCAAGTTCGTGCGGCATTCCCTCTCCCTTCCCGCGGGGTTAGGGCAAGGGCCGATGCTGGCGATCTTTCTCGAAACGCTGCCCTTCTTCGGGGTGATCGGTCTGGGGTGGTGGGCCGGGCGCACGGGCTTCTTCACGCCCGAGGCGACAGCTTACCTGACCAAGTTCGTCTTCTATTTCGCGCTGTCGGCGATGCTCTTCCGCTTCTCGGCCGACCTGTCGCTGGGCGAGATCCTCGACTGGAATTTCGTCGCCGCCTATCTCTGGGCGTCGATGACGGTCTACCTGATCGCGACCGCCATCGGCTTTCTCCGGCGCCGCCCGATGGAGGAGATCGCGGTCGAGGCGCAATGCGCGGTGATCGGCAACACCGGCTTTCTCGGCATCCCGATGTTCGCGCTGCTGCTTGGGCCACAGGCGGTGGGCCCGCTGATGCTGGTCCTGGCGGTCGACCTGATCGTGTTCTCGTCGCTGATCGTCATCATCGTCACGGGCAGCCGCGACGGGCGGGTCAGCCCCGCGGTGCTGCGCACGGTCGGCCTTGGCCTGCTCAAGAACCCGATGATCGTGGCGATCACGGCGGGGCTGGCGTGGTCGGCGCTCGATCTTCCGTTCCCCGGGCCGATGGAGAGCTTTCTGGCGCTGCTCGGTGGCGCGGCCACGCCGGGCGCGCTCTTCGCCATCGGCGCGTCGCTCGCGGGCAAGAGCGCCGAGCGGCTGTCGGTGGCGGGATATCTGTCGACCTTCAAGCTGGTGGTGCATCCCGCGGCGGTGGCCTTTGCCGCGCTGGTGCTCTTCCCGGTCGAGCCGTTCCCGGCGATGGTGATGATCGCGGCCGCAGCGCTGCCGGTGGCGGGCAACGTCTACATCCTCGCGCAGCATTACGGGGTGGCGCCGGCGCGCGTTTCGGCCTCGATCCTGATCTCGACGGTGGCCTCGATCGTGACGGTGCCGCTGGTCGTGGCGTGGCTGCAGGGCGGCTGACGGGCGATCGGGGGGCGCCAGGAACAAGCCTGTGCGCGGGCCGGTTCGCCATGGTCGACACCCCGACCGGCGAGAGGGCCCTCGTGGACGTGCTGCGCATCATCCTGTCGATCCTGCTGCCGCCGCTGGGCGTGTTCCTGCAGGTCGGGCTCGGGTTTCACTTCTGGCTCAATATCCTGCTGACGCTGCTCGGCTACATTCCCGGCATTGTCCACGCGGTCTGGATCATCGCGCGGCGCTGACGGCCGCCCTGACGAACGAAGGCGCCGCGGGATCGGCCCCGCGGCGCCTTTTCGAGTCCGGTCGCGGCGAGCGCGCTCAGTTGCGCGACATCCAGTCGTCGACCTCCTTCTGGGCCTCTTCCTTGGTGCGTCCATACCGCTGCTGGATCTTGCCCTCGAGTTGCTCGCGGTTGCCCGCGGCCTCTTCGACGTCGTTCTCGGTCAGCTCGCCCCATTGCTCGCGGGCCTTGCCCTTCATCTCTTTCCAGCGGCCCTTCACTTCGTCCCAGTTCATGGCGGTACTCCCTTTTCATGTGAGATCGGTGAGAGAACCCGGGCAGGGGGGCACTGTTCCCCCGCATCGTGCGGACGTCGCTCCCGCGGGGGGGGCGGCGCCAATTGATGCATGTCAAAGACGCCTTTTGGGTGGCTTCCTAGGAGGGGCGGCATACCGTCATCGACCGGAGCCCGTCCCCCCGTGAGCGACAGCCAGCCAGAGCGCCTCTACGCCGCCCGCGAGCCGATCTTTCCCAAGCAGGTGCACGGCTCGTTCCGCACGCTGAAATGGGCGATCATGATCGTCACGCTCGGTATCTACTACCTGACGCCGTGGGTCAGGTGGGACCGCGGGCCGAATCTGCCCGACCAGGCGGTGCTGGTCGATCTCGCCAACCGGCGGTTCTTCTTCTTCTGGATCGAGATCTGGCCGCACGAGTTCTACTTCGTGGCCGGCCTGCTGATCATGGCCGGCCTTGGGCTGTTCCTGTTCACGTCCGCGCTCGGGCGCGTCTGGTGCGGGTATACCTGCCCGCAGACGGTCTGGACCGACCTCTTCATCGCCGTAGAGCGATGGATCGAGGGCGACCGCAACGCGCGTATCCGCCTGCACCGGCAGGAAAAGCTCGACGCGCGCAAGCTGCGGCTACGGGTCACGAAATATGTCGTCTGGCTGCTGATCGCGGTGGCGACGGGCGGGGCGTGGGTGTTCTACTTCACGGATGCGCCGACGCTGCTGGTCGATCTCGCCACCTTCTCGGCCCACCCCGCTGCCTACACCACCATCGCCATCCTGACCGCGACGACCTTCCTCTTCGGCGGCTTCGCGCGCGAACAGATCTGCATCTACGCCTGCCCCTGGCCGCGCATCCAGGGCGCGATGATGGACGAGGACACGATCACCGTCGGCTACCGCGAGTGGCGCGGCGAGCCGCGCGGAAAGGGCAACGTGCGCCGCACGCCCAAGGCCGAGGCGGTGCAGGCGGAAGCCATCGCGCCCTTCGCCGGGCCGGAGAACGGCCCCGGCGGGGCAGTCTACCCCGCAACGCCCTATCCCGGCCGCGACCGGCAGGTGGGCGGCGACATTCCCGCGGGCGCCGATGTCGGCCCCGGCGACTGCATCGACTGCATGGCCTGCGTCAACGTCTGCCCGATGGGCATCGACATCCGCGACGGCCAGCAGCTCGAATGCATCACCTGCGCGCTGTGCATCGACGCCTGCGACGAGATCATGGCCAAGATCGGCAAGCCCCGCGGCCTGATCGACTACCTCGCCCTGTCCGACGAAGGGCGCGAGCGGGCTGGCGGAGAGCCCAGGCCGGTGTGGAAGCACATCCTGCGGCCCCGGACCATCCTCTACACGACGCTGTGGTCGCTGGTGGGAATCGGCCTCGTCGTGGCGCTGTTCGTGCGGCCCGACATCTCGATGACCGTCGCGCCCGAGCGCAACCCGATCTACGTCACGCTGTCGGACGGCACGATCCGCAACACCTACGACATCCGGCTTCGCAACAAGCACGGCGACGACCGGCGTTTCCGCCTGTCGCTTCGCGGGCCGTCGGAGTTGCGCGTGGCGGTCCAGGGCACGCCTTACGAAAGCTTCGTCGTGCCCGCCGATACGACCGACCTCGTGCGCGTCTACGTGCTCGCCCCGCCCGGCTCGGCGGCGGCCGAGGGCGAGCGCTCCGAGATCCGGTTCTGGGTCGAGGACCTGCAGAGCGGCGAGCGCGTGCACACGGACAGCACCTTCATTGGAACCGGAGCGGCGGCGGAGTGACCCGCCGCCCGACAGGGAGCGAACGATGAGCGACACGGCGCATGACGACGGGAAGGGCAAGCTGACGGGGCGGCACGTGGCCCTGATCTTCGTCGGTTTCTTCGGCACGATCTTCGCGGTGAACGGCTTCATGGCGTGGATGGCGGTGGGCACCTTCCCCGGGCTGGAGGCCAGGAACGGCTTCGCCGAGAGCCAGACCTTCGAGGCGCGGCGCGATGCGCAGGAGGCGCTGGGCTGGGACGTGGCAGCAACGCTCGACGATGGCGTGCTCGCCATCGCGTTTACCGACGAGTCCGGCGCGCCGGTCGACGTGGCCAAGATGGAAGCGGTCGTGGGCAAGGCGACGAGCGTGTCGCACGACGTGACGCCCGAGTTCACCCACCGGGGCGGCACCTTCCATACGCCGCTCGATCTCGGCCCCGGCAACTGGAACATTCGCCTGACCGCCCACGCGCCCGACGGCACGCTCTTTGCGCGGCGGGTGGTGCTGCGGGTGAACTGACCCCGGCGGCGCGCCAACTGTCGGCGGCGCGACTGCGTATTTGGAACAGAAAGAAGCGGGGGGTGCGCGCGGGCGGGTCCCCTCGCCGCCGCGAGAGGCCCGAGGCCCATGACCGACACGACGACCGACGCCCTTTCAGACGCGCCTTCGGCCTGCCCGGCCTGCGCGGCCACGCCCATGGCGCGGCGGCAGGCGGTGGCCGCGGCGGCCGAGGCGCAGGCGGGGCGGGTGATGCTGTCGCTGCCCGGGATCCGCTGCGCAGGCTGCATCACCGGTGTCGAGAAGGCGCTGGCGGCGGAGCCGGGAGTGCGCTCGGCGCGGGTGAACTTCACGCTCAAGCGCGCGACGGTCGAGACCGACCCTGGCGTGCCCCCCGCGCGCCTGATCGCCGCGCTCGACCGGGCGGGCCACACCGCGCACGAACTCGACGCCTCGGCCCTGTCGATGACCGAGACCGACCGGGCGGGCCGCGACCTGCTGATGCGCCTCGCCGTGGCGGGCTTCGCGGCGATGAACGTGATGCTCCTGTCGGTGGCGGTCTGGTCGGGCGCGGCCGACGCCACGCGCGACCTGTTCCACTGGATCTCGGCGGCCATCGCCATCCCCGCCGTGATCTTCTCGGGCCGGCCCTTCTACGTCTCGGCCTGGGGGGCGCTGCGCAAGGGGCGGCTCAACATGGACGTGCCGATCACTCTGGCCATCGTGCTGGCCGTGGGCACCTCGCTGTGGGAGACGTCGCTTTCGGGCAAGCACGCCTATTTCGACGCGGCGATCGCGCTCGTCTTCTTCCTGCTCGGCGGCCGCTATCTCGACCACCGCACCCGTGCCGTCGCCCGCTCGGCGGCCGAGGAACTGGCCGCGCTGGAAGTGCCCCGCGCCGCGCGCATCGCGGGCGGCCGCGAAGAGGAGGTGCGCGTGGGCGACCTGGCCGTGGGCGACCTCGTGCGGGTGAAGCCCGGCGGGCGGATGCCTGTCGACGGCGAGATCGTCGCCGGCACGTCGGAGCTGGACCGCGGCCTGCTGACCGGCGAGACGCGGCCCGTCTTCGCCGGGCCGGGGCAGGCCGTCAGCGCGGGCGAAGTGAACCTGACGGGCCCGCTCGATGTGCGGGTGACGGCGGCGGGGCGGGAGAGCTCTCTGCACCGCATGGCCGATCTCGTGGCCGTGGCCGAGAGCGCGAAGAACCGCTATACCTCGCTGGCCGACCGGGCCGCGGGCCTCTACGCCCCCGGCGTGCACATCCTGTCGGCGCTCGCGGGGATCGGCTGGTGGCTCTACACGGGCGATCTGCGCCTCGCGCTCAACATCGCCGCCGCAGTTCTCATCATCACTTGCCCCTGCGCGCTGGGCCTTGCCGTGCCGGCCGTCACCACCGCCGCCTCGGGGCGGCTGTTCCGGCAGGGCCTGCTCATCAAGGACGGCACCGCGCTGGAGCGTCTGGCCGAGGTCGACACCGTGCTCTTCGACAAGACGGGCACGCTGACCCTCGGGGCGCCCGAGGTGACGGGCCTCGACGCCCATGCGCGCGCCGACCTCGCCCTCGCCCGCGCGCTGGCCGAGGGCTCTGCCCACCCGCTGTCGCGCGCGCTGGCCGAGGCGGTGGCGGCGCGCGGCATCGCGCCCGCGCGGCTCGAGGGCCACCGCGAGGTGCCGGGCTACGGGGCGGAGGCGACGTGGCAGGGCCGCACCGTCCGCCTAGGACGCGCCGCCTGGGCGGGCGCCGCGCCCGGGGAGACGACAGCCGCGTGGCTCGCCGTCGAGGGGCGCGCGCCCATGGCCTTCACCTTTGCCGACCGGCTTCGGCCCGGCGCGCGCGAGGTGGTGGCGGGGCTGAAGGCGGCGGGCCTGCATGTCGCCCTCGTCTCGGGCGATGCGGCGCCCGCTGTCGCCCGGTTCGCCGGGAGCGTCGGGATCGACGACTGGACGGCAGAAGCCCTGCCCGAGGGCAAGGCCGCCCGTGTCGAGGCGCTGCACTCGGGCGGGGCGAAGGTGCTCTTCGTCGGCGACGGGCTCAACGACACCGCCGCTCTCGCCGCCGCCCATGCCTCGATCTCGCCGGCCACCGCACTCGACGCGGCGCGCACCGCCTCCGACATCGTGCTGCTGGGGTCCGACATCGCGCCCGTGGCAGGGGCGGTGACCACCGCGCGCTCCGCCGTGCGCCGCATCCGCGAGAACTTCGCCATCGCCACATGGTACAACGTGATCGCCGTGCCCATCGCCATCGCCGGGTTCGCCACGCCGCTCGCCGCGGCGCTGGCCATGTCGGCCTCGTCGATCACCGTGTCGGTCAACGCGCTGAGGCTGCGCTGATGGAGGTGCTCGCCATCCTCATCCCCGTGGCGCTGGTTCTCGGCGGGATCGGCCTCGCGGCCTTCTCCTGGGCGGTGCGCTCCGACCAGTTCGACGACCCCGAGGGCGACGCCCGCCGCATCCTCGACGACGAATACGACGACAGCCCGCGCGGAGAGTGACCGGGCTGCAGGCCGGCCCTGCCCCGCAGCCGCCAATGACGAGCGCCGACGCCGTCGGCGAGGCACGCATCACCTGGCCCCGCCCGGCGACCTCTGCGGCGCTCTCTCGGAAAGACCCGATGGTGCGGATCATCCGGTGGGCAGGTGGCCGCCTCCCCGTGTCCACTGCACTGATGCAAGGCGATGCAACTGCGGATGCCGCGGCGTCGGACGACGCCCTACACGCGGGTGGGCGAGGCGGCCCGCGCCTTCCCCGGCCTGCCGCATGACATGCCACGACAGCACGCCGTCGACGCCGAGCGGCATGGCCGGGGTGCAGCCCTGCAGCCTGTCGCAACCGAGCCGCAGCACGGATGGGCGCGGGAGAGGGGTGCATCCGCTGGGACGGGCGCGTTCCGGCCCTGGCTGCGCGCCCGCGCGACCGCCGACCCGGGATCAGGCCGCGTCGCGCGCCGCCGCTTCCGATCGCAGGAAGGCCGGGCGGCCGGGCTCCGACAGGTCGGGGGCATGGGCGTAGCCGCCGGCATCGAAATCGCGGATCGCGTCGGGGTCGGTCAGCCGCCGCTCGACGATGAAGCGGGCCATCGCGCCCCGCGCCTTCTTGGCGAAGAAGCTGACGATCTTCGGCCCGCCCGGCTTGTCCTCGAGGAAGACCGGCGTGACGACGGGGATCTCGAGCGCCGAGGTGTCGACCGCGCCGAAATACTCCTGGCTCGCGCAGTTGACGAGGGCGCGTGCGCCCGTCGCCTCGGCCTGCTGCTGGAGAGCGCGCCCCAGCCGGTCGCCCCAATACGCGTAGAGATCCTTCCCCTTCCGCGTCTTCAGCTTCGAGCCCATCTCGAGCCGGTAGGGCTGAATCGCGTCGAGCGGGCGCAGCACGCCGTAGAGCCCCGACAGGATGCGGAGGTGATCCTGCGCCCAGTCGAGCGCGTCCGCGTCGAGCGATTTCGCTTCGAGCCCGGCATAGGTGTCGCCGGCGAAGGCGCGGGCGGCGGGGCGGGTGCGCTCGTCCGCAGGCTCGGCCTCGAAGGCGGCGAAGCGATCCTTGTTGAGCCTGGCGAGGTCGGCCGAAATGTCCATCAGCTTCTGAAGGTCGGCTTTCGAGAGGCGCCCCGCGGCCTTCGCCAGTTTCACCGCATCGTCCTGGAAGGCGGGAGCGGTGGGCATGACTCCCTCCACCTCCGACCAGTCGAGGCGCTTGGCGGGCGAGATGACGACGAGCATGGGCGGTCCTCCGGTTGTGCGGCGCAGGATAACGTGGTGGCGCGCCGGGTCCAGCCCCGCGCGTGCCTGGCCCCGCGTGGGCCGGCACGCTCTCCCCGCCGTCGGGGCGGCTTCGCACGGGCGTTACCCATGGGGCCACGCACCGGCCATCCGTGCCGAAACGCCGGCATCGCGACGCGCTCCCCTTCCAGTCGCGGGGCAGGCCATTCGCCGCGGGCCGGGCGCCGGTGGAGCCGCGCTACAGGAGCCGGCGTGGATCGGCGAGGTAGCGGGCATATGCAACGAGGAAGCGCGCGGCGTCAGCCCCGTTGATGACCCGGTGATCGTAGGAGAGAGCGAGCGGGGACATGGGGCGGGGCCGGAAGCTCTCGCCGTCCCAGACCGGCACCTGCTCTGTCCGGGTGATGCCGAGGATGGCCACCTCGGGCGGATTGACGATGGGAGTGAAGGCCGTGCCGCCGATGCCGCCGAGGTTCGAGATGGTCATCGAGGCGCCCCCCATCTCGTCGGGCCGGACCTTGCGCGCCTGTGCCCGGTCCGCGAGATCGGCGATTTCGCCGGCGATCGCCAGCAGGCCCTTGCGGTCGGCGTCGCGGATCACCGGCACCATCAGGCCGTGGGCGGTATCGACCGCGATGCCGACATGCACGTAGTCCTTCAGGATCAGCGTCTCGCCATCGGCCGAGAGCGAGGCGTTGAACCGCTCGAAGTCCCGCAGGCAGCGCGCGAGCGCCTTGACGTGGAAGGCGAGCCTGGTCAGCCGCACGCCCTTTGCCCGCGCCTCGTCCTTCACCCGCGCGCGGAACGCCTCGACCTCGGTCAGGTCGGCGCGGTCGTGGTGAGTGACGGCGGGGATCAGCGCCTGCGCCGCGGCGAGGTTCCGCGCCGCGACGCGGGCGAAGCGGCTGACCGGCTCCTCGCGGACGGGGCCGAAGGCGGCGTGGTCGACGTCCCAATAGCTCGTGTCGGCGGTGGCGGGCGTGGCCTGCCCGGCAGAGCCGGTGCCTGTCACGTCTTCCCGGCCGATGGTCTCGCGGCCGAGATCGCGGGCGAGCGCGGTCAGGTCGACGCCGCGCTCGGCGGCGAGCTTGCGCACGGAGGGGCTGGCGATCACGTCTGCCATGCTCACCACTCCGCCGAAATGTACTGGGCTTCCATGAACTCGTGCATCCCCTCGTGGCCGCCCTCGCGCCCCAGCCCCGACTGCTTGGTGCCGCCGAAGGGCGCGGCCGGGTCTGAGACGAGTCCGCGGTTCAGCCCCACCATGCCGTAGTCGAGCCTTTCCGACACCTGCAGGCCGCGCCGGAAGTCGCCGGAGAAGACGTAGGCGACAAGGCCGTACTCGGTGTCGTTGGCGCGGCGGACCACGTCGCCCTCGTCGGTGAAGGTCTGGATCGCGGCGACCGGGCCGAAGATCTCGTCATGCACGCAGTCGGCATTCTCCGGCACGTCGGTCAGCACCGTGGGCGGGTAGTAGAAGCCGCGCCCCCCCGGCAACTCACCCCCGATCCGCAGCGTCGCGCCCTTCGCTACCGCGTCCTGCACGAAAGCATGCACCTTGTCGCGCGTGTCGGCGTTGACGAGCGGGCCGACATCGACGCCCTCCTCCAGCCCGTTGCCCACCTTCAGCGCGCCCATCGCCTCGGTCATCTTCCGCGCGAAGTCTTCCGCCACCGCCTCGTGCACGTAGAAGCGGTTGGCGGCGGTGCAGGCCTCGCCCAGGTTGCGCATCTTGGCCAGCATCGCGCCCTTCACCGCCGCGTCGATGTCGGCGTCGTCGAAGACGATCAGCGGCGCGTTGCCGCCAAGTTCCATCGCGGGCTTCAGCACCTGGTCGGCGGCGCCGCGCAGGAGCTTGCGGCCCACGGGCGTCGAGCCGGTGAACGAGATCACGCGCACCCGCGCATCGTGCATCAGGTGGTCGACCAGCTTGCCCGTCTGCTGCGAGGGCAGAACGTTGACGAGCCCCTTCGGCAGGCCCGCCTCCTCCAGAAGCGGCATCAGGGCGAGCATGGTCAGAGGCGTCTCGGAGGCGGGCTTGATGATGCAGGGGCAGCCGGCGGCGAGCGCGGGCGCCAGCTTTCGGGTGCCCATCGCGGCGGGGTAGTTCCACGGCGTTACCAGCACGGCGATGCCGGCGGGCTTGTGGTGGACGAGGATGCGGGCGCCGGTCGAGGGGCCGCGCGTCAAGAGCCCGTCAGCGCGCACGGCCTCTTCCGAGAACCAGCGGAAGAACTCGGCGGCATAGGCAGCCTCGCCCATGGCGTCGCCCCGCGCCTTGCCGTTCTCCAGCGTGATGAGGCGGGCGAAATCCTCCAACCGCTCGGTCATCAGCTCCCACGCTTTCCGCAGCACTTCGGCCCGCTCGCGCGGCTTCCGCCCCGCCCAGTCGGCAAAGGCGGCCTGCGCGGCGTCGAGCGCGGCGTCGGCATCTTCCAGCGTGGCCGAGGCGACGGAGGCCAGCACGCTCTCGTCGGCGGGGTTGATCACGTCGAAGCGCGCGCCGTCCGACCCGGTCCGCCAGCCGCCGTCGATGTAGAGGTCCGTCGGCAGCGTCTCGAAGGTTGCGTCGAGCTTGGTCATGGGTGCCTCCCGTATCAGAGCAGGTGCCGCAGCGGCTCTTGCAGCCGGTCGGCGAGGCCCGAAAGCAGCGCCAGCGCCGCCTCCTCGGGCAGCGTGGCGTCGTGGGCGAGGTGCAGCGCCAGCGTGTCGCCGCGGCGGGTGATCGTCACCACCGGAACGGGCGCGGCGGCCGGTTTGATCCCTGTGAGCGCGGTGCCCGTCAGGTCGCGCAGGATCAGCTCGGGTCGGGCATCGCTTTCCGGCAGATCGGCCGAGACCGGCGCACGGTCGGGGTCGTTCCACGCGGTCGTGGTGCCGAGGGTGCCGGCGGCGACGGTGAGCGGGCCCGCGTGTTCGCGCGCCGCCCTCAGCGCCCCCGCCGCGAACGCGGCAAGGAGGCGCGGCGAAGAGGGCGCGGTGCCCTCTTCCTGCAGCCACGCGCGGAACGCGTCGAAGGCGGCGGCATCCACCTCTGCCGAGACGACGCCAACTGCGCCGGCGCCGGCCGCGGCTTGCGCCGGCGCGGCCTTGGGCAGGGCGCGCAGCGTCTCGAGGTCGGCCACGTGGAAGGGCGGCGCGTGGCCCGCCGCGACGAGATCGGCGAGGTCGAGCCCCTCCTCCGCCGCCAGCCTGCGCGCCCTGGGTGAGGCAAGGACGCGTCCGGCCGGCTTCGGCCCGGCGGCCGGGCGCGGTGTCGGCGGGGCCGTCCTGGCGGGTACGGGCGGCGGTGCCGGCTCGGCCCTTGCCGCCGGCGCGGCCTTCGGCGCCGGCGCCTCGGCCTGTGGCGCTGCCGCCATCGCCCGCCGGATCGGCGCCTCGGGCGCCTCGGCAGAGATCACCGCGATGACCTGCCCCACCGGCACGTCGTCGCCCGCCTCGGCAAGGATCGCGGCGAGATAGCCCGCGCGGTCGGCCTCGACCTCCATCGTGGCCTTGTCGGTCTCGACCTCGAGCAGCGCGTCTCCCTCGGCCACGGCCTCGCCGGCCTCCTTGTGCCATGCCACCACGACGCCCGAATCCTGTGCCATGCCGAGCGCCGGCATGATCACCTCGTGCCCCTCGGGCACCGCCCCGGGCCCGCCCTGCGCCGGGCTCCCGGCGGGTGCCGGCCGCTCCGCGCCGGTCTCCACCGGCGCCGCTCCCGCGCGCTCCGCCGTCTCGGAGATGATCGCCACGATCTGCCCCACCGGCACGCTGTCGCCGGCCCCGGCCCGCACGTCGGCGAGATAGCCGTCATGGGCGGCCTCGACTTCCATCGTGGCCTTGTCGGTCTCCACCTCCATCAGCGCGTCGCCGGTCTTCACCGGGTCGCCCGGGTTCTTCAGCCACGAGACGATGACGCCCGAATCCTGCGCCATGCCGAGGGCCGGCATGATCACCTCATGCGGCATCGGCCACCTCGCCCCTGACCGCGCGGCGCGCGGCCTTTGCCACCGCCTCGGGTGTCGGCACGGTCAGGTCCTCGAGCGCGGGGCTGAACGGCACGGGCACGTCCATCGCGCCCAGCCGCTGCACCGGGTAGTCGAGATGGTAGAACGCCTTCTCCGAGATGCGGCTGGCGATCTCGCCGGTGACGCCGAAATTGCGGTGCCCTTCGTCGATCACGATGGCGCGGGAGGTCTTCCTGACGCTCTCCACGACGGTCGCTTCGTCGAAGGGCACCAGCGTGCGCGGGTCGATCACCTCGGCCGAGATGCCCTCGGCGGAAAGCGCCTCTGCCGCCTTCGCCGCCACCTGCACCATCGACGACGTGGCGACGAGGGTAATGTCGCGCCCCTCGCGCAGGACGTTCGCCGCGCCGAAGGGGATCAGGTACTCCTCCTCCGGCACTGGCGCCTTGTCCTGGTACATCAGCTTGTCCTCGAAGATGACGACGGGGTTGTCGTCGCGGATCGCCGTCTTCATCAGCCCCTTCGCCTCGTAGGCCGACGACGGCATCGCCACCTTCAGCCCGGGGATGTGCGCCACCAGCGCGTGCAGCGACTGCGAGTGCTGCGCCGCCGAGCGCCGCGTCGCGCCCAGATTGGTGCGCAGCACCATCGGCACGCTCAGCTTGCCTCCCGACATGTAGTGCTGCTTGGCCGCCTGGTTGCACAGCTGATCCATCACCAGATACAGGAAATCGCCGAACATCAGATCGACGATGGGCCGCGTGCCCGTCATCGCCGCGCCCACCGCCATGCCGACGAAGCCGGGCTCGGAGATCGGCGTGTCGATCACCCGCTCCGGCCCGAACTCGTCCACCAGACCGCTCAGCACCTTGAACGGCGTGCCCGCCTCGGCCACGTCCTCCCCGATCAGGAAGACCGACGGATCGCGCCGCATCTCCTCGGCGATGGCCTCGTTCACGGCCTTCGACAGCGTGATCTCGCGGGTCATGCCCCGGCTCCCTTCGCGTATCCGTCGATGTAGGGCAGGGCGTGGTCGACCCCTGCGAAGACGTGCATGTCCACCTCGCCCGCCTCGGGGTAGCTGGCGTTCAGAGCGTAGGCGACGGCCGCCTCGGCCTCCGCCCTGATCTCGTCGCCGATCGCCACGAGGTCGTCCGCCGACAGGATCCCCTCCGCCTCCAGCCACTTGCCGAAATTCACGATCGGGTCGCGCCGCTCCTTCCACTCCGCTTCCTCGTCCTTCGAGCGGTAGTAGTCGCGGTTGATGTCGCCCACGTGGTGGCCGTGGTAGCGGTAGGTATCGAGCTCCACGAAGAACGGCCCTTCGCCGTGGCGCGCACGCTCAACCAGTCGCTGCGCCAGCTCGTTCACCGCCAGCACCTCCTGCCCGTCGACCCTGTGCGCCTCGATCCCGAACGCCTCAGCGCGCGCGGTCAGCGAGCCGGCGGCGATCTCGTCGGTCCGGGTATACTCGGAATAGCCATTGTTCTCGCAGGCATAGATGACCGGCAGCTTCCACAGAGCGGCCATGTTCATCACCTCGTACCACAGCCCCTGCGCCGTCGCCCCGTCGCCGAAGAAGCACACGGTGACGAAATCGCTCCCCTGCAGCTTCGCGCTCAGCGCCGCCCCCGTGGCGATCCCCATCGACCCGCCCACGATGGCGTTGGCGCCGAGGTTGCCGTGGGCCTGGTCGGCGATGTGCATCGAGCCGCCCTTGCCCCGGCAATAGCCCTCCTCGCGGCCGAGCAGCTCGCAGAACATCTGCCGGAACTCGGCCCCCTTCGCCACGCAATGCCCGTGGCCGCGATGGGTCGAGGTGATGCGGTCCTCGTCGGTCAGCGCCTCGCAGATGCCGACGGCCACCGCCTCCTGCCCCGAATACATGTGCGTCAGCCCCGGCATCTTCGCCGAGAGATAGAGCTGGTTCGCCTGGTCCTCGAAGGCGCGGATCTTCACCATCTGCCGGTACATCCGCAGATAGTCCTCCGTGTTCGCCTTCGCGGCCTTCGCGGCGCCCCCCTCCTTGCCGGAGCGGCTCCCGCCCGTCTTCTTCGCAGCCTGCGCGGCCATCGCGCCCTCCCTCGGGAGCGGCGCGCGCCGCCCCCGTCTTCTTCTTGCGTCAAATATCCCCGCCGGAGGCATCGCCCCCGGCACGGGGGCGATCAGTAGCGGTTGGCGATCGGCAACTCCTCGGCCGGGAACAGCGAGATCACCTCGCAGCCCGTATCCGTCACCACGACCTCCTCCTCGATCCGGGCGGCCGAATAGCCGTCCTTGGCCGGGCAGTAGGTCTCCAGCGCGAAGACCATGCCGGTCTCGATCTCCATCGGGTTGTCGAGCGACACCGCGCGGGAGATGATCGGACGCTCGTGCAGCGCCAGCCCCAGGCCGTGGCCGAACTGAAGGCCGAAGGCCGACAATTCGTCGGGGAAGCCGAGGGATTCGGCCGTGGGCCACAGCTTGGCCACCTTGTCTGTCGTCACGCCCGGCTTGATCGCCGCGATGGCGTCGTCGAGCCACTCGCGCGCGCGGACGTAGGCATCGTTCTGCTCCGGCGTCGCGCGGCCGATGTTGAACGTGCGGTAGTAGCACGTCCGGTAGCCCTGGTAGGATTGCAGGATGTCGAAGAACGCCTGGTCGCCGGGGCGGAAGTAGCGGTCGGTGAAGTTGTGCGGGTGCGGGTTGCAGCGCTCGCCCGAGATGGCGTTGATGGCCTCGACGTCGTCGGACCCCATCTCGTAGAGCATCTTGTTCGACAGCGCGACGATGTCGTTTTCGCGGATGCCCGGCTTCAGCTCCTCGTAGATCATGTGGTAGACGCCGTCGACCATGCTGGCCGCCTGCGTCAGCAGCTGGATCTCGTCGACGTTCTTGATCTCGCGGGCCGACAGCATGATCTGCTGGCCGTCGACCACCTTGATGCCGGCCTCCTGCAGGGCGAAGAACATCGCCGTCTCGGCGTAGTCGACGCCCACGGGCATGTCCGCCACGCCCGCCTCGCGCAGCAGCGCCGCGATTTCCTCGGCATAGTGCTTCATCAGCCCGAAGGAGGGCGGGATCGTGCCGCGCATGCCGACGACGCCGGCGCGGCAATGCTCGGGGTCGAGCCAGTCGGCGTATTTCCTGTGGTGGACGGCGGCCGAGCCGAAATCCCACACGTAAGGCTCGGCGTCGCCGGCGAGCAGCGCGAAGCGGCACATCTTGTCGCGCTCCCACTCGCCGATCTTGGTGCCGCTGACGTAGCGGATGTTGTTGACGTCGAAGAGCAGGAGCGCGCCGCACTCCGAGCCCTTGAGCGCCTGCTTGGCGCGGCTGAGGCGGTAGCGGCGCAGGCGGTCGTGGTCCACCCGGCGCTCGAAATCGACCGACGTGTGGCCCCAGGCGGGCAGCCGCCCTTCCCAGCGCCAGTTGGGGTCGAGGTCGGCGGGCTGCAGGATGCGGGGGTTCAGGGCCTGGTTCATGGGGTCGTCCTCCCGTGAGGCGTAGGGTGCATGCTCGTCACGCACCTTGGGTTGGTCGGTCGGCGGCGCGGACGGTGCGTGCAGAGCACGCACCCTACGCCCGCTACGCCCGCGGTCGTCACTGGATGCACCAGCCGCCGTCGATGTGGATCATCTGGCCCGTCATGTAGTCGCTGTCGGGCGAGGCGAGGAACGCGGCCGTGCCCTTCACGTCGTCGGGGTAGGAGACGCGCTTGATCTGCAGCGCGTCGCGCACGATGTCCTCGTAGGCCTGCCCCTCGCGCTCCTTGAAGCCGATGTCGATCAGGTCCTTGTCGAGCTGTTCCCAGAGCGGCGTGACCACGACGCCCGGCGCGTAGCCGTTGACCGTGATGCCGTGCTCGGACAGCGCCACGGCGCCGCAATGGGTCAGCGCGAGGCAGCCGTATTTCGAGGTGCAGTAGACCGTCACGTCGACCAGCGGCTTGCGGCTGGCGATGGAACCGACGTTGATGATCTTGTAGGGATAGTCGCGTTTGCCCTGGGCGATCATCTGGCGTGCGGTCTCCTGCATTCCGAGCCACATCGCCTTTGTGTTGACGTTCATGATCATGTCCCAGTTGTCTTCGTCGATATCCATGAAGAACCGGGGCTTGTTCAGGCCGGCGTTGAACAGTCCGACGTTGATCTCGCCGAAGGCGTCGACGGTGGCGGCGACGGCGGCGGCGTTGTCCTCTCGCCTGGTGACGTCCATCTTCACGGCGATGGCGCGGCCGTTTCCCTTTGCGTTGATCGTCTCGGCCACGGCGTGCGCCTCGGCCTCGTCGATGTCGCCGATGCACACGTTCGCGCCCTGCTCGGCAAAGTGCTCGGCGTTCTTGGCGCCCATGCCCTTGGCGGCGCCGGTGATCAGGATGTTCTTGCCCTTCAGGCGGTTGGGGTCCATGTCGCTCCTCCCTTGATGCCGCGTTCTCAGAACAGCGCGTCGGCCCGGGACTGGGCCTTGCGCAGCGTGTCGCGCGGGGAGTGCAGGCCCCGCAGCATGTCGTGGAATTCCTCCCCGCAGATGCGGATGATCTCGGTGATCTGCGGCACCGGCGGCCGCGGCCAGAATTGCAGCTCGTCGCGCCACGACATCGCCTCGACCGCCTCGAAGATCGGCGAGATGCGGCGCACCTCGGGGTCGGCGCCGACCGAGTAGCGCGGGTTGGTGCGGCTGCCGTTCTGCACGAAGAGCTTCTGCGCCTCGGGCGAGGTGAAGACGGCGAGCGCCTCTGCCGCCGCCGCGCGCCGCTCGGGCGCGAGATTGGCGGGCAGGCCGAGCGCGTAGCCACCGACCGGCGCGACCGGCGTTCCGCCCGGCCCCGGGGGATGCGGCAGGAAGCCGGTCTGCCCGCAGGCGGGTGAGGCGGGATCGAGCTCGAAATACGGCGCGAG
Organism: Rhodobacteraceae bacterium HLUCCA09; assembly: GCA_001314685.1. Classification (GTDB taxonomy): domain Bacteria; phylum Pseudomonadota; class Alphaproteobacteria; order Rhodobacterales; family Rhodobacteraceae; genus HLUCCA09. Next base: position 25,304 of record LJNT01000118.1, read on the forward strand.
CAGGGTATAGCCGTAGGCCATGGCGACCGAGCCCGCCGCGTAGGGGCGGATACGCTCGTACCACGACATCGACAGGATGTCGGGCGGCGAGTAGGCGAGCAGCTCGAGCAGGAACTCGGCCGCGGCGAGGCCGGCGTCGGTGTCGATCGTCGGGCGGTGGTCGCCGCTCGCCAGGTCGGCGCAGTCGTAGCCGCCGGCGATGGCCGGCAGGTCGAGCACGGGCTGGCCGAAATCGGCGAGCGTCATCAGCACGGTATGGCCCAGCGCGGTGCCGCGGGCGGCGTTCCACGCGATTCCGTGAACGCCGCGCACCGGGTCGTGCAGGGCGCGGGCGGCGGCGAGCAGCGCGTCGGTTGTGGCGGGCGGCTCGAGCCCCGCCTGGGCGAACATGTCCTTGCGGTAGAACAGCAGCTCGGGCGTGGTCTGCGCGGGCACGCCGTAGGGGTGCCCGCCCCAGTGGGTGGCCTGCCAGCCCGCGGTGTGGAAATCGGCCGGGTCGAGGCGGGCGACGTCGATCACCTCGTCGAGCGGCAGGAGCACGCCCTTCTCCACGAACTCGCCCAGCCACGGCAGGTCGACCGCGACGATGTCGTAGCGGCTGGCGGTGCGTTCGGCGTTGCGCAGCGCCTCGTCGCGCAGCCGGTCGATGGAAAAGGCGCGCTGGTGGATCGACAGGCCGATGGACTGCTCGAACTGGCGCTTGAGGTTGTCCATGACCATGAAGGTCGGGTCGCCATGGGCGAGCACGCGCAGGCCGCCCGCCAGCCGCAGCGGATCGGGGCGCACCTGCAGCGGCGGCAGCGACTGGGCCGTGCGGTAGGAGCCACCGTAATAGTAGTCTTCGGTGGCGGGGTCGTTCTTGGGGGTGCCGAGGCGCGTGTCGGTCAGGCGGCGGACACGGTCGGCCAGTTGGGTCCAGGCGTCGAGCAGGTCGGGGCTGGGGTGCAGCGAGAAGGACTTGCCCGAGGGCGTGCGGGGGCGTTGCTCGATCAGGCCGGCATCGACCATGGCGCGCAGTCGGCGGGTCGCGGTGGCGTAGGGCACGCGGCTGGCGCCGATCAGAGATGTAGGCGTGACGGTGCGCCCCTCGAAATGGTTGCGCAAAAGGGTGAGGGCCATGCGCAGATGCGCGTCGGTCTGGATCAGGTCGATGGTGCCCTCGACCTCTTCGCAGAGCTCGTCGAGGAAGCCGATCAGGCGCAGGGCGTCGCCCGGGGCCACAGACGGCGCGATGGGCGACGCGACGGGGGTCGCGGCGGCGCGTGCGTCTGAAAGGCCCATCTTGTTCATTCCAAAGGTCGTCCTGTGCGGTCGGGTCGCGGAGGCACCCGACGATTCGCTCGTTCTGGATGTTTTCGGTCGGGTCATTCGCGGCGCCTCGCAGCATGTTCATTTCGGTCACCGGGTGATATTGGCCGTGTATCCATATTGGATATAATGATCTCCGAAATGAATACTTTTCGGGCATCCCTGCTCACGCCTTCAGCGCAAGGTGTGCGCAGGCCGTCGGCTCACGCCGCGGCGAATCCCCTGCCGGGAGGACAGGCGGGGCCAGAATATCCAGAGGAACCGGGAGGAGACCCAGAATGAACATCCGCAGCATGCTCGCCGCCACCACCGCCGCCGGCATCGCGCTGGCCGGCGCCGCGACCGCGCAGGAGTACACGATCGGCATCACGCAGAACAACGTGGGCGTCGACAGCTATCAGACGACCTACGAAAAGGCGTTCATCGCGGCGGCCGAGGCCAACCCCGACGTGCAGGCCGTGGTACTCGACGCCGGCGGCGACGTCGCCCGCCAGATCGCGCAGATGGAAGACCTGATCCAGCAAGAGGTCGACGCGATCATCATCTGGCCGACGAACGGCGAGGCGGTGATCCCCGTGGTGCGGCAGGCCTCGCAGGCAGACATCCCGGTGATCGTGACCAATTCGAACATAGCCGAGCAGGGCTTCGACTTCATCGCGTCGTTCTCCGGGCCCGACAACATCACGCAGGGCTCCCGCTCGGCCGAGATCATGTGCGACAAGTTCAAGGAGCTTGGCATCGAGGACGAGGCGCAGATCGTGCAGATCTCGGGCCAGCCGGGCTACACCACCGCCATCGAGCGGGCCCAGGGCTTCGAGGAGCGCCTGCCGGAGGTCTGCCCGAATGTCACGCTGGTCGAGACCCAGCCGGGCGACTGGAACCGCGAGAAGTCGCAGCAGGTGATGGAAGCCTTCCTCGTCAAGTACGACGACATCGACGGCGTCTATTCGGGCGACGACAACATGGGCGTGGGCGCGTTGAACGCCGCCAAGGCCGCGGGCCGCGACGGCATCATCTTCGTCGGCGCGACCAACTTCGCCGTGGGCTACGAGGCGATGGCGGCGGGCGATTACTGGGGCTCGATCTACCAGTCGCCGGTCGACGATGCCGAGGCCGCGCTCCAGACCGCGATCGACGTGCTGAACGACGAGGAAGTTCCGTTCCTCAACTACTTCGACACGCCGAAGATCACTCAGGACAACATGGACGAGTTCGAAAAGCCCGTCTTCTGAGCGAACCTCCCCTGGCGGCTGCGGGGCGCGCGCCCCGCAGCCGCTCTTTACCCACAGGGTCCGCAGGGAGGACGGCATGGGACGTGTATCGGGGCGTGTCTGCCTCGTGACCGGCGCGGCGCGCGGCATCGGGCGGGCCATCGGCGAGGCGCTGCTCGAAGAGGGTGCGCTGGTCTGTTTCGCCGATCTCGACGGTGCGGGCGTGGCCGAAGTGGCCGAGGCCGCCAACCGCCGTCTCAACGGCAACGCGGGCAACGCCATGGCGGCGGCGCTCGACGTGCGCGACCGAGCCTCGGTGCGAACCGCCATCGGGCAGGTCGTGGAGCGGTTCGGCCGGCTTGACGTTAAGTTCAACAATGCCGGCGTCAACCGGCCGATGAACTTCATGGACGTGACCGAGGACAACTGGAATTTCATCATGGGTGTGAATGGTCTGGGCTGCCTGATCGGCATGCAGGAGGCCGCGCGCCAGATGATCGCGCAGGGGCGTGGCGAGGGCGGCGTGGCGGGCAAGATCGTCAACACCGCGTCGATCGCGTCCCGGCAGGGCTTCGACAACGTGGCGCCTTACTGCGCGTCGAAGTGGGCGGTCGTCTCGCTCACGCAGTCGGGTGCACGCGATCTCGCCCGCCATGGTATCGTGGTGACGGGGTTCGCCCCCGGCGTGGTGGCCACCGAGATGTGGGAGCAGGTCGACCGCGACCTGATGGAGATCGGCGCCGCCGAGCGCCCCGGCCAGGCGATGGAGGAGTTCGCCGCGGACATCCTGAAGGGGCGGGTGGCCACGCCAGACGACATCACGGGCACGACAACGTTCCTGGCCAGCAGGGACAGCGACTACATGACGGGGCAGATCGTGATGATCGACGGGGGCATGACCCTCGTCTGACGCGCCTGCCCGCCATTCGCCCAAGACGGGCACGGGAGGAGTTGAGCCATGAGCGAGGCTGCGCAGGAAAGGTCTGCCCGCAATGCGGGGGGATCAAGCGGTGCGAAGGTGGGCACCTTCCTGGCGAAGCAGGGCATCCTGATCGCCTTCGTCCTGTTCATGGTCAGCTTCGCGCTGGCCAGCGAGCGGTTTCTCGACCCCGACAACATCCTCGGCGTGATCCGCTCCTCGGCGATCCTGGGCGTGATGGCGCTGGGCGTCACATTCGTGGTCATCAGCGGCAACCTCGACCTGTCGGTGGGCTCGCTGATGAGCTTTTCGACCATCGTGGTCCTCGATCTGCACGATACGCTGGGGCCGGCGCTGGCCATCCTGGCGATGTTCGGCATGACGCTGGCGATCGGGGCGGTGATCGGGTTTCTCGTGGGATACCTGCGGCTGAACTCGCTGATCGTGACCCTGGGGATGCTCTCGGCCATCCACGGGCTGACGCTGACCTGGTCCGGCGGGCAGAACATGGATATCGCCGACAAGGCGGGCACATGGTTCGCGGTGTTCGGGCAGGGCAGGGCGCTGGGCATTCCGATGCCCATCCTCATGTTCGCGCTGCTCGCCGCGGTGCTGGGCATCGTGCTGGCCAAGACGCCTTTCGGGCGCAAGGTCTACGCGGTGGGGGGCAACGGGACGGCCGCCACCTTCTCGGGCATCCGGCGGGCGCGGACGGTGTTCACCTGCTACCTGATCTCGGCCTTCTGCGTGGCGACCGCCGGGCTGATCCAGGCGAGCCGGTCGATGGGCTCGCAGAACACGGTGGGCCAGGGGATGGAGCTCGAGGTTCTGGCTGCTGTCATCCTTGGCGGCGCATCGCTTATGGGCGGGTCGGGGACGATCTTCAAGACCGTCATCGGCGTGCTGATCCTCGGCTTCATCCAGAACGGGCTGCTGCTGATCGGGCTGCAATTCTACGTCCAGTTCGTGGTGACGTGGATCATCATCATCCTGGCGGTCTGGCTGGACATCGCGGCGAAGCGCGGCCGGCTGCTGTCGCCGATCGCTTGAGGAGGACGGACCGTGATGGCACCGGGCACATGGAGCACTTTCCTGCGCAGGGGGGCGATCTGGGCCTTCATCGCGCTCGAGCTCGCCTTCTTCTCGATCGCCGGAGAGTTCCTGTCGGTCTCCGACAAGGCGTTCATGAACTGGGACAACATGCTGCTTCTGCTGAAGCAGTCCGCGCCCCTGGGGATCATCGCCATGGGCATGACCCTGATCATGGTGAACGGAAACATCGATCTGTCGGTCGGCGCCATCTTCGCGCTGGCCGCCGTGATCCTGCTCGACAGCATGACGTGGCCCTTCATGGCGGCGATGGGCGACTGGTCGTTCCTGCTGGCGTGGGTGTTCGCGCTGCTGGCGGGCGTGGCGCTGGGGGCGCTCAACGGCTTCCTCGTTTGGAAGACGGGGGTCGACGCCTTCATCATCACGCTGGGGGCGATGCTGGGCTTTCGCGGCCTTGTCTTCATGTACAACGGCGAGAACCCGACGAGCCACCTGAACTGGACGCTGGTCGACTTTGCCGAGGCGCAGTTCCTCGGCCTGCACACCGCGACGTGGTTCCTGCTGGTCGTCACGGCGGGGATGTGGTGGCTGATGAACCGCACCGTGCACGGGCGGAACGCCTACGCCATCGGCGACAACCGCGAGGCGGCGGTGAACGCCGGCATCCGGGTGGGGCCGCACATGATGATCAACTTCATGATCATCGGCTTCCTCGCCGCGCTCTCGGCGGTGGTGTTCTATTCCGAGAGCGGGTCGGTGAACCCCAATGACGGGATGCTCTACGAGCTGTGGATCATCACCGCGGTCGTTCTGGGCGGGACCAAGCTGACGGGCGGATCGGGCTCGATCATCTCCACCCTCGGCGGGGTGCTGGCGATCCAGATTCTGCGCCGCGGGCTCAACCATATCGGGGCCGACACGTCGACGGTGAACCTGGTGATCGGACTCATCCTGATCGCGGTTCTGTTCCTCGACCGCCAGCTCAACGTGAAGGGCAAGGAGGCCCTGAGGATATGACCAGGCCGGCGCTGAGACTGGAGAACATCGTCAAGACCTTTCCGGGCGTTCGGGCGCTCGACGGCGTGTCGTTCGAGGTGCTGCCGGGCGAGGTTCACGCCCTGATGGGCGAGAACGGGGCCGGCAAGAGCACGCTGATGAAGGTGCTCGGCGGCATCCACCAGCCCAACGAGGGGCGCATCCTCGTGGGCGAGGAGCCGGCGGTGATGGCAAACCCGCTGGAGGCGAAGGCCAAGGGCATCGTGTTCATCCACCAGGAGCTGAGCCTCGCCGAGGAACTGAGCGTGGCCGAGAACATCTATCTCGGCGAGCTGCCGCGAAAGAGTTTCGGGCGGGTGGACTGGGCGACGCTCTACGCCCGCACCGACGAGATCCTGAAGAAGCTGAAGGTGGGCTTCGACGCCCGCACCATGGTGGGCACGCTCTCCATCGCCAACCAGCAGATGGTCGAGATCGCCCGCGCGCTGACGGTCGACGCCAAGGCGGTGATCTTCGACGAGCCGACCGCCTCGCTGACGGATTCAGAGAAGGTGGTGCTGTTCGAGGTGATCGACGATCTCAAGAAAGACGGGGTGGGGATCATCTACATCTCGCACCGGATGGAGGAGATCTTCAAGATCACCGACCGGATCAGCGTGCTGCGCGATGGCGAGTACCGGGGCACGCTGGTGACGAAGGAGACGACCGAGGACGACGTCACGCAGCTGATGATCGGCCGGTCGCTCGACCTGTCGCGCAATCACGAGCACGCGGAGGTGGGCGACGTGGCGCTCGAGGTGCGGGGCCTCTCGTGCGGCGACCTCTATCGCGACATCTCGTTCGAGATCCGGCGCGGCGAGGTGGTGGGCTTCTACGGCCTCGTGGGCGCCGGGCGCACCGAGATCGCCGAGACGCTGTTCGGCCTGCGGGCGCCGTCGGCCGGGCAGATCCTGCTCGACGGCGAAGAGGTGCACCTGGGCTCGCCGGTCGACGCCATCGCGCGGGGGATTTCGCTGGTGCCGGAGGATCGCAAGGGGCAGGGCCTCGTGCTCGGCATGAACTGCCGGGACAACATGACCCTGCCGCAGGTGGGCGACCTGACCGCCGGCCCCTTTGTCTCGGACGGGGCCGAGATCGCGATCTTCGACCAGTACCGCGACAAGCTCGACATCCGCACGCCGGGGTGGCGGCAGACAGTAGGCAATCTGTCGGGCGGCAACCAGCAGAAGATCGTGATCGGCAAGTGGCTGTCGATGCACCCCACGCTCCTGATCGTGGACGAGCCGACGCGGGGGATCGACGTCGGCAGCAAGTCGGAGATTCACAAGCTGATCCGGCAACTGGCGAGCCAGGGCTACGCGGTGATGGTCATCTCTTCGGAGATGCCCGAGGTGCTGCACGTGTCCGACCGGATCGTGGCGATGTATCACGGCGAACTCATCCGCACGTTCACCTCCGACGAGGTGACCGAGGACAGCCTGATCCAGGCGATCTCGGGCATCCGCACCGATGGCGGCGACAAGGCCGCGTGAGGGGCGCCGATTGATGCGGGTCGCTGTCGTCGGACTGGGGCGCATGGGCGCGCCCATGGCATGCAACCTCGCGCGGGCAGGGCACGACGTGGTGCTGTGGAATCGCACGCGCACCAAGACCGAAGCGCTGGCGGCAGAGATCGGCGCCCGGGTGGTCGAGACGCCCCGGGCGGCGGCGGCGGGCGCCAATGCGGTGGTGACGATGCTGGCCGACGATCCGTCGTCGGAGGCGGTGCATCGGGGGCCGGACGGCCTGTTTGCCGCCGGCGGGCCGCGCGTGCTGCTCGAGATGGGCACGATGAGCCCCGACCACATCCGCGCGCTAGCCGCCGAGGCGCCCGAGGGTGTGACGGTGATCGACGCGCCCGTGTCAGGGGCGACGCAGGCGGCGGCCGACGCGCAGCTGCTGATCATGGCGGGCTGCACCGATGACGGAGCGGCGCCGGTCCGGCCGCTCCTCGACGCGATCGGGCGCAAGACGATCTGCCTCGGCGCGGTGGGGGCGGGCGCGATCATGAAGCTCGCCGTCAATTCGCTGATCCACGGGATCAATCAGACGCTGGCCGAGGCCGTCACTCTGGCCGAGGCGGCGGGCATCCCGCGGGCGGCGGCATTCGACGTGATCGGGGCCAGCGCGGCGGCGGCGCCGATGATCGGCTACCGCAGGCCGCTCTACCTCGACGAGGCGGCGCATGACGTCACCTTCACGGTGGCGCTGGCAAAGAAGGACATGCGCGTCACGGCAGAATTGGCCGAGGCCCTGGGCACGGCGATGCCGCAGGGGCGCGTGACGCTGGAAATTCTGGAAGAGGCCGAGCGCGCGGGCTTCGGCGCGCGCGACATGGCCTCGATCCTGTCGTTCATGGGGGAGAAGGCACGATGAAGGCGGCGTTGTTCGTCGGCGGGTGGGAGGGCCACGCGCCCACCGACTTCGCCGACTGGTGCGGGGGGCTGCTCGCGGAGAACGGCTTCGAGGTCGACGTGCACGACACACTGGCGCCGCTGGCCGAGCCCGAGGGGATGCGGGACGTCGACCTGATCGTGCCGATCTGGTCGTCGGCGCGCTCGGCCCACCGCCCCGAATTCGGCACCATGACGAAGGACGAGGAAGACGGGCTGCTCGAGTCGGTGGGCAAGGGCTGCGGGCTGGCCGGCTGGCACGGGCACATGGGTGACGCCTTCCGCGACCGGCCGACCTACCACTTCCTGATCGGCGGGCAATTCGTGGCGCACCCGCCGGGCTGGCCCGACAACCCCGTGCCGTCGGACGATTTCGTCGATTACGACGTGACGATCTGCAAGCCGCACCACCCGCTGGTGGAGGGCATCGGCAGCTTCCGCCTCCATTCCGAGCAGTATTACATGCTGGTCGATCCTTCGAACGAGGTGCTGGCCACCACGACCTTCTCGGGCGAGCATCTGTGGTGGATCGAGGGCACGGTGATGCCCGTGGTCTGGACGCGGCGCTGGGATCGCGGCCGCGTCTTCTACTGCTCGATCGGGCACACGCTCGACGACCTCAAGGTGCCGCAGGTGACCGAGATGATCCGGCGCGGCGCGCTCTGGGCCGCGCACGGCGCCAATCGGGCCTGATCCGCCCGCATGGCGGAACGACGGCTCCCTTGCTTCGTGACGAGGCGCCAAAACGCGCGGTCGTTCACCGTGGTCACGGGGCCTGCGCGCCCCTCGCCCACGACAGTGCGGGGCGCGCGCACGCGGGCAGGCGCGTTCAAGCGCGCCGGCGACCCGGGGGGCGCGCATCCGCTCGAGTCGCGCCGTGCCGGCAGGGCCGGCTGACGACACCGGCGCGAGAAAGTGTCGCGCCCATCGGCGCCGCCCGGTCGCTAGTCCTCCGCCTCTGCGATGGCGGCGAGGAAGGCAGCGCCGAAGCGCTCGACCTTCATCTCCCCCATGCCGGGAATCCGGGCGAGGTCCGCCTCCGTCGAGGGGCGCCGCTCGGCGATCTGGCGCAGCGTCGAGTGGGTGCAGGAGAGATGCTTTCCCGTCCCGTCCTCGCCGCGGGCGAGCCGCAGCTGGATCGCGTGCAGCCGGTCGAAGAGCGGGCCCGCGTCGGAGCCCGCCAGCCTGCGGCGCGAGGGATGCACCTCGGGCGGGGGGGCGCCCGCGATCACCGCGAGAAAGGCTGCGCCGTAGCGCTCCAGCTTGGTCGCGCCGACGCCCGAGATGCCGGCCATCGCGTCGAGCGAGGCCGGGCGGCGCTCGGCCATCTCGATCAGCGTCCTGTCGTTGAAGACGACGTAGGGCGGCACCCCCTGCGCCTCGGCCAGCGCCCGCCGCTTCGCCTTGAGCGCCGAGAGCAGCGGCGCGTCCTCGTCCGACACCAGCGCCTTGGGCTGCGGCCGCGCCCGCTCGCGCGCCAGCGCGTCGCGGCGCAGCGTGATCGCCTGCTCGCCGCGCAGGATGGGGCGGGCGGCCTCGGTCATCCGCAGGGCGCCGTGGCGCTCGGGATCGGGACGCACGAGGTCGTGCCCCATCATCTGGCGAAAGATCGCCTGCCACTGGCGCTTGTCCCACTCGCGCCCGACGCCGAAGGTGGGCAGCCCGTCATGCCCCCGCTGGCGCACCTTGTCGGTGAGGCTGCCGGTCAGGATGTCGATCAGGTGCCCCACGCCGAAGCTCTCGCCGGTGCGCAGCGCGGCAGACAGCGCCATCCGCACCGGCGTCGTGCCGTCGAACGTGTCGGGCGGGCGGTCGCACAGATCGCAGTTGCCACAGGGCTCTGCCATCGCCTCGCCAAAATAGGCCAGGAGCTGGCGGCGGCGGCAGCCCATCGCCTCGGCCAGCCCAAGCAGCGCGTTGAGCCGCCCGTGATCGGCCGCCTTGCGCTCGGAGGGCGCGAGGCCCTCGTCGATCTGCGCGCGGCGCAGGCGGATATCCTCGGGGCCGTAGAGCGTGAGGGTCTCGGCCGGCGCCCCGTCGCGGCCGCCGCGGCCGATCTCCTGGTAATAGGCCTCGATCGACTTGGGCAGGTCGGCATGGGCGACCCAGCGGATGTCGGGCTTGTCGACGCCCATCCCGAAGGCGACCGTGGCCACCACGATCAGCCCGTCCTCGCGCTGGAATGCCGCCTCGACATTGCGCCGCGCGTCGGCCTCCATCCCGCCGTGGTAGCTGAGCGCGGCGTGCCCCGCCTCGCGCAGCCCCTGCGCCAGCGCCTCGGTGCGCGCCCGCGTGCCACAATAGACGATGCCCGAGCGGCCCTTGCGCGCATCGGCGAAGCGCAGGATCTGGGCGCGAGGGCTGTCCTTGGGCTGGAAGGCGAGGTGGATGTTGGGCCGGTCGAAGCCGCGCAGGAAGATGCGCGGCGCGCGGCCGGCGAAGAGGCGCGCGACGATCTCGTCGCGCGTCTCGGCGTCGGCGGTGGCGGTGAAGGCGGCGAGCGGCACGCCGAGCGCCTGCCGGAGCGTGCCGATCCGCAGGTAGTCGGGGCGGAAGTCATGGCCCCACTGGCTGACGCAATGCGCCTCGTCGACCGCGATCAGCCGCACGCCGGCCCGGGCCAGCACCCTGTCCATCGCGCCCGTGGCGAGGCGCTCGGGCGCGAGGTAGAGCAGCTTGAGGCGCCCCGCGTCGAGGTCGCGCCACACGGCGTCGGTCTCGTCCTCGGTATTGCCCGAGGTCAGCGCGCCGGCGGCCACGCCGGCCTCGCGCAGGGCCCGCACCTGGTCGCGCATCAGCGCGATGAGCGGCGAGACGACCAGCGTCACGCCCTCGCGGCAGATCGCAGGCAACTGGTAGCAGAGCGACTTTCCGCCACCCGTGGGCATGATGGCGAGCGTGTCTTCCCCGCGCAGCACGGTCTCGACGATCTCCTCCTGGCCGGGGCGGAAGCTGCCGAAGCCGAAGACCGAGCGCAGAGCCTCGCGCGGGTCGAGCGCCCTCTCTGCCGGCTCGTCGCGCACGGCTCTGCCTCAGCGCAGGCCGAAGGCCGTCGGCAGGATGATGTCGCGCAGGGCGATCACGATGAGGAAGGCCACGAGCGGCGCGAGGTCGAGCGGCCGCGTATCGGGCAGGATGCCCCGGATCGGCTGGTAGACCGGCTCGAGCAGGCGATTCAGCCCCGTCCAGATGGAACCGACGAATTCCTGCCGGACATTGAGCACGTTGAAATTGATCAGCCAGCTCATGATGATGTGCACGATCATGATGAAGAAGACCGCCCCGAGAACGAGCTGGAGGACCTGGTAGATCGCGATGAGCATTGGGCGGACCTCCTCTTGGCGCGTGCGGCGCACAGGTAGGCCGGCACGCCCGCGCGCGCAAGCGCTGCCGCCCCACTGCCGGCGTCAGCCGCGGCGACGGATCGCTGTGCCGCCAGCGCGACAGCCCGCCGATGGGAAAAATCCGCGCCATGCTTCACTTTCCGGAAACCCTGATGCCGGCTATACTCCGGCAAAACGAACAGCGGCAGTGACAGGCAGCCCACCCCATGATTCGAGCATTCGCCGCGGTCGTCTTCGCCGCGATCACCCTTCTGTATCCCTCGTTCATCGTCGCGGCCCCGGCGGTCGAGGCGTCGCCGCGCCCGCAGGCCCGGCCGCCGGCCCTGGCTGACATGGAATTCACCGCCGCCCGCGCCGGCCATGCCGGGTTCGATGCCTGGGTTGCAGGCTTCAAGCGGCGCGCCGCGGCCGAGGGAATCGCTGCGCCCGTACTCCAGGCGGCGTTCTCCGGCGTGGGCTACGACCCCGACGTGATCCGTCTCGACCGCAACCAGGCCGAGTTTTCCCGCACGCTGTGGGACTATCTGGACAGTGCCGTTTCGGACACGCGGGTGACGAACGGCCGCGCCGCGCTGGACCGGCACCGCACGACGCTCGCGGCGATCGAACGGCGCTACGGCGTACCGGCCGAGGTGGTGGTGGCGGTCTGGGGGCTCGAGACATCCTACGGCAGCTTCCGGGGCTCGAACGACGTGATCCGCTCGCTGGCGACCCTGGCCTTTGACGGACGCCGCGCCGACTTTTTCGAGGCGCAGCTCGTCGCCGCCCTGCGCATCCTGCAGGCGGGCGACATCGACCCGCGGTCGATGCGCGGCTCGTGGGCCGGGGCGATGGGGCACACCCAGTTCATGCCGACCTCGTTCCTTGACCACGCGGTGGATTTCACCGGCGACGGGCGGCGCGACATCTGGGGCGAGGACCCGACCGACGCGCTCGCCTCGACGGCCGCCTACCTCGCCCGCTTCGGGTGGCAGACGGGCCAGCCCTGGGGGGTCGAGGTGGTGCTGCCCGATGGCTTCGACTACGCGCTGACAGGGCGCGCCGTCACCCGCGATCCGGACGCGTGGGCCCGGATGGGCGTGCGCGACACCGCCGGGCGGGCGGTGCCCGATCACGGGCCCGCCTCCATCCTGCTGCCGGCGGGCGCGCGCGGCGCGGCCTTCATGGTGTTCGACAATTTCGGCGTGATCGAGCGCTACAACCCCGCCGACGCCTACGTGATCGGTGTCGGCCACCTGTCCGACCGCATCGCAGGTGGGCCGCCGATCCAGTCGGCGTGGCCGCGCGGAGATCGCGCGCTCAGCTTCGCCGAGCGCGAGGAACTGCAGGCGCGGCTGACGCGGGCGGGCTTCGATACGCAAGGCGTCGACGGCCGGATCGGCCCCAACACCGAGGCCGCCATCCGCGGCTACCAGAATTCCGCCGGGCTCATCCCCGACGGCTACGCCTCGCTCGCGCTGCTCGAACGCCTGCGCTGACTGTCCGGCCTTGCGCCGGCGGCGCGTGCGGGACGCCTTCGGCGGGCGTATTTGCAACAGAAAGAAACAGCGCGCTGCGCCCTTCCCGAGGCGGTCGCGCCCGTGTCGCCGTGTGCCCCGCGCTCTGGAGTGCCGCTGGCCTTCCCTTTCGGCTTCTTTCTGTCTCAAATACGCACCTTTGCGACCGGGCAGCCGGGCGTGGCGGCGGGCGGTCCGCCGCGTGGCCCGCGCGCGGTGGCTTCACAGCGACGGGTCGGGCGCCTATATGGCCGCCCCATGGCCAAGCGCAACGAAAACAAGAACTACAAGGTGATCGCCGAGAACCGGCGCGCCCGCTACGACTACGCCATTGACGAAGAGATCGAGTGCGGGATCGTGCTGCAGGGCTCGGAGGTGAAGTCGCTCCGGCTCAACACCGCGCAGATTACCGAGAGCTACGCCGAGGTGAAGGACGGCGAACTGTGGCTCGTCAATAGCTACATCGCCCCCTATGAGCAGGCCATGTTCGGCCACGAGGACAGGCGGCGCCGCAAGCTCCTCGTCTCGCGGCGGGAGATCGCGCGGATGTGGTCCGACACCCAGCGCAAGGGCATGACGTTGGTGCCGCTTGTGCTCTACTTCAACCACCGCGGCATCGCGAAGGTGAAGATCGGCATCGCCAGGGGCAAGAAGGCGCCCGACAAGCGCGCCACCGAGGCCAAGCGCGACTGGCAGCGTCAGAAGAGCCGCCTGCTGAAGGAGCATGGCTGAACGGAAGGCGCCGCGCCGCCGAGGCGCACGGGCGGATGGTCAGCGGCCCGCGTCAGGGCTAGGGACGTCCGGCCGACCGAGACCGGAGATCTCCCGCATGGCCGACGCCCGCTTCTGGGATCGTGTCGCCGATCGCTACGCGAGACGGCCCATCGACGACCCCGCCGCCTACGAGGCGACGCTGGAGCGGGTGCGCGCGCATCTGCGCGCCGAGGACCGTGCGCTCGAGATCGGCTGCGGCACCGGCGCCACCGCCCTCCTGCTCGCGCCGTCGGTCGCCACCTACCACGCCACCGACCTCTCGCCCCGCATGATCGGGATCGCGCAAGGGAAACCGGAGGCGCAGGCGCTGCCGCAGCTCTCCTTCGCCGTCGCCGAGGGGGTGCCGGACGGGGGCGGGCCGTGGGACGCCGTGCTCGCCTTCAACGCGCTGCACCTTCTCGACGACCTGCCGGGCGCCCTGCGCGCCATCCATGCCGGGCTGCGCCCCGGCGGGCGGCTGATCTCGAAGACGCCGTGCTTCAGCGACCTTGCCCTGTGGATTGGCGTCCTCGTGCCGGTCCTGCGGGTGGTGGGCCTCGCGCCCCCGGTGAGGTTCTACAGTGCAAGGGGCCTGGAGCGCGCCATCGAGGCAGCCGGCTTCCGCGTCGTCGAGACGGGCGACTACCCCGCACGCCGCGCCCAGCGCCTGATCGTGGCCGAGAGGGCCTGACCCGGCGGCGCGGCCCTCGCTTGCCACCCCGCCGCGCGCGATTTAAGCAGTCCCGACGATCCGACGTCACGAGGGACGACGCGCCCATGCAGGACGACCCCCGCACGCTGGTCAGCACCGACTGGCTCGCCGCACACCTCTCCGACCCCGATCTGCGGGTTCTCGACGCCTCGCTCTACCTGCCGGGCACCGACCGCGATGCGCGGGCGGAGTACGAGGAGGCGCACATCCCCGGCGCGCGCTTTTTCGACATCGACAAGGTGTCGGATTCGCGATCGGAGCTGCCGCACATGGCGCCGCCGACCGAGAAGTTCATGAGCCGCTGTCGCGCGATGGGCGTGGGCGACGGGCACCAGGTGGTGGTCTACGACGGGGCGGGGCTGTTCTCGGCCGCGCGCGTCTGGTGGCTCTTTCGCCTGATGGGCAAGCCCGACATCGCGGTGCTCGACGGCGGCTTTCCCAGGTGGCAGGCGGAGGGGCGCCCGGTGGAGGACTTGCCGCCGCTCGCCCGCGACCGGCACATGACGGCGCAGCGGCAGGCCCACCTCGTGAAGGATGTCACGCAGGTCGCGCAGGCGGCCAAGCTGCGCGACTGGCAGATCGTCGATGCCCGGTCGCCGGGGCGGTTCACCGGCGAGGAGCCGGAGCCGCGCGCGGGCCTGAGGTCAGGCCATATCCCCGGCTCGACGAACCTGCATTACCGCCAGCTCCTGAACGACGACGGCACGATGAAGGCCGAGGCCGGGCTGCGGGCCGCCTTCGACGCGGCGGGAGTCGATCTGGCCAAGCCCGTCATCACCACCTGCGGCTCGGGCGTGACGGCGGCGATAGTGAATCTCGCCCTCGCCCGCCTCGGCCACCAGAGCAACGCGCTCTACGACGGGTCGTGGGCCGAATGGGGCCGCTTCCCCGATCTCGCCGTCGCCACCGGTCGCCCGGAGACGGCATGACCGTCACGCCCGCCGGAACCGAACTGCGCTACACCGTCACCTGGCTCGAGATGACGGAGCGGCCCGCCTACCCCTATCCGCCTGCCCCCTCCGGCAAGCCCGCGGCGCTGCTCAAGGCCGAGAGCCCGCCACCGTGGTTCTTCCTCTGCCTCTACGACGCGGTGGGGCGCGACTACGCCTGGGAGGACATGCACGAGCACGACGAGCAGAGCCTCGCCGCCTGGCTCTCCGACGAGCGCACCTACCTCTACACGCTGATGCGCGATGGCTGGCCCCACGGCTTCTTCCTGCTCGACGCGCGGCGCGAGGGCGTGTGCGACCTGTCGTATTTCGGTCTGGTGCCGCAGGCGGTGGGCACGGGGCTCGGCCGCTTCCTGCTGGAGAGCGCGGTGCATACCGGGTGGGACCTGCCCGGCACCCGGAAGATGACCGTCAACACCTGCACGCTCGATCACCCCCGCGCGCTCGGCCTCTACCAGCGGGCCGGGTTCGAGCCGGTGGGGCGCAGCGAGCATACCCGCGTGCTGACCCGCCCGCTCGATTCCGCTCGCGTGCCCGACTGAGCGGCGCGGTGGTGCTCGACAGGGTCACGGCGCCTGAGCCCGATGCCATCCTGCGGCTGATGCGCGCCTTCGCCGACGACCCACGCCCCGGAAAGATCGACCTCGGCGTGGGGGTCTACCGCACCGAGGCGGGCGAGACGCCCGTCATGCGGGCGGTCAAGGCGGCCGAGCGGCGCCTGTGGGAGGAGCAGCGGAGCAAGGGCTACGTCGCGCTCGCGGGCGACCCGGCCTTTCTCGAGGCGATGTGCGTGCTCACGCTGGGCGACGCTGTGGAGGGCGCGTGCGTCGCCGCCGCTGCCACGCCGGGCGGCACGGCGGCGGTGCGGCAGGCGCTCGACCTGGTGCGGATGACGGCGCCCGGCGCGACCGTTTGGGTGAGCGCGCCGACATGGCCCAACCACGTCTCGATCCTCACCGCGATCGGCCAGCCCTTCCGCGCCTACCGGTATCTCGACGCCGAGACCGGCGCGCTCGACCGCGAAGGCATGCGCGCCGACCTTGCGCAGGCGCGAGAGGGCGACGTGGTGCTGCTGCACGGCTGCTGCCACAACCCCACCGGCGTCGACCTCGCCCGCGACGACTGGGCACGGGTGGCGCAGGACTGTGCCGCGCGGGGCCTCCTGCCCATGGTCGATCTCGCCTACCAGGGCCTTGGCGACGGGGTGGAGGCCGACGTGGCGGGGCTGCGGTCGCTTGCCCGCGCGGTGCCCGAGCTGCTGCTGTGCGTGTCCGGCTCCAAGACCTTCGGCCTCTATCGCGACCGGGTGGGGGCGGTGCTGGCGGTGACGGAGGGATCGGCGACGCGGGACCGGGTCGCGGCCCGCCTCGCCGGGCTCAACCGTCAGGCCTATGCCTTTCCGCCCGACCACGGCGCACGGCTGGTGACGATGATCCTCGCCGACCCCGCGCTCCGGGCGGAGTGGGAGGCGGAACTGGCCGGCATGCGCGCCCGGATCGCCGCGATGCGCGGGGCTCTGGCCGACGCGCTGCGGGCCGAGACGGGTTCCGACCGGTTCGGCTTTCTCGCGGATCAGCGGGGGATGTTCTCGCTCATCGGCGCCACGCCCGCCCAGATGGACGAGTTGCGCAAGGAGCACGCGATCTATGGCGTGCAGGACGGGCGGATCAACGTGGCGGGGCTGACACGGGGCACAGTGGCGCGCGCCGCGCGGGCCATCGCCGCCGTGCTGGCGTGAGCCGTCAGGGCAGCGGGCGCGTCATGTCGCGGTGCGGGATGCGCGCGTCGAGGTATTCCGGCCCGTGCGCGGCGAAGCCGAGCCGCTCGTAGAAGGGGATCACCGCCACCTGCGCGCCGAGGCGCGCCTCGGTCGCGCCCGCCTCTGCCGCGACGCGCAGGCCCTCGCGCAGAAGCGCCGCCCCGAGACCCGTGCCGCGATGGGCGCGGGCCACGCAGACGCGCTCGATCTTGGCGGCTTCGCCCGTGAAGCGCAGGCGCAGGGTGCCGGCCGGGGCGCCGTCGACGGTGGCCAGCAGGTGGCGCGCGCCCTCGTCGAGGCCGTCGATCTCTTCCTCGCGGGTGACGCCCTGCTCGCCGCAGAACACCGCGATCCGCAGGGCGAGGCAGGCGGCGCGGTCGTCGTCGGTCGCCGCCTCGGCGATGGCCCACGTCATGCGAAGTAGTCGGTCAGGATGCGGCGGTAGATCGCCTCGAGCTGGCGGATCTGCGCCACGTCCACCCGCTCGTCGACCTGGTGCATGGTGCGGCCGACCAGCCCGAACTCCACCACCGGGCAGTGATTCTTGACGAAGCGCGCGTCCGACGTGCCGCCCGTGGTCGACAGCTCGGGCGTGCGCCCCGTCTCGGCCTCGACCGCGCTCGCCACGAGGCTCGACAGCGGCCCCGGGGGGGTCAGGAACGCCTCGCCCGAGACCTTCACCTCAACGTCGATCTTGACGCCCGTCTCGCCGGCGACCTGCGCGGCCTCGGCCCGCAGCCACTCGGTCAGCGTGGCGCCGGTATGGATGTCGTTGAAGCGCACGTTGACGATGGCGCGCGACGTGGCGGGGATGACGTTGGTCGCCGGGTTGCCGGTGTCGATAGATGTGAGCGCAAGCGTCGTGGGGTCGAAATGCTCTGTCCCGCGGTCGAGCTCGGCCGAGGCGAGCCGGTGGCAGAGCGCGGCGATGGCGGTGACCGGGTTCTTCGCGCGGTGGGGATAGGCGGAATGACCCTGCACGCCCCGCGCCTCGATCCACGCCGAGAGTGAGCCGCGGCGGCCGATCTTGATCGTGTCGCCCATCTCGTCACGGCAGGTGGGCTCGCCCACCAGGCACACGTCCATCCGCTCGCCGTGGCGCTCCATCCAGTCGAGCAGGGCGGCCGTGCCGTCGACGGCGTCGCCCTCCTCGTCGCCGGTGATGGCGAGGATCACGGCACCGTCCGAAGGCGTGGCGCGCACGAAGCCGCAGGCGGCAGTCACGAAGGCGGCCACACCCGACTTCATGTCGGTGGCGCCGCGGCCCCAGATCTGCCCGTCCCGCTGCGTGCCGCCGAAGGGGTCGGCCGTCCAGGCCCGCGCGTCGCCCACCGGCACCACGTCGGTATGGCCGTTGAAGCCGAAGGTGCGGGCCGCGCCCCTCTCGCCCCAGCGGGCGAAGAGGTTGCAGACGTGGCCGCGGTCGACGCGGGTGCAGGAAAAGCCGGCCTCGCTCAGCACCCCCTCGAGCAGGTGCAGCGCGCCCCCTTCGGCGGGCGTGACGGAGGGGCAGCGGATCAGCTCGGCGGTGAGGCGGACGGGATCGGTCATGGAAGCGGCTTAGCCCCGGGCACGTCCGGGGGCAATCGCTGCGCGACCCGCCATCGCGTGTGGCAGGCGCCCCGCGCGGGGCGGGCGCTACTTGCGGCGGCGCGTGACCTTGCGCGCGCCCTTCGCCGGCCCCTTGCCGGTGGGCTTGGCGCCGGTGGCCCCCTTGGCGGCCTTGCCCTTTGGCGCGCGCTTCGGGCCGGTCGGGCCCTTCCCAGGCGGCTTGCCCTTGCCACGCCCCTTGCGCGGGCCGCGGCGGAAGCCGTCGGGCATGGCGCCGCCCTCGACCTCCTCTCCCGCGATCTCGAGCGGCTCGAGCATCAGCCCGCCGGTCACCGGCACCGCCTCGACCAGCCGCACCCGCACCCGCTGGCCGAGCGAGATGACGCGGCCCGTATCGGCGCCCATCAGCGTGTTCTCGTCGCGGTCGTGGTGGAAATACTCGTTGCCGAGCGCGCGGATGGGCACGAGGCCGTCGGCGCCGGTCTCGTCGAGCTTCACGAACAGGCCGAAGCGGGCGATGCCGCTGACGCGACCCCCGAATTCCTGCCCGACCCGCTCCGACAGGTAGGCGGCGAGGTAGCGGTCGGTCGTGTCGCGCTCGGCCAGCATCGAGCGCCGCTCGGTCTGCGAGATCGCCTGCGCCGTGCTCTCGAGGTGGTCGATATCGGCGTCGGTCAGCCCGTCGTCGCCCCAGCGATGCGCGCGGATGAGCGCGCGGTGCACCACGAGATCGGCGTAGCGGCGGATGGGCGAGGTGAAATGCGCGTAGGTGCGCAGCGCGAGCCCGAAATGGCCGTAGTTCTCGGGCGCGTAATACGCCTGCTGCATCGAGCGCAGGGTGGCCATGTTGATGAGTTCCGACAGCTCGGTGCCGGCGGCCTCGTTCAGCAGGCGGTTGAGGTGGCGGGTCTGCAGCACCTGCCCCTTGGCCAGCGCCAGCCCGCTGGCGCGGGCCGTCTCGCGCAGGGCGTCGAGCTTGTCGGCGTCGGGTTCCTCGTGGACACGGAAGAGAAGCGGCGACTTCTTCTGCACCAGCGTCTCGCCGGCGCAGACATTGGCGAGGATCATGAATTCCTCGATCAGCCGGTGCGCCTCGAGCCGGTCGCGGAAGGCGACCGACAGCACGTCGCCCGTGTCAGACAGCACGATCCGCCGCTCGGGCAGGTCGAGGTCGAGCGGCTGGCGCTTCTCGCGGGCGAAGGCGGCGGCGCGATACGCGGCGTGGAGCGGCTTCAGCACGTCCTCGACCAGCGGGCCGGCCTTGTCGCCGGGCTGCCCGTCGAAGGCTGCCTGCACCTGCTCGTAGGTCAGCGAGGCGGCCGAGCGCATCAGCCCGCGGTGAAAGGTCGAGCCGATCAGCGCGCCGTCTTCGGCCAGGCGCATCCGCACGGCGAGACAGGCGCGCGGCACGCCCTCGTGCAGCGAGCACAGGTCGGCCGACAGCCGCTCGGGCAGCATCGGCACCACCCGGTCGGGGAAATAGGTGGAGTTGCCGCGGGTCAGCGCCTCGCGGTCGAGTGCGCTGCCGGAGCGGACGTAATGGGCCACGTCGGCGATGGCGACCCAGACGACGTGGCCGCCGGGATTGTCGTCGGCGTCGTCGGGGTGGGCGTAGACCGCGTCGTCGTGGTCGCGGGCGTCCTCGGGGTCGATGGTGACGAGCGGCAGGTGGCGGAGGTCTTCGCGGCCCTTCAGCCCCGCGGGCTTCATCCGGTCGGCCTCGGCCAGCGCCGCCTCGGGAAAGACGTCGGGGATGCCATGCTGATGGATCGCGATGAGAGAGACCGATTTCGGCGCGGAAGGGTCGCCCAGCCGCTCGACCACGCGCGCCCTCGGCAGGCCCATGCGGGCGCCGGGGCCGGCCTGCTCGGCCTCGACGAGTTCGCCGTCCTTCGCGCCGCCGGCATTGCCGGGCGGCACCATCCACTCGCGGTCGGCGCCCTTGTCGATGGGCACGATCCGCCCGCCCTCGGCGCCGGTGCGAAAGATGCCGAGGATCGTGCGCGGCGCGGTGCCGATCTTTCGGATCAGGCGCCCCTCGTACTGGTGGTCCTCGCCGGTCACCTCGCGCAGGCGCAGCAGCACCCGGTCGCCCTCGCCCAGCGCGGGCTCGCCCTCGCGCGGGATCATCAGGATGCGCGGTTCGGGCCCCTCGCCGTGCCATTCGAGCGGCCTCGCCGTCAGGTCGCCATCGTCGTCGGGCGGGCCGATCTGGCAGACGGTGACGGGCGGCAGGCGCTCGGGGTCGCGATACTGGCCCTTGCGCTTGTCGAGGTGGCCTTCGTCCTCGAGCTCGCGGAGCATCCGCTTGAGATCGATCCGCGCCGCCCCCTTCACGCCGAAGGCGCGGGCGATGTCGCGCTTCGCGGTCTGGCCGGGGTTTTCGGCGATCCAGTCGAGGATCTGCGCCTTGGTGGGAAGTTCTGCCATGGGCGGGAGGTAGCACTTCGCCCCTGCCGTTTCGAGGGGCCACGGGAGGGGCCTGCCCGCGCATGAAAAAGGCCCCGGGCGACGCGCGCCCGGGGCCAGGGTCTGGGCTGCCGGAAGGGAGGGGTCAGCCCTTGGAGAATTCGGGGTAGGCCTCCATGCCGAGTTCGGAGACGTCGAGGCCCGTCACCTCGCTCTCCTCGTCGACGCGGATGCCCATCGTCGCCTTGAGGATGAACCACACGATCAGCGAGGCGGCGAACGTGAACACGCCGTAGGCGACGATGCCGGTCAGCTGCGTCATCAGGCTGGCGTCGCCGTTGTAGAAGACGACCGCGATCGTGCCCCAGATCCCGGCGAAGAGGTGGACCGGGATGGCGCCCACAACATCGTCGATCTTCAGCTTGTCCAGCAGCGGAACGGTGAACACCACGATCACGCCGCCGATGGCGCCGATCCAGAGTGCGCCGAACAGCGTGGGCGCGAGCGGTTCGGCCGTGATCGACACGAGGCCCGCGAGCGCGCCGTTGAGGCACATGGTGAGGTCGGGCTTGCCGTAGACGATCTGCGTCAGGACGAGGGCCGTGATCGTGCCGGCCGCGGCCGCCATGTTGGTGTTGGCGAAGATGCGCGAGACGTCGCTCACGTCGCCGACCGTGCCCATGGCGAGCTGCGAGCCGCCGTTGAAGCCGAACCAGCCGAGCCACAGGATGAACGTGCCGAGCGTGGCCAGCGCGAGGTTGGACCCCGGCATCGGGTTCACCTGGCCGTCCGGGCCGTACTTTCCCTTGCGCGCGCCGAGCACGATCGCGCCCGCCAGCGCGGCCCAGCCGCCGACCGAGTGCACGACCGTCGAGCCGGCAAAGTCCGAGAAGCCCATCTCGGACAGCCAGCCGCCGCCCCACTGCCACGAGCCCGAGATCGGGTACATGACGCCGGTGAGGAGCACGACGAAGATCAGGAACGGCCACAGCTTGATCCGCTCCGCCAGGGCGCCCGACACGATCGAGGCCGTGGCCGCGACGAAGACGAGCTGGAAGAAGAAGTCGGAGCCGATCGAGGCGTAGTCGAGCGCGGCCTCTTCGGCCGAAACGCCGACCGGATCAAGGACCGTCGGCACGAAGAAGCTTCCGACGTAGCCGTTGAATTCGCCCGGATACATCAGGTTGAAGCCGATCAGCCAGTACATGATGGCCGCGACCGAGTAGAGCGAGATGTTCTTGGTCATCTGCATCGTGACGTTCTTCGAGCGGACGAGGCCGCCCTCGAGCATCGCGAAGCCGCAGGCCATGAAGAACACCAGGAACCCCGCCATGCAGAACAGCAGGGTCGTCATGATGTATGGGCCGATCTCGTCGAAGCCCGGCGCCGCGGCCTCGTCCTGGGCGAGACCCATGGTCGGCACGAGAAGGAGCGCCGCCAGCGGCAGGTACTTGGTGAGTTTCATGTGCGAATCTTCCCCTTTTTCTCTTTGCCGCCGCTCAGAGCGCTTCTTCGTCGGTTTCGCCGGTCCGGACGCGCACGGCCTGCTGGATGTCGAGCACGAAGATCTTGCCGTCGCCGATCTTGTCGGTCTTGGCGGTCTTCTGGATCGTCTCGACCACCTGGTCGGCCATCGACGACGACACCGCGATCTCGAGCTTGACCTTGGGCACGAAGTTCACGGCGTATTCGGCGCCCCGGTAGATCTCGGTGTGTCCGGACTGCGAGCCGAACCCCTTGATCTCCGTCACCATCATGCCGCGCACGCCGATGGCGGTGAGCGCCTCGCGCACCTCCTCCAGCTTGAACGGCTTGATTGCTGCAATGATGAGTTTCACGTGGATCCCCTTCGGTAGGGCCAGGGCGCACCCGGCCGGTTCACGGCACCGACAGAGCCGCAAAAGGATTGGGCGCCTCAAGGAATGCGACGGGGCGATGACGGGCTCGTGCAGGGAAGTTTGCACAATTTTTGCACAAAAGGACTGCGACAGCTAAAAAACAGGCAAGTGCGAAAGCGTGCGCAGAGGTCGCAGGCCTCCCCAAGACGCGCCCGAGCGGCTATCAAGCGAAAAAACGGGGCGAAGCCCGAGTCAGCAGTGCCTGGAGCCGGAATGGGCCGGCCGGGCGGAGGCAGGAAGCGGGGCAGAGATGGCGTCCAACCGGGGAAAGCGGCCGGTCCTGAAGGCAGACAAGCGCTACCCTTCGACGCGCCGCGGGCGCGGCGGCTCGGGCAGTGGGTCGGGCACGGGACGCCCGGGCGGCAAGGCGGCGGCGAAGGCACCGCCGAAGCCGCGCCGGCGCGCCCGCAAGGCCGCGCCGCGGCGGCGCCGGGGCCTGATCGGCTGGGTGGCGGCCGCCATCGGCGCGGTGATCCGCGCATCGGTGGGGCTGATCTGGCGCGTCGCCCTTGTCGCTGCGGTGCTGGTCGGCGGGGGGGTGCTCTACTTCTACAACCAGCTCCCCCCGGCAGGCGAACTGATCGACGTCCGCACCCGCGGCTCCGTCACGCTCCACGACCGGCACGGCGACGTCTTCGCCTGGCGGGGCGAGCAGTTCGACCGCATCGCATCGGTCGATCAGGTCTCGCGCCACCTGAAGAACGCCGTGATTGCCACCGAGGACAGGCGCTTCTACTGGCATCCGGGCATCGACCCGCAGGGCATCGCCTCGGCCATACGCATCAACCTGAGCGAGGGACGCGGGCCGCTCTCGGGCCACGGCGGCTCGACGCTCACGCAGCAGGCGGCGAAGCTGATGTGCCTCGGCGTGCCCTACGACCCCGACCTGTGGCTCAGCGAGGCCGACTACGAAGCCGATTGCCGCCGCACGACGCTGGGGCGCAAGGGGCGCGAGGCGCTCTACTCGCTCGCGATGGAGGCGAAGTATACCAAGGACGAGATCCTGACGATCTACCTCAACCGCGCCTACCTGGGTGCCTCGGCGCGCGGCTTCGAGGCGGCGGCGCAGCGGTATTTCGGCATCCCCGCATCCCGGCTCAGCCCGGCGCAATCGGCGATGCTGGCGGGGCTGCTGGTGGCGCCCTCGCGCTTTGCGCCCACCAACGATCTCGAACGGTCGCAGCGACGCGCCGCCACGGTGCTGCGGCTGATGCACGAGCAGGGCTACCTGACGGAGGCCGAGTACACCGCCGCGCGGGCCGATCCGGCGACGCTTGCCGACAATGCCGAGCAGACGGCCGGCGGCAATTTCGCCGACTGGGTGATGGACACGGGGCCGAGCTTTCTCACCCGCGACACGACCGAGGACGTGCTGCTGCGCACCACCTTCGATCCCCAGATCCAGGCCGCTGCGGAGGAGGCGGTGCGCCTGATCTTCCAGGAGAAGGTGCGCGACGGTTCCGAGGCCCAGGCAGCGATCGTGGTGATGTCGGCCGACGGTGCGGTGCGGGCGATGGTCGGCGGCCGCGACACGACCGTCTCGGGCGGCTTCAACCGCGCGGCGCAGGCCAGGCGGCAGACCGGCAGTTCGTTCAAGCCGTTCATCTACGCCGCGGCGATGGATCTGGGCTACAGCCCCAACGACACGGTGGTCGACGAGCCCTACTGCATCGACGTGCCCGGCTCGGGGCAATACTGCCCCAAGAACTACAGCCGCGACTTCGCCGGCCGCGTGACGCTGACCGAGGCGCTCGCGCGGTCGCTCAACATCCCCGCGGTGAAGATCTCCGAGTTCGTCGGCCGCGACATCGTGCAGAAGGTCGCCGAGGATTTCGGCATCGAGAGCAGCCTCGCCGACGGCCCGGCGCTCGCGCTCGGCGTCAGCGATTCGACCCTGGTGGAGATGACGGGCGCCTTCGCGGGCTTCCTGAACGGCGGGCGGGCAGTGCTGCCCTACGGGCTGGAGGAGTTGCGCCTTCGGGCCGAGAGCGAGCCGCTGATGGGCCGCGGCGGCGGCTACGGCAAGCGGGTGATCTCTGAGGAGGCGGCGGGAAAGCTCGTATACATGCTCTCCCGCGTGGTCGAGGAAGGCACGGGCACGCGCGCCCGGCTCGGCGACCGGCAAGCGGCAGGCAAGACGGGCACCACGCAGGCCGCGCGCGACGCGTGGTTCGTCGGTTTCACGGCCGATTACGTCATGGGCGTGTGGATGGGCTATGACGACAACACCGCGCTCAGCGGCGTCACCGGGGGCACGCTGCCGGCCGAGATCTGGCGCGAGGCGATGCTGCGCATCCACCAGGACGACGAGATTCGCCCGTTGCCGATGCAGGAGCCCGAGCCGCCCCGTGCGGTCGTCGAGGCGCAGCCCTCCCCGCAGACGTCACAGTCCGGCGTGCGCCAGCCCGCGCCTCAGCCGGTGCCGCAGCCGCAGCCCCAGGAGCGGCGCGGCCTGATCGGCGTGCTCGAGGGCATGTTCGGGAACTGACGCACCGCGCCGCTCACCGGAAGCCTGAAGCGTGCGCCGAGAGCCTCGTCCGGCCGGGAGAGCGCGCGCGGCAAGCGCCCGATCCCGACAGCCCGCACGCCGTGTGGCAACCGGCGGCGGCGCCCTGCGCCCGGCCTCGCCAGAAGTCGGGCTTGGCCCGGCCCTCGCCAGCCGATCAGGAAGCGCTCACTCGGCGGCCAGCGCCGGCGACGGCCGCGGGCGTGGGCGCATCGGTGCCTCGGGGCAGGCCGGGTAGGCGAAGGCGTAGCCGTCCCACACCAGCACAAGCTCGTCCTCGGCGCCGTGCATCAGCATCGCGCGCTCGCGCCATGCCACCCCCTCGCCCGTGCAGACCATGTCGTAGAGCGTCGCGTCCATGTCGCGCACGTCGATCGGGTCGGTCATGCGGCAGACGCTCTCGGCGCCGTAGAGCACGTCGTCCTCGATGCGCAGGATGGCGGGGTCGCCCTCGGGCGCGGCGCAATCGGCGCCCGGCACGATGCGGTAGCGGCCGTCGTATTCCTCGGCCCCGGCAGGCAGGCCGACGGCGAGGGCGGCGGCGAAGGCGAAAAGGGGCATCGCCATGCGTCAGCCGCCACGGACGGGCGGTAGCGACGCCGGAAGGCAGGAACGACGACGGATCACGGGCACCCACGGGCAGCGCACGCGGATCGGCCCGCGCCCGGGGACGGTAGCGCCAGGCGAGGGGGGAGACAACCGCGCCTGCCCGTGGCCGGCGCGGCCGCTTCCATCGGCGCGCGAATGCCGTAGGGTGCGCGCGAATCGACAGAAGGAGGAGCGCCATGCCCGGCCCAATCGAGACCCGCCTTTCCGAGATCGGCGTCACCCTGCCCGACGCGCCAGCCCCTGCGGCCAACTACGTCCCCTTCGTGCAGGTTGGCGATCTGGTGCACGTGTCGGGCCAGATCAGCATGGGCAAGGATGGCAAGCTCATCACCGGCAAGCTGGGCGAGACCCTGGGGGTCGACGAGGGGGCGGCTGCCGCGCGCCGCTGCGCCATCGCGCTGCTGGCGCAAGTAAAGGCCGCATGCGGCGGCGACATTGAGCGGCTGGTGCGGGTGGTCAAGCTCACCGGCTTCGTCAACTCGACCGTCGAGTTCACCGACCAGCCCAAGGTGATCAACGGCGCGTCCGACTTTCTCGTCGAGGCGCTGGGCGACGCGGGCCGGCACGCGCGCTCGGCCGTCTCTGCCGCGTCGCTGCCGCTGGGTGTGGCGGTCGAGATCGAGGGGATCTTTCAGGTTCGATGACCGCGCCGACGCCGCTACCCCGGAGCTTTCTCGCCCGTCCCGTCGCACACCGCGCCCTGCACGGCCCCGGCCGGCCGGAGAACTCGCGCGCGGCGGTGCGGGCGGCGATGGCGGGCGGCTGGGGCATCGAGATCGACCTGCAGCTTTCGGCCGACGATGTGCCGATGGTCTTTCACGACGGCGGGCTCGCGCGCATGACGGCCGAGACCGGCCCGGTGCGGGAGCGCGGCGCCGAGGCGCTGGGCGCGATCCCGCTGACGGGCGGCGACGAGGGCATCCCGACCTTTGCCGAGGTGCTGGAGATCGTCGGCGGCCGGGTGCCACTGCTGGTCGAGATCAAGGACCAGTCGGGCACGATGGGGCCGACCGACGGGGCGCTCGAACAGGCGGCGGCCGAGGTCGCCCGCTGCTACGACGGCCCGCTCGCCTTCATGTCGTTCAACCCGCACGCGGCTGCGGCCCTGGCCGAGGCCGCGCCCGACCGCCCCCGCGGCCTCGTCACCTGCGCCTTCCGACCCGAAGACTGGCCCGGCGTGCCGCCCGGCCGCTGCGCCGAGCTTGCGGCGATGGGCGACGTGGCGCGCGTCGGTGCGGCCTTTGTCAGTCACGGCCACCGCGACCTTTCCATGCCCCGCGTGGCGGAGCTGAAGGCGCAGGGCCTGCCCGTTCTGTGCTGGACGATCCGCTCGGCGGCCGAGGCTGCGGCGGCGCTGCGCGTGGCCGACCAGATCACCTTCGAGGGCTTCGACCCGTCTTGACCGGCCCGTCTTGACCGGCTTCGCTGCGGGGCCACGTAACAAGTGTCCCCTTGGGAGCGACAGGATGGCAGCTCAGCCCGAACCCGACATGGCCGTGGACGTGCAGGTGCACCGCACCCTCGCCGACATCCCGGCGGCGGAGTGGGATGCCTGCGCCTGCCCCGAGGCTGCCGATGGCGGGCGGCCGGACGACCCGTTCACGACCCACCGCTTCCTCTCGGCGCTGGAGGAGTCGGGCTCGGTCGGGCGGGGCACCGGCTGGCAGCCGATGTACCTGATCGCCCGCGCAGGAAGCGAGACCGTCGCCGCCCTGCCGCTCTACGGCAAGTCGCACAGCCAGGGTGAATACATCTTCGATTTCTCGTGGGCGCACGCCTACGAGCGGGCGGGCGGGCGCTACTACCCGAAGCTGCAGGTGGCGGTGCCGTTCACCCCCGCCACCGGCAGGCGCTTCCTCGTGAAGCCCGGCTGGGAAGAGGCGGGCACCGCCGCGCTGGTCGAGGGGGCGCTGCAGGTGGCAGAGAACAACCGCATCACCACCTTCCATGTCACCTTCTGCACCGGCGCGGAGGCCGAGCGGGGGCGCGCGCTGGGCCTGCTGCATCGCCGCACCCAGCAATTCCACTGGGAGAACCGGGGCTACGACAGCTTCGACGCCTTCCTCGCCGACCTCTCGAGCCGCAAGCGCAAGAACATCCGCAAGGAGCGGCGCACGGCGCAGGACTTCGGCGGCGAGATCCGGCAGCTCACGGGCGACGCCATCGAGCCTCGCCACTGGGAGGCGTTCTGGCGCTTCTACCAGGATACCGGCGCGCGCAAATGGGGCACCCCCTACCTGACGCGCGCGTTCTTCGACATCGCGCACGAGCGCCTGCGCGACGACACGCTGCTGGTCATGGCCGAGCGGGCGGGGCGGCCGGTGGCCGGCGCGCTCAACTTCATCGGGCGCGACGCGCTCTACGGCCGCTACTGGGGCTGTGTCGAGGATCACGCCTGCCTGCACTTCGAGTGCTGCTACTACCAGGCGATCGACCATGCCATCGCCCACGGCCTGGCGACGGTCGAGGCCGGCGCGCAGGGCGAGCACAAGCTGGCGCGCGGCTACCTGCCCACGGCCTGCCACTCGCTCCACTGGATCGGCGACCCCGGCTTTCGCACCGCGGTCGAGGAGTTCCTGCGCGCCGAGAGCAGGGCGGTCGACCACGAGATGGACATTCTCACCTCCTACGGACCCTTCAAGCAGACGGGAGAGGACCACGACTGATGCCCGAGAAACTGACAGACCGGAGCGCGCTAGACCCCCTCAAGGCCACCGGCTGGGCCGAGGTGGAGGGACGCGACGCCATCGCAAAGACCTTCCGGTTCAAGGATTTCAAGGAAGCGTTCGGCTGGATGACGCAGGTCGCGCTGGTGGCCGAAAAGATGGACCATCACCCCGAGTGGTCGAACGTCTACAAGACCGTCGAGGTGACGCTGTCGACCCACGACGCGGGCGGGCTGACCGAGCTCGACGTCAAGCTGGCCAGGGCGATGGACAAGGCCGCGGGCTGAGAGATCGCACGGGATCGTGCGGTTGACCTTCCACGTGCCGGAAGCTCCACCGCTTCGGCCGATGCGACCCGCACTGGAGACCGACCCATGCCCCAGCCCGTGCTCGCCCGCCGCTCCTTCCTCGCCGGACTGGCAGCCCTTGCCGCGACGGCGGCGCTGCCGCCTGCCGCCCGCGCGCAGGCCGGCCCGGCCGTCCACGTGCTGAAAGACCCCAATTGCGGCTGCTGCTCCGCCTGGATGGACATCCTCGAAAGTGCGGGCTTCGCCGTCACGTCGGAGGCATCGCGCGGCACGGCGCTGTTTCGGGCCAAGGCCGAGGCGGGCGTGCCGCAGGCTATGGCCTCGTGCCACACCGCTTTCGTGGAGGGCTACGTGATCGAGGGCCATGTGCCAGCCGCCGACATAAGCCGCCTGCTGGCCGAGCGGCCCGACGCGGTGGGCCTCGCCGTGCCCGGCATGCCCTACGGCTCGCCCGGCATGGGGCCGGAGAGCCGCCGCGAGGCCTACGACGTTCACCTGATCCGGCGCGACGGCACGACCGAGGTGTTCACGAGCTACGAGGCCGCCTGAGGCCGGCCGGCGCGCGGCTCAGTGCAGCCGCGCCCGCACGACATAGGCCAGCACCGTCTCTTCGCCCAGCGCGCGCAGCGCCTCGAGCCGGTGATACCCCTCGACCAGCACGTAGCGGTCGCCGTCGGCCCGCAGCCGGATCGGCGTCGTCTGCCCGTTCTCGAGCATGTCGTTGGCGAGCGCCTCGACCCGTGCCGGGTCGAGCGTCTTCACCCGCTTGACCGGCACATGGATGGCCTCGATCGGATAGGGCTTCTTCTCGAGCATGGGGCGAGCCTCGCACGGCCCGCCCCCCTTTGTCTCGCCAAACTTCGCCACCGCCACCGCCGCCGCCGGGGCCCGCGGGGTGGCGCGCTCAGGCGTGCTCCAGCATCGCCTCGCCCGCCGAGACTTCGCACACGCCGGGGTTTTCCTCGACGCCCATCGCCTTGACGACGCCATCCTCGACGATCATCGCGTAGCGCTTCGACCGGTCGATCAGGCCCACCGGCGGGGCCGAGAAATCCATTCCCATCGCCTTGGTGAACGATGCGTCGGCGTCGCCCAGCATGGTGATGCCGGCCCCGGTGGCACCCGTCTGCTCGCCCCAGGCCTGCATGACGAAGGGGTCGTTGACCGAGACGCAGATGATCTCGTCGACCCCCTTGCCGGCAAAGTCGTCCTTCGTGCGGATGAAGCTCGGCACGTGGGCGGTGGTGCAGGTGCCGGTGAAGGCGCCCGGCACGGCGAAGAGCACCACCTTGCGCCCCTTCACCTTGTCGGCGAGCGAAACGGGTTCGGGTCCGCCCTCTCCCATCGCGGTCAGCGTGGCGTCGGGCAGGGTATCTCCAACCTTCACGGTCATCTGGGCATCCTTCTCGCGTTGCGTTTCCCGCCCGCCGTTATAGGGTCGTGCGCCGGTCGGGGCCAGAGATGAGGGAGCGGGGCATGCCGGGAATCGTCGTCGTGGGCGCGGGGCAGGCGGGTGCCGCCCTGGTCGCCCGGTTGCGGGCCAAGGGCGAGAGGCGCCCCGTCACCCTGATCGGGGAGGAACACGTGCCCCCCTACCAGCGCCCACCCCTGTCGAAGGCGTATCTCAAGGGCGAGATGGCGCTCGAGCGGCTCTACCTGCGGCCCGAGGCGTGGTACCGCGAGAACGGGGTCGAGCTCAGGCTCGACACCCGCGTCGACGCGATCGACCTTGCCGACCGCACGGTGATCGCCGGCGGCCATGCCTTGCCCTACGACGAGCTGGTGCTGACTACCGGCTCCGTCCCGCGCCGCCTGCCGCCGGGGGTCGGCGGCGACCTCGCCGGCGTGCACGTCGTTCGGGGCCTGCGCGACGTCGATCGCTTGGCGCCCGAAATGGCGGCGGGCAAGCGCGCGCTCGTGATCGGCGGCGGCTATATCGGGCTCGAGGCCGCGGCGGTGGCCGCCTCGCTGGGCCTCGACGTGACCGTGGTCGAGGCCGCGCCGCGCATCCTGCAACGGGTCGCCGCGCCCGAGACCTCCGACGTCGTCCGCGCGGTGCACGAGGGCCACGGCGTGAGGATCCGCGAGGGCACGGGCCTCGCCCGCCTGACCGGCGAGGGCCGCGTGAGCGGCGCGGTGCTGGAGGATGGCACCGAGCTTCCAGCCGACATCGTGATCGTCGGCATCGGGATCACGCCGGCCACCGCGCTCGCCGAGGCCGCCGGCATCGAGGTGGAGAACGGGATCAGGGTGGATGCGCGCGGTCGCACCTCCGCCCCCCATGTCTGGGCCGCGGGCGATTGCGCCGCGCTGCCCTGTCGCGGCCGCCGTATCCGGCTGGAGAGCGTGCAGAACGCCATCGACCAGGCCGAGGCGGTGGCCGACAACATCGCCGGCGCCGAACGGGACTACGACCCGAGGCCCTGGTTCTGGTCCGACCAATACGACCTCAAGCTGCAGATCGCGGGGCTGAACACCGGCTACGATCGGGTCGTCGTCCGCCCCGGCACCTCGCACTGGTACTACGCGGGCGACCGGCTGCTTGCCGTCGACGCGATGAACGACCCCCGCGCCTACATGGTGGGCAAGCGGCTGATCGAGGCGGGCCGGTCGCCCGACCCGGCGGCGGTGGCCGACCCCGAGACCGACCTCAAGACCCTGCTGCGCTGATGCGGATCGTGGCGGGGCGCAACCGGGGCCTGCCGCTCGCCGGGCTCGGGCCGGGTGACCCCTCGGCCCACCTGCGCCCCACCTCCGACCGGGTCCGCGAGAGCCTGTTCAACCTGCTCGCCGCCCGCGACGATGTCGTGCTCGAGGGCGCCCGGGTGCTCGACCTTTTCGCCGGCACCGGCGCGCTCGGCCTCGAGGCGCTGTCGCGCGGCGCGGCCGAGGCCGTCTTCGTCGACGATGGCGCGACCGCCCGCGCGCTCCTGCGCGAAAACATCGGGCGGGCGAAGGCGCAGGGCCAGACGAGGGTCTTCCGCCGCGACGCCACGGCGCTGGGCGAGGTGCGCGGCGCGCCGTTCGGCCTCGTCTTCCTCGACCCGCCCTACGCGCAGGAGCTCGGTGCCCGTGCCCTTGCCTCGGCCGAGGCGGGCGGCTGGCTCTCCCCCGGCGCCACGATCGTCTGGGAAGAGAGCGCCCCGCAGCCCCCGCCGCCGGGCTTCGCCCTGCTCGACGCCCGCCGCTACGGCGACACGCATCTGACGATCCTGCGCGCTCCGGGCGCCCCCGCGCCCGGCTGAAGCCGACGCGCCGGCCGGCGCATCCCTTGCCTGCATGCGCGCCGCCGCTCCTTCTTCTTGCTCCAAATATCCCGGGGGAGTCGCCCGGAACGGGCGACGGGGGCAGCGCCCCCGCACCGGCCGGGACTTGCGCCGGCCCTCCCCCTTTCCCCCCGTCCCGCCAAGTGCTTGTCTGGTCCGAAAGGGAGGAGTTCATGACCCACGTTCTCGCCATCGACCAGGGCACCACCTCGACCCGCGCGATCCTGTTCGACGGAAACATGAAGATCGCCGCCACCGCGCAGGAAGAGTTTCCGCAGCACTACCCGGCCTCCGGCTGGGTGGAGCACGACCCTGCAGATCTCTGGGGCACCACCGCCGGCACCTGCCGCGAGGTGATGGAGCGCGCCGGCATCCGCGGCGCCGACATCGCCGGCATCGGCATCACCAACCAGCGCGAGACCGTCGTCGTCTGGGAAAGGGAGACGGGCCGACCCGTCCACAAC
The DNA here is from genome assembly GCA_001314685.1 of Rhodobacteraceae bacterium HLUCCA09. Classification (GTDB taxonomy): domain Bacteria; phylum Pseudomonadota; class Alphaproteobacteria; order Rhodobacterales; family Rhodobacteraceae; genus HLUCCA09. Next base: position 57,911 of record LJNT01000118.1, read on the forward strand.
GCCATCGTCTGGCAGGACAGGCGCACCGCCGAGATCTGCGACGACCTGCGCGCGGCGGGCCACGAGAAGATGGTGACCGAGGTGACAGGCCTGCTGCTCGATCCCTACTTCTCGGGCACCAAGCTGAAATGGATCCTCGATACCGTCGAAGGCGCGCGCGAGCGCGCCGCGGCCGGCGATCTTCTGTTCGGCACGGTCGACACCTGGCTGATCTGGCGGCTGACGGGGGGCGCGGCCCACGTGACCGACGCGACCAATGCCTGCCGGACGCTGCTCTACGACATCCACAAGGGGCAGTGGTCGCCCGAGATCTGCAAGCTGCTCGGCATCCCGATGGCGATGCTGCCCGAGGTGCGCGACACGGCCGGGCAATTCGGCGAGGCGCGGCCCGACCTCTTCGGCACGGCGATCCCCATTCTCGGCGTGGCGGGCGACCAGCAGGCGGCGACGCTGGGACAGGCCTGCTTCAAGCCCGGCATGCTCAAGAGCACCTACGGCACCGGCTGCTTCGCGCTGCTCAACACCGGGGCCACGCCGGTCGCCTCGCAGAACCGGCTGCTGACGACGGTAGCCTATCAGCTCGACGGTCGGCCCACATACGCGCTCGAGGGCTCGATCTTCATTGCCGGGGCGGTGGTGCAATGGCTGCGCGACGGGTTGCAGGTGATCCGCTCGGCCCCCGAGACGCAGCCGCTCGCGGAGAAGGCCGACCCCGGGCAAGAGGTGGTGCTGGTGCCCGCCTTCACCGGCCTCGGCGCGCCCTACTGGCGGCCCGATTGCCGCGGCGCGATCTTCGGGCTGACGCGCAATTCGGGGCCGGCGGAGTTCGCCCGCGCGGCGCTCGAATCGGTCGGATACCAGACGCGCGACCTGCTGGAGGCGATGAAGGCGGATTACCACGGCGAGGGCGCGGGCAGCACCCTGCGCGTCGACGGCGGCATGAGCGCCTCCGACTGGGCGATGCAGTTTCTCGCCGACATCCTCGGCGCGCCCGTCGACCGGCCCGACGTGCTGGAGACGACGGCGCTCGGCGCGGCCTGGCTCGCGGGCATGCAGGCGGGCGTCTATCCAGGCCAGGAGGAGTTCGCGCAGACCTGGGCGCTCGAGCGGCAGTTCATCCCCCAGATGGCCGAGGCCGAGCGCGAGCGCCGCTACGAGCGGTGGACGTCGGCGGTCAACGCCACCATGGAGTTCTGAGCGTCGGCCGTTTCGGGCCGTGACCCCGGGGCCGGCTGTTGCTAAGGGCAGGGCCGGGGACAACGGACGGGCGCGGCATGGACATCATCGAGACCGAGCTTCCGGGGGTGATGGTCGTGATCCCGCGCCGCTTCGGCGACGCGCGGGGCTGGTTCTCGGAAACGTGGAACGCCCGCGCGCTGGCGCAGCACGGCATCACGACGGCGTTCGTGCAGGACAACCAGTCGTTCTCGGCCGAGGCGGGCACGCTGCGGGGCCTGCATTACCAGGCCCCGCCGCACGCCCAGGCCAAGCTGGTGCGCTGCCTTTCAGGCCGAATCCTCGACGTGGCCGTCGACGCGCGGGTGGGCTCGCCCACCTGCGGGCGATGGACGGCGCGCGAGCTGACGGCGGAGGGCGGCGAGCAGTTGCTGGTGCCAGAGGGCTTCCTGCACGGCTTCCTGACGCTGACGCCCGACACGATGGTGGCCTACAAGTGCTCCGACTACTACGCCCCCGAGGCCGACGGCGCGGTGCGGTGGGATTCGGTCGGCATCGACTGGGGGCTTTCCGGCTCGCCCACGCTGTCGCTGAAGGACGCCGAGGCCCCTCCGTTCGACGCATGGGACAGCCCGTTCACATGGGGCGCGGCATGAAGCTGCTGATCACGGGCGGCGCCGGCTTCATCGGCTCGGCTGTCGTGCGGCTCGCGGTGGCACGCGGGCATGGCGTGGTGAACCTCGACGCGCTGACCTATGCCGCCGACCTGCGCAACGTGGCCGAGGCAGCCGCGAGCCCCCTGTACGCCTTCGAGCACGCCGATATCCGCGACCGGGCGGCGCTCGACCGAATCCTCGACCAGCACCGCCCCGACGCGATCCTGCATCTCGCCGCCGAGAGCCATGTCGACCGGTCGATCGACGGCCCCGCCCCGTTCATCGAGACGAACGTGACGGGCACCTGCACCCTGCTCGAGGCGGCGCGGCGCTACTGGGAGGGGCAGGGCCGGCCCGAGCCGTTCCGCTTTCACCACGTCTCGACCGACGAGGTGTATGGCTCGCTCGGGGCGACCGGCAAGTTCACCGAAGAGACGCCCTACGCCCCGCGCTCGCCCTACTCGGCGTCGAAGGCGGCCTCCGATCACCTCGTCATGGCCTGGCACGAGACCTACGGGCTGCCGGTGCTGCTGACCAATTGCTCGAACAACTACGGCCCCTATCACTTTCCCGAAAAGCTGATTCCCGTGGTGATCCTGAACGCGCTCGCCGGGCGCCCGATCCCGGTCTACGGCAAGGGCGAGAACGTGCGCGACTGGCTCTTCGTCGAGGATCATGCCGACGCGCTGCTGACGGTGCTGCAGCGGGGGCAGGTTGGGCGGAGCTACAACATCGGCGGCGAGAACGAGGCGCGCAATATCGACCTCGTGCGCACGATCTGCAGCCTGCTCGATGCCCGCCGCCCCCAGGGCGCCCCACACGACCGGCTGATCGAATTCGTGACCGACAGGCCGGGCCACGACCTGCGCTACGCGATCGACCCGGCGCGCATCCGCAGCGAGCTGGGCTGGCGGCCCTCGGTCACGCTCGAGGAGGGGCTGGCGCGCACCGTCGACTGGTTTATCGCGCATGAGGGCTGGTGGCGCCCGCTGATGGCGCGCGACGGTGTGGGCCGGAGGCTCGGCACGGCATGAAGCTCGCGCTCTTCGGACGAACGGGGCAGGTCGCCACCGAGGTGCGGCGCCGCGCGCCGGACGGCGTGAAGCTCGACGTCTTCGGGCGGGACGAGGCCGATTTCAACGTTCCCGATGACGTCTTCGAGGCAGCACGCCAGATACGGGCGGATGCCGTGATAAACGCTGTCGCCCATACGGCGGTCGACACGGCCGAAACCGAACCGAATGTCGCCAACGCGGTGAACGGCCTCTCGGTCAAGGCCCTGGCTGAGGCCTGCGCCGAGACGGGCATTCCGCTTGTCCACATATCGACCGACTACGTGTTCGCCGGCGACGGAGCGCGCGCCTGGACGCCCGAAGACCCGACCCACCCCCTTGGCGCGTATGGACGCAGCAAGCTGATCGGGGAGGCCGGCATAAGGGCCGCCACGACCCGGCATGTGATCCTGCGCACCTCCTGGGTGTTCAGCGCGCACGGCGCCAACTTCGTCAAGACCATGCTGAGGCTCGCCGCGGAGCGCGACGAGCTGCGGATCGTCGCCGATCAGGTTGGCGGGCCGACGCCCGCATGCGCCATCGCCGATGCCTGCCTGACCCTTGCACGCGCCCTGGCCGATGGCAGCGCGGGCGGCACCTATCACTTTTCCGGCGCGCCCGATGCGAGCTGGTCGGAGTTTGCGCGCGAGATCTTCCGCCAGACGAACCTGCCCACGCGGGTGACGGATATTCCGACGTCGGAGTACCCCACACCGGCGCAACGCCCGCTGAATTCCCGTCTCGAGTGCAGCTCGCTTCAGGCGGACTTCGGCATCGTGCGCCCCGACTGGCGCGCGGCACTCCACGACGTTCTCACCGAATTGAAGGCGACACCCGAATGACCAGGCGCAAGGGCATCATTCTCGCAGGGGGCTCGGGCACGCGGCTCTACCCGGTGACGCTGGCGGTGTCGAAGCAGCTTCTGCCGCTCTACGACAAGCCGATGATCTACTACCCGCTTTCGGTGCTGATGCTGGCGGGCATCCGCGAGATCGCGGTGATCACCACACCGCACGACCAGGACCAGTTCCGCCGACTGATGGGCGACGGCAGCCAGTGGGGCCTGTCGCTGACGTGGATCGAGCAGCCCTCGCCCGACGGGTTGGCGCAGGCCTACCTGCTGGCCGAGGAGTTTCTCGCCGGAGCGCCCTCGGCGATGGTGCTGGGCGACAACATCTTCTTCGGCCACGGCCTGCCCGAGCTGATGGCGCGGGCCGATGCGCGCGACGGGGGCGGCACCGTCTTCGGCTACCGCGTGGCCGACCCCGAGCGCTACGGCGTGGTCGATTTCGACGGCGCGCAGGTGCGCGCCATCGTCGAAAAGCCAGCCGAGCCGCCGTCGAACTTCGCGGTGACGGGCCTCTACTTCCTCGACGGCACGGCGCCCGAGCGCGCCGGGCAGGTTCGCCCCTCGCCGCGCGGCGAGCTCGAGATCACGAGCCTGCTCGAGAGCTACCTCGCCGAGGGCGCGCTGACCGTCGAGCGCATGGGGCGGGGCTATGCCTGGCTCGACACGGGCACCCACGCCTCGCTGCTCGACGCCGGCAACTTCGTGCGCACCCTGGAAGAGCGGCAGGGGCTTCAGACCGGCTCGCCCGAGGAGATCGCGTGGGGGCAGGGCTGGATCGACCGCGCCACGCTGGCACACGCGGCCGAGCGCTTCGGCAAGACCGCCTATGGGCGCTACCTGCAGGGGCTGCTCGAAGCGTGAGGGCCGTGGCCTAGAGGCCGAGCGCCTCGGCGTGAAAGTCGACATGGTCGCCCATGAAGGTGGCGATGAAGAAGTAGGAATGGTCGTAGCCCGCCTGCAGGCGGAACTCGCCCGGCTGGCGGCGGGCCGCAATCGCCTCGGCCAGCGCCTCGGGCTTGAGCGTGTCGATGAACTGGTCGGACGTGCCCTGGTCGATCAGCACCGGCGCGTCGATGCCGCGGGCGCGCATCTGCAGGGTTGAATCGTGCCGCTCCCACGCCGCCTCGTCGTCGCCGAGATAGGCCGAGAGCTGCTTGCGCCCCCAGTCCGACGTGGTGGGGTGCGCGATGGGCGCGAAAGCCGAGACCGACAGGAACCGCCCGGGATGGGCGGCCGCGATGGTCAGCGCGCCGTGCCCGCCCATCGAGTGCCCGCAGATCGCCTGCCGGCCAAGGTCGACCGGGAACTCGGCGCCGAGGAGCTCGGTGAGATCCTTCGTGACGTAGCTCCACATCGAATAGTGCGGCGCCCAGGGCGCCTCGGTCGCGTCGACGTAGAAGCCTGCGCCCTTGCCGAGGTTGTACGCCTCGTCGTCGGCCACGTGATCGCCCCTGGGCGAGGTGTCGGGAAAGACCAGCGCGAGGCCCGCGCGCGCGGCATGGGCCTGCGCGCCGGCCTTCACCATCGCGTTCTCGTGGGTGCAGGTCAGCCCCGAGAGATACCACAGAAGTGGCACCGGCCCGTCCTCGGCCTGCGGCGGCAGGTAGAGGCCGAAGGTCATCTCGCATCCGGTGCTCGCCGCATCGTGGGCGAAGACGCCCTGCACGCCGCCGTAGCACCTGTTCTCGGAAACGGTTCGCATCGCGCCCTCCTCTCGTGCCGCCGGGCCTCTGCGCCGCCTGCCACGGATCGCCGGCCCGGGCAAGACGGCCCGCCGTTGCGCCGGCGCCTGCGCCCCGTGCCGTTTTCGCCCGACTTTCGGCTACAGGCCGCCCCGCAGTGCCGCTAGTGTCGCGGGCAGAGGGCAAGCGTGAGGGTGCCGTGGAACAGGGTCTGGCCGAGGCGGAGACGGGGGAGAGCGCGGCGCTCGTGGTGCCGCTCGAGGGGGTGCTATGCCGCACCAGCCTCGCCACCGAGCGGCTGGTGCAGGGCGTCGCGGCCGACCCGCTCGGCGCGCTGGCGGGGCGGTCGCGCAGGCGGCCGCTGCCGCCCGAGGTGCTGCCGCTCGACGGGGGCGTGCTTGAGCGGGTGCGGGCCGCCCGTGCCGAGGGGCGGCGCACGATCCTCGTCACGGCGGCCGACGAGGTGCAGGCGCAGGTCGTCGCCGACGGGCTCGGCCTGTTCGACGCCGTCGTGGCCGACGCGCCCGAGGGCGCATCGCGCGTGGCCCGCCTCGCCGAGGCGGCCGGGCCGGGGGCCGAGGTGCTTTCCGCGCGCGCCGGTGCCGGCCTGTCGCCCGGGGCGGTGGTGCGCGCGATGCGGCCGCACCAGTGGTCGAAGAACCTGCTGATCTTCCTGCCGCTTCTGGCCGCCCACGACGTCTCGGGCATCGGCGCGGCCTTCGCGGCCTTCGTCGCCTTCTCGCTCACCGCCTCGTCGGTCTACGTGCTGAACGACATCGCCGATCTCGCCGCCGATCGCGCCCACCCGCGCAAGCGGCACCGGCCCTTCGCGGCGGGCGAGGTCTCCGTGGGCACCGGGCTGGCCATCGCGGCCGCGCTGCTTGCTCTTGCGGCAGCGGTGGCGCTCGCCTTCACGCCGCCCGTCTTCTCCCTCGTGCTCGTGCTCTACTATGCCGTGACCTTCGCCTATTCCTTCTGGCTGAAGCGCAAGCTCGTCATCGACGTGATCACTCTGGCGGGCCTCTACACGATCCGCATCGTCGCGGGGGCGGCGGCCTGCGCCATTGCGCTCTCGCCGTGGATGCTCGGCTTTTCGATGTTCCTCTTTCTCGCGCTCGCGGCGGTGAAGCGGCAGGCGGAACTGGTCGACATGCTGGCCGAGGGGAAGGAGGAGCGCGCGGGCCGGGGCTACGTGCCCGACGACCTGCCGGTAATCCGCGCGATGGCGCTGGCGGCAGGCTATGCGGCGGTGCTCGTCTTCGCGCTCTACGTCTCGTCGAGGGAGGTGACGGCGCTCTACACGCGGCCCGAGGCGCTCTGGCTCGTCTGCCCGCTGCTGCTCTACTGGATCAGCCGGATGGTGATGGTCACGCACCGCGGACGGATGGACGACGACCCGATCGTTTTCGCCGCGACCGACAAGGTGAGCCTCGCCGTGGTGGTCGTGGGCGCGGCGATCTTCGTGGGCGCCAGCCTGGGCTGACGCCTCAGCGGCCCGGGATGGCGGCGCGCTTGACGCCCGCGGTCTCCCAGGTGCGCATTGCCTCGAGGGCGTCATCGGCCGTCTCGACGAAGCGGAACAGCGCGAGGTCGTCGGCCGAGATCGTGCCGGCCTCGACCAGCGCGTCGAAGTCGATCACCCGACGCCAGAACGCCTCGCCGAAGAGCAGGAACGGCACCTGCTCCATCCGGCCCGTCTGGATGAGGGTGAGCGCCTCGAACGTCTCGTCGAGCGTGCCGAAGCCGCCGGGAAAGACGGCGATGGCCGCGGCCCGCATCAGGAAGTGCATCTTGCGGATGCCGAAATAGTGGAAGTTGAAGCAGAGCTCGGGCGTAACGTACTCGTTCGGGGCCTGCTCGTGCGGCAGCACGATCGACAGCCCGATCGAGCGGCCCCCCGCCTCGGCCGCGCCGCGATTGCCGGCCTCCATCACGCCGGGGCCGCCGCCCGTGCAGATCACCCAGTCGCGCCCGCCGCGCGCCACCGATTCCTTGGTGACGGCGCGGGCGAAGCGGCGCGCCTCGTCGTAGAAGTGGCTCAAGGCGCCCATGGTGCCCGGCGCCGCGTCGGGCGCGGCCGCATCGGGCCGGGGGATGCGCGCGCCACCGAACAGAACGACGGTCGAGTCGATCCCGGCCTCGGCCATCAGCAGTTCCGGCTTGAGCAATTCGAGCTGGAGCCGCACGGGGCGCAACTCGTCGCGGTAGATGAACTCCTCGTCGGCGAAGGCGAGCCTGTAGGCCGGCGAGCGCGTCTGCTCGGTCTCGGGGACGCCACGGGCGACCTCGCTGTCCTCGTGGGCGTCGCGGAAGCCGCGGTGCCGTTCCTCGCGCATGGTGCCTCCGATTGCGCCTTCCCGCCGGGCCGTCTATAGCCCGCCGAAACACCAGACCAGAGGGGGCGTGCGATGTCCAACACCGCCGAGCTGGAAGCCGCGATCGAGGCCGCCTGGGAAGAGCGCGACCGGATCAGCCCTGCGACCAAGGGCGAGACGCGCAACGCCATCGAGGCAACGCTGGGCGCGCTCGACTCGGGCCGGCTGCGCGTGGCCGAACGGGGCGAGGACGGGCAGTGGCACGTCAACCAATGGGCCAAGAAGGCGGTGCTGCTGGGCTTCCGGCTCCGCGACATGCACCAGCAGTCGGGCGGGCCGCAGGGTGGCGCCTGGTGGGACAAGGTCGACAGCAAGTTCGCCGGCTGGGGCGACCCCGAATGGAAGGCGGCCGGTTTTCGCGCGGTGCCCAACTGCGTGGTGCGGCGCTCGGCCTTCATCGCGCCGGGCGTGGTGCTGATGCCCTCGTTCGTCAATCTCGGCGCCTATGTCGACGAGGGCACGATGGTCGACACCTGGGCGACCGTGGGCTCGTGCGCGCAGATCGGCAAGAACGTGCACCTGTCGGGCGGCGTCGGCATTGGCGGCGTGCTGGAGCCGATGCAGGCCAATCCCACGATCATCGAGGACAATTGTTTCATCGGTGCCCGGTCCGAGGTGGTCGAGGGCTGCATCGTGCGCGAGGGCTCGGTGCTGGGGATGGGCGTGTTCATCGGCCAGTCGACCAAGATCGTCGACCGCGAGACCGGCGAGGTCTTCATGGGCGAGGTGCCGCCCTATTCGGTGGTGGTGTCGGGGTCGATGCCGTCGAAGAACGGGGTGAACCTCTACTGCGCGGTGATCGTGAAGCGGGTCGACGAACGCACGCGCGCCAAGGTCGGAATCAACGAGTTGCTGCGCGACTGATCTTGCGCCGCGGTGTGCGAGAGTGTCGGCCAGGCCTCTTGCGGACCAAGGTCTCGAAGAAAATTTCCGCGCCGGGCGCGGTCAATCCTCGCGGGAGAGCAGCCCGTACTTGCGCAGCTTGACGTAGAGCGACTGACGCGAGAGGCCCAGCATTTCGGCCGCCGCCACGCGGTTGTTGCGCGTGAGTTCCACCGCCGTCTCTATGCACATCTTCTCGACGACGTCGGTCGTCTCGGCGACGATGTCCTTCAGCGTGGCCGAACCCACTAGCTCCATCACCGAGCGCATCGCGTCGTCGCTCACCCCCACGCCCGGCTTGCGCAGCGCTTCGGCGCGGCTCGCGTCGCGGATGACGAAAACGAAGGCGGGGTGCGACCGGTCGGCGAGATAGGTGGCCGAGATCTCGACCGAGACGGACGAGCCGTACTCGCTGGCGAGCTTGGTGGCATACATCCGCATCTGACCGGCGCGCTCGGCGTTTTCGAGCAGCACCTTGAGGTCGACCGCTCCGCGCGAGAGGAACTGTGCGAGACTGCGGCCCTTCACCGACGAGACATGGGCCGCGTCGGTAAGCCCGAGGAAGGCGTCGTTGGCCGCCCGGATCACGCCGTCGGCATCGGTGAAGACGATCCCGTCGACCCCTTCGACGAACAGACCGTGCAGATCGCTCGCGAGGCTGCCGAGGCTCACCGGCGCGTCATCTTCCGCGCCGAGGCGGACAAGGAGCATGCGCTCGCCCGCCGCGCGGAAGGCGAAGGGATTGAGCGACACGGTCGTTCCGGTGCGCTTGATTCGGGCAGTGACCGGGCCGGCGCCCTCGGTGATCGCGGCGCTCGTGAGCGTTTCGACGAACTCGCCGCGCTTCTTGCCCTCGAATTCGGTGGCGAAGGTCGTGCCCACCGCCTCGTCGCGCGACAGGTCGAGCAGGTCGGCGGCGGCGGCGTTGGCGTCGGTGATGCGCCCCGTTCCGATCGAGACGAAGACGAGCGGCTCTGTGGTCACTTCCATCAGCACGCGGTAGCGCGTGTCGAAGTCGCGCTGGACCTCGTAATCCTGCTCGAGCGCGAGCTGCGCCTTGACTAGCTGCTCCTGCATCTCGGCGATGGGGCGCAGGTCGCGGCCGAGCATCAGCACCGTGCCGTCCGGCCCGATGCGGTGGAACGAGTAGCGGATGGGAAATTCCACCCCGCCGCGCCCGACATGGTTGAGCTCGACGCCCGACACGCCCTTGCCGCCGTCGCTCAGGGCGGCGAGCCTCTCGTCGACCTTGGTCACGCTGTCCTGGGCGAGGGTGTCGCGGATATCGGCACCTTCCCACGCCTCTGCATCGGCGAGGCGGGCGCTGTCCGGGTTGCGCAGGACGGAGAGGATCTTGCCTTCTGCCGACACGACCACCGAGAGATCCGAGGCGGTGGCGATGATGTCGCCGAGGATATCCGGTGCGATCAGCGGGACAGACCCTGGCGTCCAGTATGTCGTCCCGCCCGAACTCACGCTCCCGTAGGCACCCGTTCGGGCTGCCCCCTCGCGGCTGCTCGGACCGCCTTCGGGGACGGTCCGGCGCTTGCTGATGTCGTAAGGCCGCAAAGCTTCAGAGCCTCCTCAGGGTCCGACGTGGCGAAGTCCGCGCCGATGATCGCGGGCGCGTCGGGATGCTGGTTCAATATCTCGCCCCCAAGGACGACATGGGGCGCCGGACCGACACCCGATCGAATCGAATGTATGAGCGTGGTGAGAAATTCAAGGTCTTCGTTGCCCGCGGCCGATAGCGCGACCATGTCGACATGCTGCGCGCGAACGAGTTGGCCCACGCTGCGTGCGTCCTGCCCGAGCGACAGGCGCACCAACGCCCCCAGCCGGCGGAAGCGAGACATGGCCACCATCGCGCCCAGCGTGTGGTGCGCGCCCTCGGCCACGACCAGCAGCACTTCGGGCGCGTCGAGGCGGAACGGCGCCTCGGTGCGCGGCGCCTCGATCTCGCGCAGCCATCCCTGCAGCCGGGCCACCGCGATCGACACCTCCACGAAGCTGTGCCCGCTCTGAGCCCAGGCATCGCCGAAGCGGCGGGCGACAGTGGGGATCCATTCGTCGACCAGCCGCTGACGGTCGATTCCGTCGGCGAGCAGGGCGCGCAATTGCCGCTCACCCTCCGCCCGGTCGGGCGACAGGACCGCCGTGGCGATCATGGCGAGCACCTGGGCCTCGCGGCCCTGCACGGAAATGCCAGTCCCAGTCCCAGTCCCGGGCCCGGGCTTGGCGCCGGCATGGCCGCGCCCGTTCGTCGTGGCGTGAGTCGGCTCGTGTTCGCCGGGTTCACCAGGTTCGCGGCCTTCGGTCAGCATGTGGCGGGTCCTCCCGGGCTCCATGGGCGGTCGTGCGCGGACGGTCGCGCGCGAGGGGCGACTGTGCCCGGAAACTTTCCCGCGTCGTCGCCATGTTGTCAAATCAAACTGACAGCGGGGCGCATCGCACCGCCTGGCGCTTGTGGCCTGCCCCCCTGAAGTTCCAAGAAATCAAGGGCCCGACGGGGCAGGATGCCGCAGCTTTCCCCAATTGGGGCGCGGCTTTCTGTAAACTGAAGAACTGTAAGTTTTAATTGACACCCGCGCTGGGCGTTCCATACTCACCGTCACGAAAGGCGCCAGGGAGGGCCCAGATGCAACCGAGTCGCCACGACAAGGCGCGCCACGACAGGCCGGCCGACGGCCAGCTCTACACGCCCGAGCAGCGCGCCCGGCGCGACGCCACGAAATGGACGCTCGTGCAGGGCGTTCTCGCGCCGTTGCAGTTCGTCGTCTTCGCGGTCTCTCTGGCGCTGGTCGTCCGCTACCTCGCTACCGGCGAGGGCTACGTCGCGGCCACGGTCTCGATCCTGATCAAGACGGCCGTGCTCTACACGATCATGGTCACCGGCGCGATCTGGGAAAAGGTCGTGTTCGGCCAGTATCTCCTGGCGCCGGCCTTCTTCTGGGAAGACGTCGTCAGCTTCGGCGTCATCGCGCTGCATACCCTCTACGTCTACGCCGTGCTCTTCGCCGACTGGGGTTCGCGCGTCGAGATGTGGATCGCGCTCGCCGCCTACGCCGCCTACGTCGTCAACGCCGTGCAGTTCGTCTGGAAGCTGCGGCAGGCCCGCCTGTCCGCCGCCCGCGCCGACCGCGAAGCCGCCGCGGCCCAAGTCACCCCGTCCACGGAGCTCCCCGCATGACCGAGCACCGGATGCCGCTGTCCGGCGGCTGCACCGACACGCCGATTCTCAAGCAGCGCGGCCAGCGCGAGGTCTTCTGCGGCCTGACGGGAATCATCTGGCTGCACCGCAAGATGCAGGACGCCTTCTTCCTGGTCGTGGGCTCGCGCACCTGCGCGCACCTGCTGCAATCGGCCGCCGGCGTGATGATCTTTGCCGAGCCCCGCTTCGGCACCGCCATCCTCGAGGAAAAGGACCTCGCGGGCATGGCCTGCGCGAACGAGGAGCTCGACCGCGAGGTCGCCCGCCTGCTCGAGCGCCGCCCCGACATCCGCCAGCTCTTCCTCGTGGGCTCCTGCCCCTCGGAAGTCATCAAGCTCGACCTCGCCAAGGCCGCCGAGCGCCTCTCGAAGGAGCACGCGCCGCATGTGCGGGTGCTCAACTACTCCGGCTCCGGCATCGAGACAACCTTCACCCAGGGCGAAGACGCCTGCCTCGCCTCCATGGTGCCGGAACTCGGCGCCACCGACCGCCGCAACCTGCTGCTCGTGGGCGCGCTTCCGGACGTGGTCGAGGACCAGATGAAGAAGCTGGTGGGCGACCTCGGTATCGACGACGTGCAGGTGCTGCCGGCGCCGCGCTCCGATGCCTACCCGGAAGTCGGGCCGAACACCGTCTTCGCGCTCACCCAGCCCTTCCTGTCCGACACCGCCGCCGCCCTTCAGCGCCGCGGCGCCCGGCACATCCCCGCCCCGTTCCCCTTCGGCGAAGAGGGCACCACCGCCTGGCTCGCCGCGCTTGCCGAGGAGTTCGGCGTCGACCGCGACCGCTTCGAGCAAGTCACCGCCGCCCCCCGCGCCCGCGCCCGCAAGGCGATCACCGCGCAGGCGGCCGAACTGCACGACAAGTCGGTGTTCTTCTTCCCCGACAGCCAGCTCGAGATCCCGCTCGCGCGCTTCCTCACCCGCGAATGCGGCATGCGCGCCGACGAGGTCGGCAGTCCCTACATCCACAAGGAGATCCACGGCCCCGACCTCGCGCTGATGGAACAGGGCCCGACCCTGTCGGAGGGGCAGGATGTCGACCTGCAGCTCGATCGCTGCCGCGCGGCCCGCCCCGACCTGACGGTCTGCGGCCTCGGACTGGCCAACCCGCTCGAGGCGGAGGGCCTCTCCACCAAGTGGGCGATCGAGCTCGTCTTCACGCCGGTCCATTTCTACGAGCAGGCCGGCGACCTCGCGGGCCTCTTCTCGCGCCCGCTCCGCCGCCGCGCGGCGCTCAGGCTGGAGGCCGCCGAATGATCCGCCTCCGCTCCATCATCATGGCCCAAATACTCCGGGGGTCCGGGGGCAGCGCCCCCGGAGGTCGCACATGAAGCTCACCGTCTGGACATACGAAGGCCCGCCGCATGTCGGCGCGATGCGCGTCGCCACCGGCATGCGCGATCTGCACTACGTGCTGCACGCGCCGCAGGGCGACACCTACGCCGACCTGCTGTTCACGATGATCGAGCGGCGCAACCACCGCCCGCCGGTCACCTACACCACCTTCCAGGCGCAGGATCTGGGCTCCGACACCGCCAACCTCTTCAAGACCGCCGCGCAGGAGGCCTACGACCGGTTCCGGCCGCAGGCGATCATCGTCGGCGCCTCCTGCACCGCGGAGCTGATCCAGGACGACCCGGCGGGGCTCGCCGAGACGATGGGCCTGCCGGTGCCGGTGATCCCGCTCGAGCTGCCCTCCTACTCCCGCAAGGAGAATTTCGGCGCCGACGAGACGTTCTTCCAGATCGTCCGGCACCTCGCGCAGCCGGTCGAGAAGACCGCGCGGGTGACCGCCAACATCCTCGGTCCCACCGGCCTCGGCTTCCGCCACCGCGACGACGTGGAAGAGATCACGGGTCTCCTGGCCGATCTCGGCATCGAGGTGAACGTGGTCGCGCCGATGGACGCCACGCCCGCCGACATCGCCCGGCTCGGCGCGGCCCATTTCAACGTGCTGCTCTATCCCGAGACGGGCGAGGCCGCCGCGCGCTGGCTGTCGCGCGAGCACGGCCAGCCCTGGACGAAGACCATCCCCATCGGCACCGGCGCCACGCGCGACTTCATCGCCGAGGTGGCCGAAATCGCCGGGGTCGCGCCGCAGGCCGACGAGAGCCGGCTGCGCTTCCCGTGGTGGTCGAAGTCGGTCGACAGCACCTACCTGACCGGCAAGCGCGTGTTCCTCTTCGGCGACGCGACCCACGTCAGGGCAATGGCCCGCGTGGCGCGCGACGAGATGGGCTTCGAGGTGGTGGGCCTGGGCTGCTACAACCGCGAATTCGCCCGTGACATCCGGGCACTGGCGAAGGACTACGGCGTCGAGGCGCTGATCACCGACGACTACCTCGAGGTCGAGCGGCGGATCGAGGATCTCGCGCCCGAGATGATCCTCGGCACGCAGATGGAGCGTCATATCGGCAAGCGCCTCGGCATCCCCTGCGCCGTCATCTCCGCCCCCGTCCACGTGCAGGACTTTCCTGCCCGCTACTCGCCGGTCATGGGGTTCGAGGGCGCGAACGTGCTGTTCGACACGCTGGTGCATCCCCTGGTCATGGGGCTCGAGGAGCACCTGCTGGCGATGTTCCGCGAGGATTTCGAGTTCCACGACGAGGCGGGGCCCTCGCACCACGGCGGCAAGGCCACGCGGCGGGCCGAGGAGGGGGGCCAGCCCCCCGTCGCCGCGAGCGGCGACTCCCCCGGGAGTATTTCGGCCAAGATGATGGGGGAAGAGGCACCCGTCGCCGAAGCTGCGCCCGCTCCGGCGGCCGGGACGGACGTGGTCACCTGGCTCGCCGACGCCGAGCGGGAGCTGAAGAAGATCCCCTTCTTCGTGCGCGGCAAGGCCAAGCGGAACACCGAGAAATACGCCGCCGAGCGCGGCGTGACCGAGATCAGCGTCGACACCCTCTACGAGGCGAAGGCCCATTATGCGCGATGACGGATACATCCCCGGCTACCGCTTCGCGGTGATCACGCTGGACGCCCATGCGGCGGGCCCCGCCGCCCGCGTCGCCGACCGTCTGTGCGAGGATTTCCCGGGGCTGTCCGTCTCGATCCATGCCGCCGCCGAGTGGGCGGAGAACCCGGGTGCGCTGGAGGAGGCGAAGCTCGCCATCCGGCACGCCGACATCGTGGTGTGCAACCTGCTGTTCATCGAGGAGCACATCAACGCCGTCCTGCCCGAGTTGAAGGCGCGACGCGACGACCTCGACGCGCTGATCGGCGTGATCGCCGACCCGGCCATCGTGAACCTGACCAGGATGGGCACGCTCGACATGAGCCAGCCCGCCTCGGGCGCGATGAAGCTCTTGAAGAAGCTCAAGCCCAAGACGAAGCGTTCGTCGTCGGGCGAGGCATCGATGAAGATCCTGCGGAAGCTGCCGCAGATCCTGCGCTACCTGCCCGGCAAGGCGCAGGATCTGCGCGCCTATTTCCTGACCATGCAGTACTGGCTGGGCGGGTCCGACGACAACATCCGCGAGATGATCCGCTTCCTCGTCTCGCGGTATGCCGACAACGCGGAGTGGAACAAGGTCGAGGCGGCCGCGCCAATCAACTACCCCGACGTGGCGCTCTACCACCCCGACCTGCCGGACCAGAAGATCACCACCGATCCGGCCGAGCTGCCGCGCCCCGAGGGGGCGACTGCGACCGTCGGGCTGGTGATGTTGCGCTCCTACATCCTCGCCTCGGACTGCGCGCATTACGACGCGGTGATCCGGGCGCTGGAGGCCAAGGGGCTGGCCGTGCTGCCGGCCTTCGCGGGTGGCCTCGACGCGCGGCCCGCCGTCGAGCGGTTCTTCACCGATGCCGAGGGGCGCTCGAAGGTCGACACGCTGATCTCGCTGACCGGGTTCAGCCTCGTCGGCGGGCCCGCCTACAACGACAGCGAGGCGGCGGTCGAGATGCTCAAGGGCCTCGATGTTCCTTACGTCGCCGCCCACCCGCTGGAGTTCCAGACGCTGGGGCAGTGGGCCTCGTCGGCGGGCGGGCTGGGGCCTGTCGAGACGACGATGCTGATCGCCCTGCCCGAGATCGACGGGGCGACCTGCCCGACCGTCTATGGCGGGCGGCACGGGGCCGAGGGCTGCCAGGGCTGCCAGCATGCCTGCCCCTGCCAGACAGAGACGCGCGCCATGGCGCCCTGCCGCGAGCGCATCGAGAGTCTGGTCGAAAAGGTCGACCGGCTGGCGCGGCTGCGGCGCAAGGCCAACGCCGACAAGAGGATCGCCGCGGTGCTGTTCGGCTTCCCGCCCAACGCCGGGGCGGTCGGGACGGCCGCGTATCTGTCGGTCTTCGAGAGCCTGCACAACACGCTGAGGCGGATGAAGGAAGAGGGCTATACGGTCGAGGTGCCCGAGACGGTCGACGACCTGCGCCGCGCGGTGCTCGAGGGCAACGCCAGGCAATACGGGCAGGAGGCCAACGTCGCCGCCCACATCGACGCCGAGACGATCGTCAGGCAGACGCCGCCGCTCAAGGCCATCGAGCAGGTCTGGGGGCCGGCGCCCGGGCGCATCCAGTCGGACGGGCGGGGCGTCTACGTGCTCGGCGCCCATTTCGGCAACGTCTTCGTCGGCGTGCAGCCCACCTTCGGCTACGAGGGCGACCCGATGCGCCTTCTGTTCGAGAAGGGCTTCGCACCGACGCATGCCTTCGTCACCTTCTACCTGTGGCTGCGCAACACCTTCGGCGCCGACGCCGTGCTGCATTTCGGCATGCACGGGGCACTCGAGTTCATGCCAGGCAAGCAGGCGGGACTGGGCGCGCGCGACTGGCCCGACCGGCTGATCGGCGAGATGCCGAACGTCTATCTCTACGCCTCCAACAACCCCTCCGAGGCGTCGCTCGCCAAGCGGCGGTCGGGCGCTGTGACGGTGACGCACCTGACGCCGCCGCTGGCCGCTTCGGGGCTCTACAAGGGTTTGTCGGACCTGAAGGATTCGGTCGGCCGCTGGCGCGAGATGGAGCCGGCAGATCCGCGCCGCGCGGAGCTGGAGCAGCTCATCGCCGACCAGGCCGAGGCCGTCGACATGGGCGGCGAGAGCCCCGACCGGCTGTGGATCAAGCTTCTCGAGACCGAGGACGCGCTGATCCCCGACGGGCTGCACATCGTGGGCCGGCCGATGAGCGCCGAGGCGCGGGCGGAGCACATCTCGACCATGGCAGACCAGTCGGAAGAGGTGCGCGAGCGCGTTGACCGGCTGCTGCAGGAGGATCACGAGCTGCCCGCGCTGATGCGCGCGCTCTCGGCCCGCTACATCGCGCCGGTGCCGGGGGGCGACCTGATCCGCTCGCCCGAGGTGCTGCCGACGGGGCGCAACATCCACGCCTTCGACCCGTTCCGCATGCCGACGGCCTTCGCGCTGTCGGAAGGGGCCAGGCAGGCCGACCTGCTCCTGCAGACCCACCCGACGCTGCCGCGCTCGATCGCGCTGGTGCTCTGGGGGTCGGACAACATCAAGTCGGACGGCACGCCGATCGCGCAGGCGCTGGCGCTGCTTGGGGCGAAGCCCCGGTTCGACGCCTACGGGCGCCTGTCGGGGGCCGACCTGATCCCGCTCGCCGAGCTGGGACGGCCGCGCATCGACGTGGTGATGACGCTTTCGGGCATCTTCCGCGACCTGTTGCCCTTGCAGACCAAGCTGCTCGCCGAGGCCGCGTGGAAATGCGCCACCGCCGACGAGGCCCCGGAGATGAACTTCGTCCGCGCCCATTCGCTCGCCTACGCCGAGAAGATGGGCTGCGACCTCGAGGAGGCCAGCCTGCGCGTCTTTTCCAACGCCGAGGGCGCCTACGGCTCGAACGTGAACGGGCTGATCGACTCGGGTGCGTGGGATGAAGAGGACGAACTCGCCGACGCCTACGAGAAGCGCAAGAGCTTCGCCTACGGGCTGAACGGCAAGTCGACGGCCAACCCCGCGCTCCTGAAGGAGACGCTGAAGGACGTCGAGGTGGCCTACCAGAACCTCGAGTCGGTCGAGCTGGGGGTGACCACGGTCGACCACTATTTCGATACGCTGGGCGGCATCAGCCGCGCGGTCAAGCGCGCCCGCGGCGAGGAGGCGGCCGTCTACATCGGCGACCAGACCCGCGGCGCGGCCAAGGTGCGCACGCTGCAGGACCAGGTGGCGCTGGAGACGCGCTCGCGCTCGCTGAACCCCAAGTGGTTCGAGGGGATGCTGCGCCATGGCCACGAGGGCGTGCGCCAGATCGAGGCGCAGGTGACCAATACGCTTGGCTGGTCGGCCACGACCGGCCAGGTGGAGCCTTGGGTCTACCAGCGGATTTCCGAGACCTTCGTGCTGGACGAGGCGATGCGCCGGCGCCTCGCCGAGATGAACCCGCAGGCGTCGGCCCGGATGGCCAGCCGCCTGCTGGAAGCGCACGACCGGAACTACTGGCAGCCCGACGAGGCGACGCTCGCCGCCCTGCAGGACGCGGCCGACGAGCTCGAGGACCGGCTGGAAGGGATCGCCGCGGAATGAGCGCGCGACTCCCATACGCCGACACCAGCCGAGAGGCCGGGAGCGGGGGGCCAGCCCCCCGCACCCCCCGGAGTATTTGGACCAGGATGATGGGAGCAGGTCTCCCGTCGGAAGGAGGACGCGCATGAGCCCCTATGACGATCCCAGACAGCCCCCGGCCGCGCGCCGGGTGGCGACTCCGCCGGTGCTGAAGGGCGAGGACGGGGAAGGCTCCGTCCAGGTCCATCAGGATGCCTCGCTCAAGATCGAGGGGGCGAAGGTGTTCTCCGTCTATGGCAAGGGGGGGATCGGCAAGTCGACCACGTCGTCGAACCTGTCGGTCGCTTTCTCGATGCTCGGCAAGCGGGTACTGCAGATCGGCTGCGACCCCAAGCACGACAGCACCTTCACGCTGACGGGCCGGCTTCAGCCGACGGTGATCGACATTCTCAAGGAGGTCGATTTCCACACCGAGGAACTCAAGCCCGAGGACTTCGTCACCGAGGGCTTCAACGGCGTGCAGTGCGTCGAGGCCGGCGGTCCGCCCGCGGGCACCGGCTGCGGGGGCTACGTGGTTGGGCAGACGGTGAAGCTGCTCAAGCAGCACCACATGCTCGAGGATACCGACGTGGTGATCTTCGATGTGCTGGGAGACGTGGTGTGCGGCGGCTTCGCCGCGCCGCTCCAGCACGCCGACCGGGCGGTGATCGTGACCGCCAACGACTTCGATTCGATCTACGCGATGAACCGGATCATCGCCGCGGTGCAGGCGAAGTCGAAGAACTACAACGTGCGACTCGCCGGCTGCATCGCCAACCGCTCCAAGGCGACCGACGAGGTCGACCGCTACTGCGAGACGGTCGGCTTCAACCGCATCGCGCACATGCCCGACGTCGATGCCATCCGCCGCTCGCGGCTGAAGAAGAAGACGCTGTTCGAGATGCCCGACGAGGAGGACATCGTGCATTGCCGGGCGGAATACATCCGGCTGGCCGAGACCCTGTGGAACGGCACCGAGCCGCTGGCGCCGGCACCGCTGGAAGACCGCCACATCTTCGAGCTTCTGGGCTTCGACTGATGCGGGCGCCCGCGCATATCCTTCCCGGCTCGGGCCCTGATGCTGGCCGCGACGGGCCGTCGGCGCAGGCCGGCGGCTACGAAGGCACGCGCGCCCGCGTCGAGCACTATTTCGACCGGACGGCGACCCGGGTCTGGGAGCGGTTGACCTCGGACGCGCCCGTCAGCCGGGTGCGGCAGACGGTGCGCGAGGGCCGCGACCGGATGCGCGACGTGATGCTCTCGCGCCTTCCGGCGGACCTGAGCGGCGCGCGGGTGCTCGACGCCGGGTGCGGCGCGGGACAGATGACGGCGGAGCTGGCCGCGCGGGGCGCCCATGTCACCGCCGTCGACATCTCGCCCGCGCTGGTGGAGATCGCGCGGAAGCGGCTGCCGCGCCACATGGAACGCCGTGTGACCTTCGCCGCGGGCGACATGCTCGACCCGGTGCACGGCGCGCACGACTACGTCGTCGCGATGGACAGCCTGATCTACTACGACGCGCCCACGATCGCCGCCGCGGTCGACCGGCTGCTCGGGCGCACCTCGGGCGCCATCGTCTTTACCGTCGCGCCGCGCACGCCGCTGCTCATGGCGATGTGGCAGGCGGGCAAGCTCTTCCCGCGCGCCGACCGCTCGCCCGTCATGGTGCCGCATTCGCCCGCGCGCCTCGCCGCCGCCATGGCCGAGGCCGGCGTGCCCGCCCGCCTGAAGGAGATCGAGCGCGTCGCCCGCGGTTTCTACATCTCGACCTGCCTGGAGGTGGCGCGATGAACACCGCCCCGCTCCTCAAGCGCCTGACGGTGAAATACCTGCCCTTCGCCGATGCGGGTTCGGACGGGTTCCCGCTTTCCGAGATACTGCGGCTGTCGCTGTTCCAGATCTCGGTCGGCATGGCCACCGTCATGCTGCTCGGCACGCTGAACCGGGTGATGATCGTCGAGCTCTACGTGCCGGCGATGATCGTCGCGGCTATGATCGCGCTGCCGGTGCTGGTCGCGCCGTTCCGGGCGCTTCTCGGCTTCCGCTCGGACACGCACAAGAGCGCGATCGGCTGGAAGCGGGTGCCGTTCATCTGGTTCGGCACGCTCTGGCAGTTCGGGGGCCTCGCGATCATGCCCTTCGCGTTGCTCGTGCTGGGCGGCGACACGCTCTACGATTTCCCCTACGACGGCGAGATCCTCGCGGCGCTGGCCTTCCTGATGACCGGTCTGGGCATCTCGATGACGCAGACCGCCGGCCTTGCGCTGGCCTCCGACCGGGCGAGCGACGAGACGCGGCCCCGGGTGGTGGCGCTGCTCTACGTGATGTTCCTCGTGGGCATGGGTGTGTCGGCGCTCGTGATCGGATGGTTTCTGCGCGACTTCACGCCGCTCAAGCTGATCCAGGTCGTGCAGGGCGCGGCGGTCGTGACCGTGCTGCTCAATCTCGTCGCGCTCTGGAAGCAGGAAAGCGTGCGCCCGATGAGCCGCGAGGAGCGCGCCGCGCCGCGGCCGCTGTTCCGCGACGCCTGGGCCGATTTCATGGCCGGGGGGCAGGCCGGGCGGCTGATCGCCGTTGTCGCCCTCGGCACGCTCGCCTTCAACATGCAGGACGTGCTGCTGGAGCCCTATGGCGGCGAGATCCTCGGCCTGTCGGTCTCGGCCACCACGCTGCTGACGGCGGCCTGGGCGAGTGGCGCGCTCGTGGCTTTTGGCCTGTCGGCGAAGTGGATGGCACAGGGGCGCGACCCCTATCGCATCGCCGCCGTGGGGCTGCTTGCGGGCGTCGTCGCCTTCTCGGCGGTGATCTTCGCCGCGCCCCTCGGCTCGGCGCCCCTGTTCTTCGCGGGCGCGGCCTGCATCGGCTTCGGCGGGGGGCTCTTCGCCGTGTCCACCCTGACCGCCGCGATGACGATGCCCGCCACCGGCACTGCCGGTCGCGGTCTTGCGCTGGGCGCCTGGGGCGCGGCGCAGGCCACGGCCGCGGGTGTCGCCATCTTCGCGGGCGGCACGATCCGCGACGCGGTCGCCGCCACCTCGCTCCCCGACACGCTCGGGCCCGCCACCGGCTACAGCATGGTCTATCACCTCGAGATCGCCCTGCTGTTCGCCACCCTCGCCGTCCTCGGCCCGCTGGTAAAGCTGGGGACCTACCGCAAACCCGACACGCAGACGGACAAGCCGGGCATCGGCCTCGCCGACCTGCCCACCTGAACCCCAACGGGCGGGGCCCCGCCCGACAACCAACCGCCCGGGCGGGACGCCGCCCGACAACCCCTCGGAGGACCCTCACATGGTTGGCGTCAACTTTTTCGGAAACTTCGACCTGGCGAGCCTGTCGATATGGCTCTTCTGGCTCTTCTTCGCGCTGCTGATCTACTACCTGCAGACCGAGAACATGCGCGAGGGCTACCCCCTCGAAGACGAGGACGGCAACGCGGCCGCCAACCAGGGCCCCTTCCCGGTGCCCGCGCCCAAGACCCGCATCCTGCCCCATGGCGGCGGCGAGTGGACGGTGCCCTCGCAAGAGGTGGAAGACGCGCACCGCCGCACCGACCTCGCGCTCGAGCGGACCTCGCCGATGGGCGGCTACCCGATGCGGCCCACGGGCGACCCGATGGACGACGGCGTGGGCCCGGCCTCGTGGGCGCTGCGCAGCGACACGCCCGAGCTCGACGGCAAGGGCTACCCCAAGATCGTGCCGATGTCGTCGCACGACACGTTCATGGTCTCGGCCGGGCGCGACCCGCGCGGTCTGCCGGTCATGGGCCGTGACAAGGAAGTGGCCGGCACCGTGTCCGACCTGTGGGTCGACGAGCCCGAGCAGCTCGTCCGCTACATCGAGATCGACGTCGAGGGCGCGGGCAAGCGGCTGGTTCCGATCCAGCTTGCGGTCATCAAGCGCGGCCACGTCATGGTCCGCTCGCTGGTGAAGGAGCGCTTCGCCGGCATCCCGGCGCTGAAGTCGGACAAGCAGATCACCAAGCTCGAGGAAGACAAGGTCTCGGCCTACGTCGCCGCCGGCAGTCTCTACGGCGCCGGCCGCGAGCCCGTGATGGAAGTGCTCTGACGACAAAAAGGACGACTGGGCCGGGCCTCGCCAGCCCGGCCCCGCCGGCCCCGGCCGGCCATGATGAGGGAACCGGACAGATGATGGACCACGACCACGACGATTTCGCCTTCGAGCATTCCCACGGGCTCCCCGAGCCGCTGCCTCCGGGCGAGGACATGCTCTGGCAGGGCAAGCCGAACGCCTGGCAGCTCGCCGTCGAGAGCCTGCTGATCAAGTGGGTGATCGGCTACTTCGCCCTTCTCACCGTCTGGCGCGTGGTCTCGGCCCTGGCCGATCACCCTGCCAGCGTCGCCTTCGCCTCGGCCGTGCCGCCGATCGTGCTCGGCCTCGCCGCCGTGGGCCTGCTCTACGGCTTCTCGTGGCTGCAGGCACGGCAGGCCGTCTACACCGTCACCACCTCGCGGGTGATCCTGCGCACCGGCGCGGCGCTGCAAGTGACCCTGCAGATGCCCTACTCGAAGATCGAGAACATCGCGCTCGACCTGCGCAAGACCGGAACCGGCACCATCGCCTTCGAGCCCGCCAAGGACGGTGGCGCGCAGCTCTCGTACCTGGTGCTCTGGCCGCATGTGCGCCCGTGGCACGCCCGCCTGCCCCAGCCCGCCTTCCGCTGCATCCCCGACGCGCAGGCCGTGGCCGAGATCCTGGCCGAGGCCGCCGAGGGACAGCTGGCCCAGCCGAAGATCGCCCGCGCAGGCGACGCGCCAGCCCGGCCCGCCGGCGCCGGGCCCGTGCCCGCCGAGTAAGGAGACCCAGAGATGTCCGACACACCGCTTTCCCACGAGAAGCCCCTCAACGCGGCACAGCACGCCCACCCCGAGCTGGTCAACCGTGACCGCGAGATGATCCCGCCAGTTCTGCTCAAGGCGATGGCGATCCTTGCGCTGTCGTCGCTGGCGATCACCACCTACGCCGTCGTGACCGACCGTCCCCTCGTGGGCCAGCCGCTGCCCTCGGAAGAGCTCCGCAGCCGGCAGCTCATCCTCGACGGCGACAAGTACGGCGGCGTCGTGGTCAAGGCCGGCGATGGCACGGTCATGGCCGATCTCGGCCCCGACCAGGCCGGCTTCATCTCGGTCATCTGGCGGGGCATGAACCGCAGCCGCATGCAGCACGGGGTCGCGGAGACGCTGCCGCTCAGACTCGTAGAGTTCGAGAATGGACGTCTCGCCATCTTCGACGACGAAACCGGGTGGTCGGTCGAGCTCGCCTCCTTCGGCGACGACAACCGCGCCTCGTTCGCCGCGCTCTTCGACAAGTGACCCGCAACCGCCCCGACGCCTAGCCAGCGGCGGGGCCCACGACCAGAGGGAACCAGGGAATGGGATTTCTGACCAAGGAGAAGGAGACGGCGCCCTGCACCGTCGAGATCTCGCACAAGTTCGAGAGCCTGCACGCGCATGTGCGGTTCGACAACGGGGCCGTCGTGCACCCCGGAGACGAGGTGGTCGTCCAGGGCCCCGAGATCATGGCGCCCTACGGAGAGGTCGTGACCGAGAGCCGCACCGCCATCATCTGGCGCGCCTCGACGGTCGAGCGGATGTGGACGCGCCTGACCGGCGACATGGAATTCATGGAGCTCTGCGAGTTCTCGTTCTCTGAGGAGGTGACGCTATGAACGACGGATCCCGCATCGAGGCCGACGGCGCCGCCCCGGCCGCCAAGGCCACGCACAGCGCCGACGCGACGACCGTCGAGGAGGGGCTCGCCATCCAGGAACGGCAGGCCGTCACCGACAGCGAGGCCGCGACCGCGGTGGCGATGCAGAACACGCTGCTCACGCCGCGCTTCTACACCACCGATTTCGACGAGCTCGACGCCATCGACGTCTCGAAGATCCGCGACGAGTGGGACCCGCTCATCGAGGAGATGAAGAGCGACCCCAACAAGGGCCACTTCCGCAAGACCGAGGACTGGGACCACGTCGACTGGGAGGGGATGGACCCCGAGCTGAAGAAGGAGTTCATCGACTTCCTCATCTCGTCGTGCACCGCCGAGTTCTCGGGCTGTGTGCTCTACAAGGAGATGAAGCGGCGCGGCAAGAACAGCGACGTGGTGGAGCTGTTCCAGTACATGGCGCGCGACGAGGCGCGGCACGCGGGCTTCATCAACGACGCGCTGCGCGAGGCCGGCATCGCGGTGAACCTCGGCTTTCTCACGCAGAAGAAGAAGTACACCTACTTCCGGCCCAAGTTCATCTACTACGCCACCTATCTCAGCGAGAAGATCGGCTACGCCCGCTACATCACGATCTTCCGCCACCTCGAGAAGCACCCCGAGCACCGGTTCCACCCGATCTTCAAGTGGTTCGAGGAGTGGTGCGGCGACGAGTTCCGCCACGGCGAGGCCTTCGCCATGCTGATGAAGACCGACCCCAAGCTCACCTCGGGCGTGAACGTCTGGTGGATCAAGTTCTTCCTGACGGCGGTCTACGCCACCATGCACGTGCGCGACCACCAGCGGCCGGCCTTCCACGCCGCCCTCGGGGTCGACCCCGACGAGTATGGCCACGAGGTGTTCCGCAAGACCAGCGAGCTGTCGAAGCAGATCTTCCCGATCACCCTCGACATCGACCATCCGCGCTGGGCGCGGGGGCTCAAGGCGCTGCAGAAAGCGTCGGTCGACATCGATGCCGCGAAGAAGGCGGGGGGCCTCGGCGGGGTCCTCGGCCGGATGTGGGGATCGACCCGCGCGGCGCTGGCCTTTGCCAGTCTCTACACGATCCCGGCCAGGAAGCACCTGGTGCCCGAGGTGACGCGCCTGCAGCCGGCCTACTGACCGAAGCCGGAGGGGACCGGGGGGCCAGCCCCCCGGACCCCCCGGGATACTTGGAGCAAGAAGAAGAACAGGATCCTCGCCCCGTGACCGAACCCTGGATCGCAGCCCTGATCGCGCTCTTCGCCTGGTGGTTCTTCACCGGCGCGATCCTCGCCGTGGTGAAGCGGGCAGACGGGGGCGGGCGCAAGAGCCACCTCTGGGCGGTGCTGCTGGCGCTGCCTGTCCTGGTGCTGGGGGCGGGCCTGTTCGTCGACACGCTGCAGCGGACCGAGCCCTTCGCCGTTTTCGCCGCCTTCCTCGCGGCGCTGATGATCTGGGGCTGGATCGAGATGGCGTTCCTGTGCGGGGTCGTCACCGGCCCCAACCGCGCGCTCACGCCCGAAGGGGTAAGCGGGTGGGAGCGATTCCGGCGGGCCTGGTGGGCGGTGGCGTGGCACGAGTTGCTGCTGTTCGCGGCACTCCTGGCGATGGGCTGGGCGGCGCAGGGGGCGGCGAACCCGTTCGGCTTCGTCACCTTCGCGGTGCTCTTCGGCGCGCGCATCTCGGCCAAGCTGAACCTGTTCTGGGGCGTGCCGCGAATCAACACCGAGTTCCTGCCCGAGGCGATCGCGCATCTGCCCACCCATTTCCGCGTCGGCCGGCCGAACGCGATCTACCCGGTGACGGTCGCCGCTCTGGCCGTGGCGACGGCCCTGCTGGTGCGCGAGATCGGGGCGGCCGCCGCCCCGCACGACGCGCTGGGCTGGACGCTCGCCGCCGCCATCGCCGGCCTCGCCCTTATCGAGCACCTGCTGATGGTGGTGCCGCTGCCCGACCAGAAACTCTGGCGCTGGATGCTGCCCGAGCCGCGCGACGCGCTGACGCAAACCCAGACCACCCGGCCCAGAGAGCCGGCGGAATAAGACGAACGAAGGGACCAGCCATGGATTACGACAGCCTGTTCCGTGAGCAGCTCGACGCGCTGAAGGAGGAGGGCAACTACCGCATTTTCGCGGAGCTCGAGCGGCAGTGCGGCGCCTTTCCCACGGCCGGGCACCGGGGCGAGGGCCCCGAGCGCGTGACGGTCTGGTGCTCGAACGACTATCTCGGGATGGGCCAGCACCCGGTGACCGTGGGCCGCATGGTCGAGACGGTGCAGGACTGCGGCACCGGCGCCGGCGGCACGCGCAACATCTCGGGCACCAACGCCCACCACGTGGCGCTGGAGCAGGAAATCGCCGACCTGCACGGCAAGGAGGCGGCGCTGCTGTTCACCAGCGGCTACGTGTCGAACTGGGCGTCGCTGTCGACGCTGGGCGCGCGCCTGAAGGGTGCCGTGATCCTGTCGGACAGCCTCAACCACGCAAGCATGATCGAAGGCATCCGCCACTCCCGCGCCGAGAAGGTGATCTGGAAGCACAATGATGCCGACGATCTCGACCGGCACCTGTCGCGGCTCGACCCCGCGCGGCCGCGCATCGTCGCCTTCGAATCGGTCTATTCGATGGACGGCGACATCTGCCCGATGAAGGAGATCGTCGAGGTCGCCGAGGCGCACGGCGCGATGACCTATCTCGACGAGGTGCATGCGGTGGGCATGTATGGCCCCCGCGGCGGCGGCATCAGCGAGCGGGAGGGGCTGGCGCACCGGATCGACCTGATCGAGGGGACGCTCGGCAAGGCCTATGGCTGCGTCGGCGGCTACATCTCGGGCTCGGCGGCGCTGTGCGACTTCGTGCGGTCCTTCGCGAGCGGGTTCATCTTCACGACGGCGTTGCCGCCCGCGGTGGCGGCAGCGGCGAAGGCGTCGATCGCGCATCTCAAGCACTCCGACATCGAGCGGATGGGGCAGCGCGAGCGGGTCGCGAGGCTGCGCGCCAGGCTCGATGCGGCAGGCATCCCGCACATGGCCAACGACAGCCATATCGTGCCGGTGCCCGTGGGCGACCCGGTGAAGTGCCGGCTGATCTCGGACATCCTGCTGCGCGAGCATGGCATCTACGTGCAGCCGATCAACTACCCCACCGTGCCCAAGGGAACCGAGCGGCTGCGCTTCACGCCTTCGCCGCACCACACCGACGCCGATATCGACCACCTCGTGACCGCGCTCGGCGAATTGTGGAGCCAGTGCGCGCTGGCCCGGCAGGTGGCGTGACCGGTCACACTGTCGCATCCGGTGGCCCGGGCGGGCCGCCCGGCTAGCCTCCCGTGCGTGCACCGGAGACATGCCCGGCCAGAGAAACGAACCGCGCCGCGCCCCGAAAAGGGCGCGGCGCGTTCCTTTGAACGGGAGAGCCGACATGAAGATGACACGCCGACAGAACCTCGCGCTGATTGGCGCCGCCGCCGCGACCACCGCCCTGCCCGGGGCCGGGGCCGCACAGGAGGACGGCACCGTTCACGTGGTGGAAATGCTCACGCGCGACCCCGAGACGGGCGAGAACCAGGTGTTCAAGCCGGCGCTGCTGCGGGCGCAGCCCGGCGACACGGTGCGCTTCGTCTCCGAGCAGCCGGGGCACAACAGCCAGTCGAACGACGACCTGATCCCCGAGGGCGGCGAGACGTGGGAAGGCCGGATCAATCAGGAGGTCGAGGTGACGCTCGAGACCGAGGGCACCTATCCCTACTATTGCCTGCCGCACCAGACGGCCGGCATGGTCGGCCTGATCCTCGTGGGCGATTTCACGTCGAACTACGAGGCGGCGAAGGAGGGCCGTTTCCGCGGTCGGGCACGCCAGCGCTACGAGGACCTGTTCGCGCAGGCCGACGAGATCCGGGCCGAGGAAGGGCTCTGATCGCGGCACGCACCATCAGCAGCATCGGGG
>LJNT01000043.1 GCA_001314685.1 Rhodobacteraceae bacterium HLUCCA09
CCACTTTGCCGTCTCGTTCCAAGTCTCACCTCCGGCGCTCGTGCGCGCGGAGAATGCCCGGGTCAGAGCGCCGGCGGCAGGAGGGGAGCCGCGTCGCGCCTACGTCTTCCGGGCCGCCTCGATCCGTGCGATCACCGCGTCGATCTTCTCCTGCGTGTGCCTCAACTGGTCAGCCAGGAGATCGATGGCCGGCCGCGCCGCGTACGGGATCTCCGTCGAGGCCTCGAGCAGCCGATCGACGTTGTGGATGCCCTTCGCCACGACGATACCGAACTCGGAGAGATGCGCCCGGAGCTGTCGTAGAGCATCTCCTCGGCCATCGGGTCGCTCAGGGCGTACCACTGCTGGAGGCAGTACACCCGCCACATCGTCTCCAGCGGCATCGGCGGGCGCCCGCCCTTCGGCCCCGCCTTGGGGTAGTGCGGCTCGATCAGCGCGAGGAACCGGGTCCAGGGCACCACCGCCTCCATCTCGGCGAAGAATTTCTCCCGCCGCGTCCTCATCGCATTGCGGAGGCCGGGAATGGCGGGCTGCTTGGGCATCGGAGAGCGTCCTTCGTGGTCCCGCCCGGTCTACCCCAAGCCGATCAGAGAGCGAGGTTTTTCAGACTCTCCTATAGTTTTCCCGAGAAGGATGAGGACGATGTCCTGACAGCTTGAAACTCACCCCTGGCAGTAGGGCTGTGCCCGCACCCAGGCGCGCATGTCCTCACGCTTGCGGGACGAATGGAAGGGCCCCCAGTCGGCCGCGACGCCGCGCATCCCGGCCGAGACGACGCCGTCGCGCGGCACGGTGCGGGCCATGATGCGGATCGCGCAGGAGAGGTTCTTGGTGCCGTCCTTCAGCGCCTCGCCCGAGCGCGCCTCGCAGCCGTAGCCGCGGGCGGTGGCCGGAGCGATCTGCACCAGCCCGAACCAGCGGCCGCCGCCGCCCACCGCGCGCGGGTTCCACGTGCTTTCGTGCTTGGCGAGAGCCGAGACGAGGCCCGCCCAGAACGCCTTGCGCTCCTCGGGGGTCGCCTCGGGGTAGGCCGGGCACCAGGCCTCGATGTCGCCGGGCGTGATGGCCGACAGCGCCGCGCCGTGGGTCTCGAGCGCGGCGAAGGCGGTCTCGGTCCAGGCGCCGGCCTCGGGGTGATGATCCCACCGCATGGGCGGGGGCATGGCCGAGGTCGAGAGCCGTTCCTCCGGCGCCGCGATCCGGTCGACGAGTCCGGGTCCATCGGCCGCGCAGGCCGACAGGGCGACGGGAAGCGCAAGCGCGGCGAGCAGGCGGCGGACCATGAAACGGACTCCTCATACGGGGGTGGCGCGGCTCTGAGGCCACAGGCCGGCGACCCGTTCAACCACCCCCCACGTCGCGGGCCATCTTCGGCAGGTTTCCGCTTGCGGCACCGGCGCGCTCCCTCCGCGCCCGTGCGACCGCCTCGCCTTGCCGGGCGGGGCGCGCTCGCATAAACACTATGCTTCGCCGCAACCCCGTGGAGTCGCCGATGCTCGATCTCGCCGTCACGCCGCCCAAGCCCAAGGTCATCGCCGGCGCCAGGCACGACTGGGAGCTGGTGATCGGCCTCGAGGTGCACGCGCAGGTCTCGAGCGAGGCCAAGCTGTTCTCGGGCGCCTCGACCGCCTTCGGGGCCGAGCCCAACCACAATGTCGCCTTCGTCGACGCGGCGATGCCGGGGATGCTGCCGGTCATCAACGAGTTCTGCGTGGCGCAGGCGGTGCGCACCGGTCTGGGGCTGAAGGCGCAGATCAACCTGGCGAGCGCCTTCGACCGCAAGAACTATTTCTACCCCGACCTGCCGCAGGGCTACCAGATCAGCCAGCTCTACCACCCGCTCGTCGGCGAGGGCGAGGTGCTGGTCGAGATGGGCGAGGGCGTGGCCCGCCGGGTGCGGATCGAGCGCATCCACATCGAGCAGGACGCCGGCAAGTCGATCCACGACATGGACCCGGCGCTGTCCTTCGTCGACCTCAACCGCACCGGCGTCGCGTTGATGGAGATCGTCTCGCGCCCCGACATCCGCGGCCCGGAAGAGGCGGCGGCCTATGTCGCCAAGCTGCGCCAGATCATGCTGTATCTCGGCACCTGCGACGGCAACATGCAGAACGGCAACCTGCGCGCAGACGTCAACGTGTCGGTGTGCCGGCCCGGCGCCTACGAGCGGTTCCAGGAGACGGGCGACGCGAGCCACCTCGGCACCCGCTGCGAGATCAAGAACATGAACTCCCTGCGCTTCATCCAGCAGGCCATCGAGCACGAGGCGCGCCGCCAGATCGCCATCCTCGAGGATGGCGGCACCGTCGACCAGGAGACCCGCCTCTACGACCCCGACCGGGGCGAAACGCGCACGATGCGCACCAAGGAAGAGGCGCACGATTACCGCTACTTCCCCTGCCCCGACCTCTTGCCGCTCGAGATCGAGCAGGCCTGGGTCGACGAGATCGCGGCCAGCCTGCCCGAGCTGCCGGACGCGAAAAAGGCAAGGTTCATGGAGGCTTACGGGCTGTCGGATTACGACGCCTCGGTGCTGACGGCCGATCTCGACTCGGCCGCCTATTTCGAACGGGTGGTGCATGGCGGAACGGGGGGCCGCGACGGCAAGGCGGCCGCCAACTGGGTCATCAACGAGCTGTTCGGCCGCCTGAAGAAGGACGAGCGCGACATCTCCGAAAGCCCCGTCTCGCCCGCCCAGCTCGGCGGCATCATCGACCTGATCGGGAAGGGCGACATCTCGGGCAAGATCGCCAAGGAGCTGTTCGAGATCGTCTATACCGAAGGGGGCGACCCGGCCGGGATCGTCGAGAAACGGGGGATGCGGCAGGTTACCGACACCGGCGCCATCGAGGCCGCCGTCGACGCGGTTATCGCCGCCAACCCCGCCCAGGTCGAGAAGGCCAAGGCAAACCCCAAGCTCGCGGGATGGTTCGTCGGGCAGGTGATGAAGGCCACCGGCGGCAAGGCCAACCCCAAGGCCGTCAACGAGATCGTGGCCGCGAAGCTGGGCCTCTGACGGCCGCCGGCGATCGGGCCGATACCGCGTCGCCACGACCGCAGGAGCGGGGATGCGGCGGCGCGACCCTCGGGCCACGTTTCGCGAGCGCGGTCGGGCGTCCTCGACAGCCCCGGCCCGGGCCGTCCCGGCTCGGGCGTCCTGCTGCGCCCGCTGACCGGCGACAGGCTCGCGCCCGGCCCGTGCGCTCGCCCTCGGTGCGCGTCTGCCCGCGCCGCCGGCCGCGGGCCCGCGCGCAGGCATGACCAAAGGCAGTTGCCAACGTCCTTTCCGTGGGGTTAAGTGCCACTCGTCGCTTCCCCTTGGGTCTCGCGCACGACACGCCGGCAGGCTCCCGTAACGCTCGACCTGTTCACCATTGCCGAGGGCCCCTCGGCTCTGCTCGCCGCGTTGACCCTGTCGAGCGCCGCCGCCCACGCTGCCACGACGACCACGTTGGACTTCGATCCGAACGATGCGTGCGGCAGCGTCGATTGCGTCAATAACTTGGCCATTTCCCAGTCCTATGGCGACAGCGCAGAGGTCGACGTCATCTACGACAGCGATATCGATGCCTCTGGCCTGAACTCCATGGCATACTATAACATCGGGGCCAGCGACCTCGTCGGCGTGGCGTGGGGCAACACCACAGTTTTTTCCGGCGCTACTGAGATTTTCCTGAGCCCTACCGCCGGGGTCGGGGTGCGCCTGCTGGGCTTCGACATGGGCGCGTTCACCTCGGATAGAACCTTCCCGCTCGCCGTGCGCGATGGCGACGGGACCGCCCTGTTCCAGAACACCGAAACGAAGGTGGAGTCCTCTACCGCAAGCTCCTTTGCCCCCGCCACGTCGGCGGCCTGGGAGAGCGCGACGGGCATCCGCATCCAGTGGGCCCCGGACGTGGACGTCGCCATCGACAACATCGAATTCGAGACCTACGCCCTCGCCGGCACGCCGGTCATCCCGCTGCCCGCGGCCGGATGGCTGCTGCTGGCCGGTCTGGGGGGCCTCGCCTTCCTGCGCCGCAGAGCCTGATCGCACCTGCCGGGCCCGCGCGGCCCGTCCCGCGGGTCTGGACCGACGGAGATGACGCGTCGAGAAAGGATCGTGCCCGCGCACCGCCCCGGTGCCGGGAACGAAAGCCCGCGGCGTGACGCGAAGGCGCCGCGCGCGCGCTCCGGCCGCTAATGAGGGACGTCCGCACCGCAGAGCGTGTCCATCTCTGCGCCGCCACAGCGCCGGAGGAGGACCGTGGCGCGCCCCCCTTCCGAAAGGCGAGGGCGGAGCAGGGCGCCGCGACACTGAAGGCCGGCGGCGACCGTTTCGGTTTCGGTGTGGGAACTGGTGGAGCCGAGGGGAATCGAACCCCTGACCTCGTCATTGCGAACGACGCGCTCTCCCAACTGAGCTACGGCCCCGTGCGGCGCGGGATCGCCCATCGGCCGGGCGATGTCAAGCGGCGATCAGCCCGCGTTCTGCCGGACGAAACGGACGATGTCGGCCGCCGGGCGGGCGCCGGCGAGCCGCGCGGCCTCGCGCCCGTGGCGGAACAGGATCAGCGCCGGGATACCCCGGATCGCGTAGCGGATCGCCGCGTCGGGGTGCGACTGGGTGTCGATCTTGGCCAGGCGCGCTTCGCCCGCGAGGTCCTGCGCCGCGCGGGCGAATTCGGGCGCCATCGCCCGGCACGGCCCGCACCACGGCGCCCAGAAATCGACCAGCAGCGGCAGCCCGTCGGTGCGCGCCGCCGTCTCCAGCGTGGCGAGGTCGAGCTCGGCCACCCTGCCCTCGACCAGCCGCGCGCCGCAGGTGCCGCATTTCGGCCCGGCGCCGAGCCGGTCGCGCGGAACGCGGTTGACGGCGCCGCAGGTCAGGCAGGCGAGCTTCAACGAAGAGGTCTGGTCGGTGGCGGCAGGCATGGTGGGCCCCTCTCACATTCGGTTCGCCGAATATATGGGGGCGGCATCGCCGTGCGGAAGGGGCACGGGTGACCAGTTGACCGGGGGCCCGCAGCCCCGGCCGCCCGCCGGGGCGGAGCGCGCGGGCGGGCGGGCGGGGCGCGGTCCGGCCCGGCGGGCGGGCGGGGCTATTCCGCCGCCTCGGCGTAGTCCTCGAGCGGCGGGCAGGTGCAGACGAGGTGGCGGTCGCCCCAGGCGTTGTCGACCCGGCCCACGGGCGGCCAGTACTTGTCGACCCGGAAGGCGCCGGCCGGAAAGCAGCCCTGCTCGCGTGGGTAGGGCCTGTCCCACTCGGCCACGAGATCCTCGACCGTGTGGGGGGCGCGGCGCAGCGGGCTCTGATCGGCCGCGATCTCGCCCGCCTCGACCGCGCGGATCTCGGCGCGGATCGTGCGCATCGCGGTCACGAAGCGGTCGAGCTCGGCCTTGGTCTCGCTCTCGGTCGGCTCGATCATCAGCGTGCCGGCCACGGGCCACGACATGGTGGGCGCGTGAAAGCCCGTATCCATCAGCCGCTTGGCGATGTCGTCGACGGTCACGCCCGCCTCGGCGAAGGGGCGCGTATCGAGGATGCATTCGTGCGCGATGCGCCCCCGCGCGCCCTTGAAGAGCACCGGGTAGTCGCCCTCGAGCTCGGCGGCGAGGTAGTTGGCATTGAGGATCGCCACCTTGGTGGCCTGCGTCAGCCCCGCTCCGCCCATCAGCAGGCAATAGGCCCACGAGATCGGCAGGATCGAGGCCGAGCCGTAGGGCGTCGCCGACACCGGCCCCTCGCGCCCCGCGGGCGCCGGGCTGTCGCCCGAGAACCATGTGTCGGTCTCGGGATGGCCGGGCAGGAAGGGGGCGAGATGCGCCTTCACGCCGATCGGCCCCATGCCGGGCCCGCCGCCGCCATGCGGGATGCAGAAGGTCTTGTGCAGGTTGAGGTGGGTGACGTCGGCGCCGATCTCGCCCGGCTTCACGAGGCCCACCATCGCGTTGAGGTTCGCCCCGTCCATGTAGACCTGCCCGCCATGGTCGTGGACGATGGCGCAGACCTCGCGCACCCCGTCCTCGAACACGCCGTGCGTCGAGGGATAGGTGATCATGCAGGCGGCGAGCCGGTCGCCCGCAGCCTCGGCCTTGGCGCGGAA
>LJNT01000058.1 GCA_001314685.1 Rhodobacteraceae bacterium HLUCCA09
CGCGGTGCGCCCCGTCGCGCCGAGCAGGTCCATGTAGAGCTGCGCCTGCAGGTCCCACCCCTCGCGCATGCGCAGACGGCGCCGCCGGCTGCCGCCCGATGGGCAGTCGGCGATCCAGGGGATGCAGCGCGCCGCCCTTCGGGCCTCGCGCATCACCCCCGGACCTTGCCGGGGTCGGAGAACGCCGCCTGCGGCTGCGGAGCGAGGCCGTTGACACGAGGCGACCTGGCGGCGCACCTTCGCTCGGGGGGGGTCTGGATTGAGAACGCATCCACGACACGCCGAGCGCGTGCTGGAGATCGCCAGCCAGTCCGGCGCGGCGGCACGATCGCGGCTCGTCGCGTCGTGGCGCCGGTCGTTCCATCATCACGGGCTCGACCCTGCGGGGCAGGACGGGGTGCAGCGGATCACGGGGCGCGAGCTTTCCGATCGTCGAAAGACGGTCGAAGAGATCCTGAGCATCGCGACGCCCCGGCTCGACAGCCTCTACAGGCTGGTCGGCAGTTCCGGCTGCGGCGTGCTTCTCACCGATGCCGACGGGGTCGTGCTGGAGCTGCGCGCCTCCGACGGCGACCGGGCGGCCTTCGAGACATGGGGCCTGAGCCCCGGTGCCGACTGGTCGGAGGCGGCGGAGGGCACCAACGGGATCGGCACCTGCATCGCCGAAACCCGCCGCGTCATCATTCACCGGGATCAGCATTTCCGCGCCCGCAACACGGAAATGAGCTGCATCGACGCGCCGGTCTTCGGGGCAGAGGGGGAACTGATCGGCGCGCTCGACGTCTCGTCGGCCCGCGCGGACCAGACCGCGCCGATCAACGGGCTCATCGCCGCGCAGGTGGCGCAGACCGCGCGCGAGATCGAGGTCACCTGCTTCCGGGCCGCATTCCGGACGGCGCGGATCATCGTCGCGGCCGACGACGACACCCGGTCGGCCATGCTGCTCGCGGTGGACGGCGACGACCTTGTCGCCGGGGCCACGCGCGCGGCGCGGATCGCGCTCGGTCTGCCCCTGTCGGGCCCCGTGAAGCCGGCCCCCGTCTCGGATGTCTTCGGGCGCGAGGACGGGCCCAGGGGCTTCGAGAAGGCCGAGCGCGCGGCGGTGAACCGCGCATTGGCGCGCGCCGGCGGCAACGTGTCGGAGGCCGCGCGGGCGCTCGGTGTGGGGCGCGCCACGCTCTATCGCCGGATGAATCGGCTCAACTCGGTGGCAAACGCCCGATGACGTGTCTCAATCCTGAGACAGGTCGCCGGATCTGCCGGTCGTCCACCATTTGACGGGGGCGCGGGACGCGGTCATCGTGAGGCATGCTTCCGGCGGAGGATCGGGAGCCAAAGGAAGAGATCCAACGATGAACGAATTGACACAAGTCCAGGAAGGTCACACGTCGCCCTTCCGGCGCCGATACGACAACTTCATCGGCGGCGCGTTCGTGCCTCCCGTGCAGGGGCGGTATTTCGACAATGTCACGCCCATCACGGGCGCCAAGGTCTGCGAGGTGGCCCGCTCCACCGCCGAGGACGTCGACCTGGCCCTCGACGCGGCCCATGCCGCCCGCGAGGCCTGGGGCAAGACCTCGGCCGCGGACCGCTCCAACGTGCTTCTCAGGATCGCCGACCGCATCGAGGAAAACCTCGACCTGATCGCCCGCGCCGAGACCTGGGACAACGGCAAGCCGATCCGCGAGACCACCGCCGCCGACATCCCGCTCTCGGTCGACCATTTCCGCTACTTCGCCGGTGTCCTGCGCGGCCAGGAAGGCACCATGTCCGAGATCGACCACGACACGGTCGCGTATCACTACCACGAGCCGCTCGGGGTGGTGGGGCAGATCATCCCGTGGAACTTCTCGATCCTGATGGCCGCCTGGAAGCTGGCGCCGGCGCTGGCGGCGGGCAACTGCATCGTGATGAAGCCCGCCGAACAGACCCCGGCCGCGATCATGGTCCTGATGGAGCTGATCGGCGACCTGCTGCCCGCCGGTGTCCTGAACATCGTCAACGGCTACGGCGCCGAGGCCGGCGACGCGCTGGTGCGATCGGGCCGGATCGCGAAGATCGCCTTCACCGGCTCCACCGCGACGGGCCGCAAGATCATGGAGGCCGCGACCGTCAACCTGATCCCCGTGACGCTGGAACTGGGCGGCAAGTCGCCCAACATCTTCTTCTCCGACGTGATGGCGCAGGACGACGCGTTCCTCGACAAGGCCGTCGAGGGCTTCGTGCTGTTCGCCTTCAACCAGGGCGAGGTCTGCACCTGCCCCAGCCGCGCCCTGATCCAGGAGGACATCTACGAGGAGTTCATCGCCCGCTGCATCGAGCGCGTGAAGGCGATCCGGCAGGGCGATCCGCGCGACATGTCCACCATGGTCGGCGCCCAGGCCAGCCGGCAGCAGCACGACAAGATCATGTCGTACTTCACCATCGGGGTCGAGGAAGGCGCCGAGGTGCTGGTGGGCGGCGATGCCGCACGGATGGAGGGCGATCTGGAGGGCGGCTTCTACATCCAGCCCACGATCCTGAAGGGCCACAACAGGATGCGCGTCTTCCAGGAGGAGATCTTCGGCCCCGTCGTGTCGGTGACGACGTTCACGGACGAGGCCGAGGCGCTCGCCATCGCCAACGACACCATGTACGGCCTCGGCGCCGGCGTCTGGACCCGCGACGGCACCCGCGCCTACCGCTTCGGCCGCGCCATCGAGGCGGGCCGCGTCTGGGTCAACAACTACCACGCCTATCCGGCGCATGCCGCCTTCGGCGGCTACAAGCAATCGGGCATCGGGCGGGAGAACCACAAGATGATGCTCGACCATTACCAGCAGACAAAGAACATGCTGGTCAGCTACAATCCCGAAAAGCTCGGGTTCTTTTGAGGAGGGTTCTTCGATGGCCAAGACGATGAAAGCCGCGGTCGTGCGCGAATTCGGTGCACCGCTCGAGATCGAGGAGGTGCCGGTTCCCGAGGTCGAACCGGGAATGATCCAGGTCGCGATCGAGGCCTCGGGCGTGTGCCACACCGACCTGCACGCCGCCGAGGGGGACTGGCCGGTCAAGCCCGAGCCGCCGTTCATTCCCGGTCACGAGGGCGTGGGATACGTCTCTGCCGTCGGCCGGGGCGTCCACCACCTCAAGGAAGGCGACCGGGTGGGCGTGCCGTGGCTCTACACCGCCTGCGGGCATTGCCGGCACTGCCTCGGCGGCTGGGAAACGCTCTGCAAGAGCCAGAAGAACACCGGCTATTCGGTGAACGGCGGCTTCGCCGACTACGTTCTGGCCGACCCCGACTATGTCGGCCACCTGCCGGGCAACGTCGATTTCAAGGAGATCGCGCCTGTCCTGTGCGCGGGCGTCACGGTCTACAAGGGTCTGAAGATGACCGACACCAAGCCCGGCGACACGGTGGCGATCTCGGGCATCGGCGGCCTCGGTCACATGGCGGTGCAATATGCCGTCGCCATGGGGCTGAACGTGGTGGCGGTCGATATCGACGACGCCAAGCTCGATCTGGCGAGCCGACTGGGCGCCAAGGTGACCGTGAACGCCCGGACGACGGAGGACCCGGCCGCCAAGGTCGTCGAGGAGACGGGGGGCGGCGTGCAGGGCGTGCTCGTCACGGCCGTCAGCGAGAAGGCGTTCGAACAGGCGATCGGCATGGTCGACCGGGGCGGGACCGTGGCCCTGAACGGCCTGCCGCCGGGCGACTTTCCTCTCAACATCTTCGGGATGGTGCTGAACGGCGTGTCGGTGCGCGGGTCGATCGTCGGCACCCGGCTCGATCTCCAGGAATCGCTCGATTTCGCGGCCGACGGCAAGGTGAAGGCCACCGTCGACACGGCGCCCCTGGACGAGATCAACGCGATCTTCGACCGGATGAGGAAAGGTCAGATCGAGGGCCGCATGGTCCTGGATCTCGCCGGCTGATCCGATCACGGCCGGCCCGGATCCGACCGGGCCGGCCGCACCTCGCGCCCCATGGTCCCGATGCTCGGGATTCCTGCCCCGATCGCCGTCGGGGCCTCGCGTCGTGCATTCGGTGCGCAGTCGGGGGTGCGCCCGACATCAGCGTCGCTCTCGGGCAGTCGGGCGCGGATGCGCGGGATGCCGTGGAGGCGGCGTGGATCCGGCGGATCGGATCCGCCTGCGGCTTGTCGGCGGGATCACGCGCCGACGGATCTCGAAAAGGTCTCCGTCCCGTCATCGCCCTTTCCGCCGGCGCACGGCCGGCCGCTTCGGGACATGCCGGGCCATTTCGTCCGGGGCGGCGCTTTACCGTCGCGGTCCGGCTTCCTACACAGGCCGGAACGAGACGCGACCCCGAGGGACATGAATATGGACGGGATTCTGGCGCTGGCGATCGGGAACCTTCTGTCGCCCATCATCCTGTTCTTCGCGCTGGGCTTGCTGGCCAGTTTCGCACGGTCGGACCTGTCGATCCCCGAGGCGGTCGCCAAGGGCCTGTCGATCTATCTGCTGATCTCGATCGGCTTCAAGGGCGGGGTCAGCGTGTCCGATCACGGCCTGGACGGGACGCTGCTTCTGTCGCTGGTGGCCGGGCTGATCCTGTCCTTCACCCTGCCGCTGATCGCCTTCGCGCTTCTCAGGGGGATCACCCGGCTGGATGTGACCGACGCGGCCGCGGTGGCGGCGCATTACGGCTCGATCTCCATCGTCACCTTCGTCGCCGCGACCTCGGTGATCGGCTCGGCCGGCCTCGCGGCCGAGGGCTACATGGTGGCGGTCGCCGCGGTGATGGAGGCGCCGGCGATCCTGTCGGCCCTGTGGCTGATCGCGCGCTACGGCACGGCAGGCGCCGAGTTCGAGGAAGGGTTGATGCGCGAGATCCTGCTCAACGGCTCCATCGTGCTGCTGGTCGGCTCCTTCGCCATCGGCTGGATCACCGGGGCGGACGGGATGGAGATGATCGCCCCCTTCATCGTGGCGCCCTTCCAGGGCGTGCTGTGCCTGTTCCTGCTCGACATGGGGCTGGTCGCGGGGCGGGGATTGCGCGAGGCGCGGTCGGTGCTTACACCGGGCGTCTTCGTGTTCGGTGTGGTGATGCCGCCCATCGGGGCGGTTCTGGGGCTGGGCGCGGGCCTGCTGCTGGGGCTGTCGACCGGCGGCGTTGTCCTGTTCATGACGCTGTGTGCCTCGGCCTCCTACATCGCGGTGCCCGCCGCCATGCGCGTGGCCGTGCCGGAGGCGAACCCGTCGGTCTACCTGACACTGGCGCTCGGCGTGACCTTTCCCTTCAACCTGACGCTGGGGATACCGCTTTATCTCGCGGTCGCCAGCCTCGTGACCGGAGCCTGACCGACATGCAGACCCACAAGGCGAAACGGGTCGAGATCACCATCGAGGCGGTGATGGAGACGCGGCTGACCAATGCGCTGGCCAAGGCCGGGGTGACGGGGTTCACGGTGCTGCCGGTTCTGGGCGGATCGGGCCGGTCGGGGCAATGGAGCCGCGAAGGACAGGTGAGCCGTGCGCGCGGCATGGTCTGCGTCGTCTGCATCATCCGGCCCGAGCGGCTCGGCGATCTGCTCGACGCCGCCTTTGCCGTCGTGGAACGGCATATCGGCATCGTCACGGTCACCGATTGCGAGGTGCTCCGGGCCGAGCGATTCTGACGCAGGGCCCGCGACGTCCACCGGAAAGCCGCAGGCTGGCGTGAAGTGGCGGAAGTTGCCTGGCGGTCTTCACGAACTGGCCCACCGCGTTCTCCACCGACTGGACGGCGCCGACGAGGCTCTGGCCGATGTCGCCGCCGATCTCGCGGGCCTTGCTGGCATGGTCCGAAAGCGCTGGTTCGGCTGCACCCCGAACCGCGCGGCCACGGCGTTGACCGTCGCGCCGGGGCGAAGTGTCTCGGCCACGGCCTGCGCCTTCACCTCGTCCGGCCAGCGCCGATGCCCGGAGGCGTTGCTCGGAGAGGCCGGCTACCTCGAGACGACGCGGGGCCGGGGCGGCGGCTTGACCCCATCTTATTCATCGAAATCGGGGGAAATGGCTGGCGTGCCTGCGAAAGCTCTGTAGAATCAAGCCGCTATACGAAATCCGACAGCAACGTTCGGAGC
>LJNT01000209.1 GCA_001314685.1 Rhodobacteraceae bacterium HLUCCA09
TGAAGCCGCTCGCGGGCGGCGTTCCATAGGTCGTCTCGAACGCAAGCGCCATCAGCGCCCGCGCCCCCTGGGCTCGTGCCATGGTGTTCTCCTCGGGTTATCGGGATCAGCCGAGCGGATCGGCCGTGGAATAGTGCAGCACGACCGGGATGACGGCGGCCTTCAGACTGGCCGCGCCCTCGACCGGCAGATCGACTGGGCGCGGCGCTTCCGCCTCGACCCAGTCGCAGAGCCCGCCCAGCGTTCGGTCGGCGGCAATCGTCGCGCCCACGCTGGCGCAGAGCGTGTCGAAGGCGGTGTCACGCGCCGCCCCTTGGACCACGGCCTCGATCTCGGCCCGATGCTCGTAGTGGTAGCGCATTGGCGACAGCGTGACCTCCGGCTCGCCCGGCTCCCCGTCTCGCAGGATCAGCAGGCCATCTGCGGGCACGCGCTCGGGCAGCACCTCACTACGGAGCGCGGTGGCGGGCAGCGCCGAGAGCCGCGCGTGCAGCGCGGCGAGGATGGTTTCGCGAACTGATACCATCAGAAGCCCTTGATCTTGCATGACGCGACTGTTCATTCGGTAGTTTCTGAGCGAACGTCTATCGGCGCATTTTCCGCAGCATTTGGCGCTGTGAATGGCTAGAAACGCCTAGTTGAGGGGGAAATTGATGCCAGAATACGTCGTGGTCGGCGTTTCAAGCCGAGCAAGGACAATCAATCGTTTGGCTCCGAGGCCGGACGGTCGGTTTGTACTCGTTGACCCATCTGTTCCGTCGCAAGAGAGACATCATGCGAAGAATTACACATGGGCAAATACCATCGAAGAGGCGGTCGACCTGATCCGAAAAGGCTTTCATGCTCGGATGGTCAACGTCGAAAACTCACAGGCGGAAGACGTGATCATCAACGAGAACATCAAGATCTGGGAGTTTTGAAGACCCAGTTTGCCACGATCAGCCCCGGCACGCTGTCCAACGCCCGGTCTGCATCCCGTGCGAGGTCCAGCCGCTTCGGCAGCTTGACCTGCGGCACGAGCAGGAAGATCGGGGCGGTGACCTTGCCGCGCCCGGCCTTCGAGCGCGACACCACCGCCTGACCCTTCGTGTTCAGCCGTCCCTCCGCGACCAGCAAGCTCGGGCCCGTGCGGCGATAGACGAAGCGCAGGCGCAGCCCGCGTCGCCGCTCCCATTCGCCGGGTGTGATCCGGCCGCCCCGCAGGGACTTGCCCGCCGCAGGCAGCGGGATCGCCAGCCAGAACCCGTTCTTCGAGCGGATCAACGGCCCCGTGTCATGCGCGCCCACGATGACCGGAGCCTTCGACCAGACCAGCGCCGCCGCATCCAGGCTCTCGCCCGACTTTGGGAAGTTCTGGCTCCGGATGGAGTTGGCGAGCCGGGGGCCAAGCCCCGCGCCGGTGATCTGCAACCGCCACGCCGACTTCAACCCGGCTCCAGCCTCGCGCATGGCTGCGGTGACGGCGCGTTCCCCCGCCGCGACCTCGGTCGCCATCATCGCGACTATGTCGGGATCGATGTCGAGCTTCAGTTTCACACGGGCCTCAGATCGACAGTCCAGACCAGCCGCTCGCGGTCGCGGACGGGCTCGCCCTGAATGAGGAAGGCGTCGCCGTCGATCTCGATCCTGTCGCCGGGGCGCGGGTTCGCAACCTCGGCGACGCGCAGATCGATCCGGGTGGTTTCCGACCAGAGCCGCGCGTCGCCGAAGTCGGTGACGGCGTCTGCGCGCCGGGCGACGACGCGCACCAGAACGGGCGCGCCGCCATCGGCGATGTAGACCGCGTCCCGGCCGATGTTCGGATCGGCGAAGAGCGCGCCCACGGCGGCAGCAAAGGCGCTCATCAGAACGTTGCGTTCAGGCGCACCCGGCCGATGGTGTCGCCCGCGCCGCTCGCCACTGCCTCCACGGCAGCGCCGATCAGGGTATTGTCGGTGGCGACCGTGGTGCAGCGCTTGTTGGTGTCGTCCCAATAGACCTTGGCGCCGACGGTCCACGCCTGCGAGCCGACCTTGGTGATGTCGAAGACGCCGACGAGCGCAGCCTCGACGGGCTCGCCGCTGGCGGCGTCCCCGGCCGCGATGCCGAAGATGGAGCCGACGAGCAGACCATCGCCGGAGGCGACGGCATAGGGCGCGGTCAGGGTGATGGTGTTGCCGGGCTGGGCGTAGTTTTTCATGGGGAGGATCCTCGTTGAAAGACGAATGGCGGCCCGTCAGGACCGCCCGAGTGTCAGGCTTCAATAGGCGCGGGTTACGCGCCCGGGTTCTTGTAGAGGCCGCGCCAATCGATGGCCTTGGCGCCGAAGTCGAGGCGGCACTTGATCTCGACGCCGTCGACGTCGAAGCCGTTGCGCGTCTCGATGTAGGCGCCCTGCTGACCCTCGAGATAGGCGTACTCGATGGTGTCGATCTGGTTCGGGCTGGCCGCCAGATACCAGGCGGTTTCGCTGGCGGCGTCGAGCCGGGGCTCGCTGATCGGCGCCAGCGTACGGATCGACTGCGGTACGACGCTGGACGTCGCGGCGGGCACGAGGTTTTGCGCGACCAGCTGCTCGGCCTTCAGTTCCAGCGAGGCGGGCACGATCAGGAAGGCCGGACGGACGTTCAGCACCGTCTTCTTGTCGAGGCCCGTCTGCTTGGCCATCGCGGCGCGGGCCGCGCCCACCGCATCGACTGCCAGCGCCGCGCCAGTGCCTGCAAGGTTCTTGTGGGTCGTGTGGAACAGCGCGTTGCCGTCGGCCATCGCCGGGTTGGCGGTGATGATGCCCCAGACCACGTCCGACTCCAGCTGGGCGATGGAGTTGCCGTACATCGCCGGGATCCGGGTGAAGGCGTCGAGATCGTCGTTGATCAGCGTCTGACGGGTGATCGCGACCACCCGGCCATAGGTCTTGACCTTGTAGCTCTCCTTGCTTTCGCCGAGCGTGCCGCGCTTGAACTCGCCACTCTCGCCGACTTCGAGCAGCTGCGGGGCCTCGCCCAGCTGCACCCGGTGCATCGCCTTGAAGTCGGTGGCGAGCACCTGGCGGCAGAACAGCATGAAGGTGCGGGGATAGGCCTCGTAGGCTTGCCGCAGGGTCTTGTTGGTCACCGCCGAGAGGATCTCGGGGAAGTCGGAGGTCGAATGCAGGGCCCGCGTCGCCACCTCGTCGCGCGACAGCCCCCGCGTGTTGACCCCGGCATTGCCGAGGCTTTCGCGGGCCAGTTCCAGCAGGGTCATGCCGCGATACTGGCGCGCGGCGTCGTCCAGCTGGAACAGCGTCGGGCTGTAGCGGTGCAGCAGCGCGTTCGCCACCGCATCGCGGCGGGTGATGCGCTCGTCCCGGCCGCCGAGGGTGACGGAGACATGGGGGAAGGTCCGGGTCTCGTCCGACTTCGCAGCGACCTGATCGAGGATCAGGCGGCGGGACTCGTCGACGCTGACGCCGCGCTTGACCAGATCCTCGGCGAAGCCGCGCTCAAGGTTCAGGCGCCCGGCCAGATCGTAGATCGTGGAGACGC
This sequence comes from Rhodobacteraceae bacterium HLUCCA09, assembly GCA_001314685.1. Lineage (GTDB taxonomy): Bacteria > Pseudomonadota > Alphaproteobacteria > Rhodobacterales > Rhodobacteraceae > HLUCCA09. The sequence goes on from LJNT01000209.1 coordinate 3,504, forward strand.
GGTCCCGCTCAGCCTCGCGGGCGCGGGTCGCGACAGCCTCGGTGTCAGCGGCGGGAGTTGCCTGCGTCTTCGGCTGCGCGCGGGTTTCGACTACGGCGACCTTGGGGTCGGGCGCAGCCGCTTTCGGCTCGGTCATGGTGGTGTCCTCGGTTTCGACCGGCTCGGTCGGCTGGGTGGTGGCGGGGGTTGCGGCGTCGCTCGGCGGGGTCTGGGTCTTGTCCGTCATCGGGATCGGTCCTTTCGTGGTGGAAGGGGCGTCCCGGCGGTGGAGGACGCAGTCGTGAAGGGGGTGCTGGGCGCGGAAGCCTGCGGCGGGGTCGGCGCCGACCGCGACGGCGGAGACCTCGAAGGGCGTCCAGTCCACCGCCCGCCAGAGTTCGCGCGCGGCCTCGGGTTTCGAGACCTCGAAGCGATGGACCTGGTAGCCGATGGAGACCGCGCGGATGTGCCCGGCCTGAATGTCGCGCCAGATCGGCTCGACGTCGGCGCGTTCGGAGATGCGCACCAGCGCGATGCCGCGGCCGTTCTCGATCCGGGCGGAACCCGGCACGACCGAGCCGATCACCGCGTCGAGCGTGTCGAGCTCGTGCACCTTCAGGAAGGGCGCGCCCGCGTTCAGTCGGTCGAGGCGGACATGGGCCGGGTCGAGGCTGAGTTCCTCGTCATAGGCTTCGCCGAAGAAGGTGGCGCGTCGGACACGGGCCCCGGCCGACCAGACCACCTCGACGGTGCGGCTGTCTGCATCGGCGGTGTTCGGCGCAAGCTCCGCCGACCGGCGCATGGCCGGCAGTTCGATCATCGTGTCCATGAAGGTCAGTCCTGTTGGTCGGCCTGCGCCGGGTCGGTTTCATCCGCTTCGGCGGAGGGGTCGTCGGCGGCGGTATCGGTCGCCGGATCGCCGGTCTGCGCACTGCCGGTCTTGGTGACGCGTCGCGGATCGCTGTCGAGCACCAGCCCCAGCGCGTCGAGCTTGGCGTTGGTCGCGGCGATCTCGGCCAGCACCGCATCGGGATTGCGGCCCTGCTTCGCGATCACCTCGGCCAGCGTCATCGTGCCCGAGCGGATCGACAGCAGGTTCGCCATCGCGTCCTTCTGCGGATCGACCGCCTCGAACTTCGGCGGCGACCATTCGACCGGTACGATGGGCGACGGGATCTGCCCCGCGGCCCATGCGGCCTCGGTGAACCAGCGCCATACCGGCGCGCAGAACATCGGGATGAAGAGCTGCCATTGCACGGCGTCGATCTGGCGGCGGAACTCGACGAGTCCCGCCCGGATCGAGGAATAGTTGACCTGGCTGAGGTCCCCGGTCAGCAACTCGTAGGGCACCCGGAACCCGGCCGAGATCGTGTGCAGGCTCGCCCGCTTGTATTCGCCGTAGCCACCGGTGGCGGAAGGCTGGTTGAAGTGGATGTCCTTGCCGCCGCGCGCATAGGCGATCAGCCCCGGCTCGAACTGCTCGACCCGGTTGCCATCGGCATCGACCACGGAGGGCGCGATGCCCTGTTGCGCCTCGTCGTCGCCGAAGACGATGGCGGTGACGCAGGCCTCGGTCTTCTTGCGGACCAGTTCGGCCACCTCGTAATCGTCGAGATCGCGCAAGCTGCGGATCACCGGGGCGCCCCAGGGGACGCCGCGCGCCTGTGTGCGCTGCTTCTCGTAGACATGGGCGATCTCGGCCGCCGGGACCGGGCGACTCTGCAGACCGTTCTGCAAGGCCCCATAGGCGTCGCCCGGATGCTCGGCGTGCAGCCAGTAGGCCCGGCGCTTGCCGACCGGATCGAACTCGATCCCCTGCACCAGCCGCCCCGCGCCGAGGGCGCCGGATTTGGTGGCGTCGAGGAAATCGGCCTCGAGAACCTGCAATTGCAGCGGCACGGGCAGACCGTCGCTCGCGCGTCGCAGGCGGCGGCGCACCAGGACCTCGCCCGCCTCGACCATCTCGCGGCAGATCAGCGTCTGCAGCCCATAGAAGTCGAGTTGGCCGTCGGCGTCGCATTCCGCTGTCCAGCGCTCGAACAGGGCATCGACTTTCCGGTCGAGCTTGTCGTCGCCGCTGGCCGCACGGGGCATGATGCCCGCGCCGATGATGTTGTTCACCAGCACCGCGACGGCCTTGGCCGCATGCGGGTTGTTGCGCACCAGATCGCGCATCCGGTCGCGCAGGAGCGCCCCGGCGACGCCGATCTCGGTGTCGGCCGAGGATCCCGGCGCGCGCCAGCCCTCGGTGCGACGCCCGCGCGCGGCCCCGTCATAGCCCCGCGTCAGGGTCTCGAAGGCCTGACGGGCCAGCACGCGGCTCGCGGCGGCCCGAGGGGCGACGGAGGCAATGGCCCTGTCGAACCAGGTCGCCGACATCACCGGTCCCCGCGCGAGAAGCCAGCCAGTCCGGCCACCGGTGGCGGCCGGGATGTGCCCGCGATGGCGCGCTCGATGGTGCGGATGCGCGCCAGCAGGTCCTCGGCCGAGCCGTAGTCCACCGACTTGCCGTCATAGCTGACCCGGGTCGTGCCGCTGGCATAGGCCCGGCGCAGCGCCGAGAGCTCGGTTTCCGTC
>LJNT01000018.1 GCA_001314685.1 Rhodobacteraceae bacterium HLUCCA09
CGGCGCCCGGCCGACGCCCCGCCCGCCCACCCGCGTCGGCCGGGCGCCGCCCGCCATTCGGCGTCCGTGCGCTTGCGGAAACCGGCTGACGGTGCGGTGGCGCGCCACCGGTGCTGGACGCGGGCGCGGCGATCTGGAAACGTAGCTCTCAGACGGGGCCAACCCGCGCAACGAGGGGCAGAGGGCAGCATGACGGTGATCCGATCGGGCGGCCGGGCGCAGGCGATCCGCACGACGGCGCAGGACCGGGGCTGAGGGATGGCCGAGCCGCTCGTGCTTCTGCCGGGGCTGATGTGCGATGCCCGGCTGTGGTCGCACCCCTTCCTTGCGCTCAACGACATGCGCGCGATCATGATCGCACCGCTGACGGGGGCGACCTCCGTCGGCGCTCTGGCACAGGCCGTGCTCGACGTCGCGCCGCGGCGCTTCGCGCTCGCAGGCCATGCGCTTGGCGGGGTGGTGGCGATGGAGATGCTGTCGCGTGCGCCCGACCGGGTGGCGCGGATCGCTCTCCTCGACACGTCACCGCTGGCCGAGACCCCGCAGGACGCCGCCGCCCGCGAGCCGCGCATCATCGGCGCGCAGAACGGGCGGCTCGACGATGTGCTGCGCGAAGAGATCCCGTCCGCCGCGCTCGCGCCGGGGCCGGGGCGGGTCGAGGTGGGCCAGGCCGTGCTCGACATGGGCCGGTCGCTCGGGGCGGAGACTTTCGTCGCGCAGTCGCGCGCGATGCAGCGTCGCCCCGACCAGCAAAAGACGCTGCGCGACTGCCGCGTGCCGGCCCTGGTGCTCTGCGGCGCGCATGATTCCGTCTTTCCGGTCCGGCGTCACGAGACGATGGCCGAGCTGATTCCCGGCGCCGTGCTGAAGGTGATCGAGGATGCGGGCCACCTGCCGCCGCTCGAGCAGCCCGACGCGACGACAGAGGCCCTGCGCGAGTGGCTCGCCGCGCCGCTGGTGCTGCGCTAGCGACGATCAGGCGCGGACCGGGTAGCGATCGGCCTCTTCGAAGACGTCGAGAACGACCGAACCGGCGGCGACGCGCGCCGAATGCGCGACGCCCGTGTCGATCATGTAGCTCTCGCCGGGGTGGAACACACGCTCCTCCCCGTCGCGGATCAGCGCGACCTGCCCGGCGAGCACGGTGCCCCACTGCGCGCCGTGGCTGTGCGCGGGCAATTCGACATCCTCGTGGAAGGTGAAGAACACCGCGAGGCCCTGCTCGGTCTGCATGGCGTTGGCGCTGACGGCGGTGTCGGGCAGTGGCAGGTCGAGGGCGGGGAAGGCGCGGATGAAGGCGGGCAATTCCATCGCCGAGGCCGTCCTACTTCTGCATCTTGTCGAGCTTGGCCTGCAGTTCTGCGAGCTGGCTCTTGATCTCGTGCAGGTCGTCGCCGCCCTTTTCATCGTCGCGGATGGGTGCCTTCCAGTTGGCCACGCCGCCCATGCCGCCCGTCATCGCCTTGATGACTGCCTCCTGCTGGGCGCGCATCGCATCGTAGCCCGGCATGGCGACCATCGGGTTCATCTTTTCCATGTTCTCCATCATCTTCGACTGCCCGTCGCGGAGCATCTCGAAGGACATGGCGAGGAACTGGGGCACCACGGAGGTCGCCGCCCCCTGATAGGAGCGCACGAGATCCGTCAACACGTCGATCGGCAGGACGTTCTCGCCCTTGCTCTCGTGCTCGGCGATGATCTGAAGCAGGTATTGCCGGGTCAGGTCGTCGCCCGACTTGAGGTCGACGATCTGCACCTCGCGGCCCGCGCGGATGAAGCCCGCGATATCCTCGAGCGTGACGTAGTCGGAGGTCTCGGTGTTGTAGAGCCGCCGCGACGCGTAGCGCTTGATGAGAAGGGGAGAGTTCTCGGCCACGGGGTGCCCTTTCGTTTTGCGGTGCAGCAGAGCGTAGAGCACGGGTTTGCAAAAAGAAAGGGCAGCTTGGAAGCGGCGCGGATCGACTTGCACGCAGGCGGCATGCGGTGCCGTGCACGCCCCTCGCCGCGCATGAAAAAGGGCGGGCCGCGCTGCGACCCGCCCGATGATCCGCGCCGGCAGGGAGGAGGAGGCCGGCGCGAAACTCGTGATTCTGCCTTACTTGGCGGCGGCGGCCTTCTTGGCGGCCGTGGTCACCTCGGTGGTGGCCTTCTTGACGGCGGCCGAGGCATCCTCGGAAAAGTCCTTGCCGGCGGCGAGCATCAGCTCGACCGTCTCCATCTGCACCTTCTTGGCGACCTCGGCGTAGGCAGCCATCATCTCGGCCGCCATCTCGGCCTGTGCCGAGGCGTAGTCGGTCATCGCCTTGGTGTAGTCGGTGGGCTCGTCCTTGACCTTGGTCATCTCGCCCATCTTCGACAGAGTGTCCTTCGTCCACTTTGCCGAGATCTCGTTCGACTTGTCGGCGGCCTCGAGGAACACCTTCGACATCTTCTCGCCGAGGGCGGCCTGGGTCTTGAAGGAGTCCTGCATCGCCGAGGCGTCCATCGGGAAGTTGGCCATCATGTCCTGCATCATCTTGCTGTAGTCGGTCGTGGTCATGGTCTCTCTCCTAGAGTTTGATGCCCAGGAGCCGGCTGTTTCCGTTTCTGGGCGCCCCGTTCCCGGTTGCAGGGGAGAGATACATGCTGCAGTGCAGCAATTCAACCCCCGATGCTGCAGTGCAGCAAAAAATCTGACCGAAGGGAATCCGGCCGCCACGGCCCTCAATCGTGCGCAATCCATGGGGGAGGCGCGCGCCCCATCCTGCCGGGGCGGGTGCGTGGTCGCGGACGGGGCCGTGGCGCGGTCAGCCGGCCGCGGCGTCGCCCGGCGCGTCAGAGGTCGCTGTCGCCGTGGACGTAGGTGCCGGGCGCGGGCGCCAGCGGCGGGTGCGCCGCATCGCCGGGCATGCGCGCCTTGACCTGTGGGCCGGAGCGCTTCTTGAGCCACTCGTGCCAGCGCGGCCACCACGACCCCTCGTGGAAGGTCGCGCCCTCGCGCCATTCCTCGGGCGTGCCGGACAGATCGTCGTTGGTGTAGTGGCCGTATTTCTTCTTCGACGGCGGGTTGATGATTCCCGCGATGTGCCCCGACTGCGAGAGCACGAAGGTCTTGGCCCGGCTGCCCATCTTCTGCACGCCGCGAAAGCTTGAACGCCACGCGGCGATGTGGTCGGTCTCGCAGGCCACTGCGAACACAGGCAGGTCGACGTCCTTCAGGGCCGCTGTCGTGCCGCAGAGGGGGAACTCGCCCTGCGCGAGCTTGTCGCCCTGGCAGAGGCCGCGGAGGTATTCCACCGCCATGCGGGCGGGCAGGTTGGTGCCGTCGCCGTTCCAGTAGAGCAGATCGAAGGCGGGCGGGGCCTGCCCCATCATGTAGCTCTTGATCGCGGGGCCATAGATCAGGTCGTTCGAACGCAGGTACGAGAAGGTCGCCGACATGTAGAACTTGTCGAGAATGCCCTCGCGCGTCACCTCCTCCTCGATCGCGTCGACGAAGTCGTCCTCGAGAAAGACGCCCACCTCGCCCTGGTCGGAAAAGTCGGTCAGCGTGGTGAAGAACGTCGCCGACTTGACCGACTTGTCGCCCCGTTGCCTGAGCACCGAAAGCGTCGCGGCGAGCGTCGTGCCGGCGATGCAGTAGCCCACAGCGTTGACCTGCGCCTCGCCGGTGATCGCCTTCACCTGCTCTAGCGCGGCGAGGTAACCCTCCTCGACGTAGTCGTCCATGCCGGTGTCGCGGTAGGAGGGGTCGGGGTTGACCCAGCTCACGACGAACAGGGTGTAGCCCTGGTCGACGATGTACTTGATCAGCGAGTTCTGCGGCTTGAGGTCGAGGATGTAGAACTTGTTGATCCAGGGCGGGAAGATCACGAGCGGCGTCTTGTGCACCTTCTCGGTCGTGGGCGTGTACTGGATCAGCTCGATCATCCGGTTGCGGAAAACGACCTGGCCCTCGGTCGTGGCGAGGTTCTCGCCCACGCGGAAGGCGTCGCGGTCGGCCAGCGTCACGACGAGATCGCCCTCGTTCGACTCGAGGTCGCGCACGAGGTTCTCCAGACCGTCGACCAGGCTCTGCCCGTCGGTCTCGACCGCCCGGCTCAGCGCATCCGGGTTGGTGCCGAGAAAGTTCGCCGGGCTGAACATGTCGACGATCTGCTTGGAGAAGTAGCGCAGGCGCTGCTTGTCCTTGGGGCTGAGGTGATCGACGTCCTCGACCGCCTCCTCCACCGCCTCGGAGGCGAGCAGGTACTGCTGCTTGATCCAGTTGAAGTAGGGATGCGTCTGCCACAGCTCGTGCGCGAAGCGGCGGTCGCGCGGCGTGTGGTCCTCAGGCGCGACGAGCTTGCCGCTCGCCAGCGCCTGCTGCGCCTCCACGTAGTGCTTGAGCGTCTTGCCCCAGTAGCTCACCTGGTGCTCGATGATCTTCGCCGGGTTCTGCATCATCTCGGCGACCATCGCGGTGGCCGCCTTGACGTAGAGATCCTGCCCCGGCCCCTGCAGACCGGGGTCGATGTCGCGCTTGCGCGAGAAGGCCGCGACGAGGCGCTGGGTGAGCTCCTCGATGCGGTGGAGGTTGGCGTTCAGCTTCTCCAGGTCGCCGCCGGTGGGCTTTTCGTCGCTGTCGGGTTCCATTGCCATGCTGACTGCGCCCCCCTAACCTGCCGCCTCACTAAGTCGCCTGTCCGGGGGGAGCAAGCGACGAAGTGTCCGGGCCACGGTCCGGTTCGGCCGCCGAAGACGGGGAAGCGCGCACATGAAATACATGATGACCTACGACATGATGGAGTCGATCCGGGTGACCAACGAGTGGCTCGGCTCCACCGCCAAGGCGGCCTTCTCCTACCCGGTCTTCGGCCTCGCGGCCAACCCCGTCGTGCAGTGGACGGCGGCCTGGGGCGAGGTGACCGAGCGCAGCTTCGCCCGGATGGTGGCAAAGCCCGACTGGGGGATCGCCCATGTCGTCGGCGAGGACGGGCGCGATCACCTGGTCAGTATCGAGACGGTGCTCGAAAAGCCGTTCGGCGACCTCGTCCACTTCTCCGTGCAGGGCCGCCACGAGCTGCCGCGCAAGGTGCTGCTGGTGGCGCCGATGTCGGGCCACTACGCCACGCTCCTGCGATCGACGGTCACGAGCCTCTTGCCCGACTGCGAGGTCTACATCACCGACTGGCACAACGCCCGCGACATCCCCGTGTCGGTCGGCAAGTTCGACGTCGAGGACTATACCCTCTACCTCGTCGATTTCATGCGCCATCTCGGCCCCGACACGCACGTGATCGCGGTCTGCCAGCCGGCGCCCCTGGCGCTCGCCGCGACCGCCTATCTCGCCGCCGAGGATCCGGCCGCGCAACCCAACTCGCTGACGCTGATCGGCGGCCCGATCGACCCCGACGCTGCGCCGACCGAGGTGACCGATTTCGGCCGCCGCGTCACGATGGGCCAGCTCGAGCGGCACGTGCTTCAGCGCGTGGGCTTCAAGTACAAGGGCGCCGGGCGGATGGTCTATCCCGGCCTGCAGCAGCTCGCCAGCTTCATGGCGATGAACGCCGAGACGCATGCCACGGCCTTCAAGAACCAGATCCTGCGCGTGGCCAAGGGCGAGGCCAGCGACCACGATCGGCACAACCGCTTCTACGACGAGTATCTCGCCGTGATGGACATGACGGCCGAGTTCTACCTCTCGACGGTCGAGCGCGTCTTCAAGGACCGCGAGATCGCCCGCAACGCCTTCACCGTCGACGGCAAATGGGTCGACATCTCGGCCATCACCGACGTGGCGGTGAAGACGGTCGAGGGCGCCGACGACGACATCTCGGCCCCGGGACAGTGCGTCGCCGCGCTCGACCTGCTCACCGGGCTCCCCGACAGCATGAAGGCGAGTCACGTCGAACCCGGCGCGGGCCATTACGGCATCTTCGCCGGACGGTCCTGGCGCAACAACATCCGCCCGCTGGTGCTCGACTTCATCGACGCCAACATGACCCACGA
>LJNT01000141.1:0-5895 GCA_001314685.1 Rhodobacteraceae bacterium HLUCCA09
ATACGGCCCCGGCCAGCACGGTCAGCGCCGCAAGGGCAAGATGAGCGACTTCGGCCTGCAGCTGCGCGCCAAGCAGAAGCTCAAGGGCTATTACGGCGATCTGACGGAGAAGCAGTTCCGCCGCATCTTCGCCGAGGCCGAGCGCAAGCGCGGCGATACCGGCGAGCTGCTGATCGGCCTGCTGGAGCGGCGCCTCGACGCCGTGGTCTACCGCGCCAAGTTCGTGCCGACCATCTTCGCCGCGCGCCAGTTCGTGAACCACGGCCATGTCGAGGTGAACGGAAAGCGGGTCAACATCCCCTCCTACCGCGTGAGCGAGGGCGACGTGATCTCGATCCGGGACAAGTCGCGGCAACTTGCCATCGTGCTCGAGGCCGTGGGCCTGGCCGAGCGCGACGTGCCGGATTACCTCGAAGTCGACCACCAGAAGATGACCGCGTCGTTCGTGCGCACTCCGGGCCTCGGCGACGTGCCTTACCCGGTGCAGATGGAGCCGAACCTCGTCATCGAGTTCTACGCGCAGAACTGATCGCGGCGCAGGCCGCGACGGGGAGGGCCGCCGCGAGGCGGCCTTTTTCGTGCGCGGCCCTATCTTGGGGCTCGGGAGGTCTGCCATGCACGTCGCGGTCTTCGGGGCAAACGGGCGAACCGGTCGGTTGATCGTGGCCGAGCTTGCGCGACGCGGCCACGCGCCGCTGGCGATCACCCGGCGCCCGGTCGAGGTCGCCGGCGCCGTGGGGCACCGGGTGCTCGACCTTGCCGACTCCGCGGCGGTCCGTGCGGCGGCTGGCAGTGCGGCGATATCGGCTCTCGCCTCGTCGCGGGGCAACCGCGCCTGCTCCGCGCTCGCGCAGGCGCTCGGGCCATGTGCCGGCCTGCGCCTCGTGACCGTCGCGGGAGCCGCGGTAGATGCGCCGGGCGACCGCAAGCCGTGGCCCGAGCGGCGCTTCGGCCCGATGCTCGCCCGGCTGGTTGGCGAGATGATCCTCGACCGGCAGCGCGAATTCGCCATCCTGACGCTGGCCGAAGCGCAGTGGACGATGTTGCGCCCGCCGCGCCTGACGAACGGCGGCGCCACGAGGCGCCCGGAGCTGTCGTTCGACCGGCCGGTCTCGAGCCGCATCGCGCGGGCCGATCTCGCGGTCGCCGCCGTCGACGCGCTGTTCGACGAGGGGCTCGTGCGGCGCGCGCCGTTCGTCGCCGAGGCGCGGGCCGGCCGCAGGCGAAGCGGCGCCGCCAATGCGGACAAGGCACTGGCCCCGACCGGCCGCAGCCGATAGAAGGCCGCGCAAGAGGGGAGACGCCGCATGGCACCGATCGCGCCGCAGCCCGGCATCATGGAGATCGCGCTCTACGAGGGCGGCGGGTCGGCCATCGCGGGCCGCTCGGACGTTCTCAAGCTGTCGTCGAACGAGAACCCGCGCGGCCCCAGCCCCGCGGCGATCGAGGCGGTGCGCGCCTCCGCCGCGACGCTCCACCGCTACCCCCCGACCGACCATGCGTCCCTGCGCGCCGCCATCGCCGAGGTGCTTGGGCTCGACGCGGGCCGTATCGTCTGCGGCGTCGGCTCGGACGAGATCATCCACTTCCTGTGCCAGGCCTATGCCGGACCGGGAGACGAGGTGCTCTACCCCGAGCACGGCTTCGCCATGTATCGCATCTCGGCGTTGGCGGCCGGGGCGACCCCGGTCGTCGCCCCCGAGCGCGAGCGCCGGGTCGACGTCGACGCCCTGCTGGCGAGGGCGACCGAGCGGACACGCCTCGTCTTCCTCGCCAACCCGGCCAACCCCACCGGCACGATGGTGCCCGAGGCCCAGATCGCGCGCCTCGCCTCAGAGCTGCCGAAGACATGCCTGCTGGTGCTCGACGGGGCCTATGTGGAGTATGCAGAGGGCTGCGACGGAGGCGCGGCACTGGTCGAGACACGCGAGAACGTCGTGATGACCCGCACCTTCTCGAAGCTCTACGGGCTGGGCGGGCTGCGGATCGGATGGGGCTACGCGCCGCGAGCGGTGATCGACGTGCTGAACCGCATCCGCGGTCCGTTCAACCTGTCTGGCACGCAGCTCGCCGCCGCCGAGGCCGCAATGGGCGACCGCGCCTTCGTGGCCGAGACGCTGGCGATCAACGCCGCCCAGCGCGCCCGGCTGGCGGAGGCGCTGCGCGGCATGGGTGTGGCCTGCGACGACAGCCATGCGAATTTCGTGCTCGCCCGCTTCCGCTCTGCCGACGAGGCGATGGCGGCCGATGCCCACTTCCGGTCGCACGGCATCCTCGTCCGGCGCGTCGCCGGTTACGGCTTGCCCGAGGGGCTGCGCATCACCGTGGGCACCGAGGCCGACACGACGCGGGTGCTCGATGTGCTCGCCCGCTTCCGCGAGGAGGCGGCATGAGCCCCGTCTACGACCGCGTCGCGCTGATCGGCCTCGGACTGATCGCATCGTCGATGGCCCACGCGATGCGGCGCGGCGGGCTCGCCGGCGAGATCGTCGGCACCGCCCGCTCGGCCGAGACCCGCCGGATCGCCGGCGAGGATGGCCTTTGCGACCGCGTGACCGAGACCGCCGCCGAGGCGGTGGCGGGCGCCGACCTCGTCGTGCTCTGCGTGCCGGTGGGCGCCATGGGCGCGGTGGCCGAGGAAATCGGGCCGCACCTTGCCTCGGGAGCGACGCTGACAGACGTCGGCTCGGTGAAGCGCGCGGTGGTCGAGGCCGTCGCGCCGCATGTGCCCGAGGGCGTGCATTTCATCCCCGCCCACCCGCTGGCGGGCACCGAGCATTCCGGCCCCCGATCGGGCTTTGCCGAGCTGTTCGAGAACCGGTGGTGCCTGATCCTGCCCGCCGAGGGCGCCGACCCGGCCGCCGTCGCCCGCCTGCGGGCGCTGTGGGAGGCGATGGGCGCCCATGTCGACGAGATGGCGGTCGACCGTCACGACCTCGTGCTCGCGGTGACCAGCCACGCGCCGCACCTGATCGCCTACACGATGGTGGGCGTCGCAGACGACCTGCGCCGCGTCACCGAGGGCGAGGTGATCAAGTATTCCGCGGCCGGCTTCCGCGACTTCACCCGCATCGCGGCGTCTGACCCCACCATGTGGCGCGATGTGTTCCTGACCAACAAGGACGCGACGCTCGAGATCCTCGGCCGCTTCACCGAGGAGCTCTTCGCCCTCCAACGGGCGATCCGCACCGGTGACGGCGACATGCTGTTCGACTACTTCACCCGAACGCGGGCGATCCGCCGCGGCATCGTCGAGGCGGGGCAGGATACCGACGCCCCCGATTTCGGCCGGGTCAAGGTGGTAGGGGGCGCCCCCGCGGCCAGTGTCGCCGATGCCTCCCCGTCCGAGGCGGGGCCGGCCGACGCTTCCGGCGAGGGCGCGTCCGGCCCGCGGGCGGCGCGGGCCGGGTGAGCGCCGCCGCTCTCCCGCGCGCCCTCGCGGCCACGCTCGCCGCCGCGGCGCTGGCCGTCGGCACCACGTTCGGCGCCCCTGCCGCGGCCGACGCCCCCACGAAGAGCCTGCGCCCCGAGCCGCGCATGGCGGCCGCGCCTGCCGCGGCGCCAGATGCTCCGGGCGCAGGCGTCGCCGCGGCCGCCTCTCCGCCGATCCCGTCTTCCGCCCCCGCTCCCGCTCTACCCGTCCCCGCTCCCCCTGCCCCGGCCAGCGGTCTTGAGGGCGCCGTGGCCGATCCCGCTGGCGATCCGGCCGTTTCCGGCGCGGGCCCCGACGGACGCACCCCGCAGAACGCGCCGGCGATGGCCGCGGCCCCTGCGGCTCTGCCCGCGGACGGCGACGCCGACGAGGCGAAGGCCGGCCGCGCGGCAGCCCCGCCCCCCGCCCGACCCGCGGCGGCGATGGATGCGGATGCGCACACTGCGGGCGCACGCGCCTCGTCGTCGGGCCTGCGCCCGAAGGTCCGTCCGGCGGGCATGGCGGTCGGGTCGGAGATGGCGGAGGCGGCGGTGCAGACCGTCGCCGTCCAGCTGCCCGGCCCGCGCGCCGTGCCCCGCCCGCCCGCCCGCCCCGCCGGCCTCGCCCGCGCCGCGGCCGCTCCCGCCGCCGCCACCTCCGTGCCGGCGCCCACCGGCGTCGCCACGGCGGCGGCCGTCGCCGCGCCGCGCCCGCCAGAGCGGCCGGGCCTGCTCGGCGGCCTGTTCCGGCGCAGCGCCCAGCCGGCCCCGCCGGCGCAGGGGTCGGTCTGCGGCAACCGCGCGATCCGGGGGCAGGTGATCCCGCCCGTTCCGGGCGAGCGGGCAGGCTGCGGGATCCCGGAGCCCGTCCGCATCACCGAGGTGGCCGGCATTCGCCTGTCGACCTCGGCCACCGTCGACTGCGTCACCGCCCAGGCCCTGCACGACTGGGTGGAGCGGGGTGCCAGGCCCGCCGTGGGCAACACCGGGGGTGGCCTCGTCGCCCTGCAGGTCGCCGCTCACTACGCCTGCCGGACCCGCAACAACCGCCCCGGCGCGCGTGTCTCCGAGCACGGGCGGGGCCGCGCCATCGACATCTCCGCCCTCGTCCTGGCGAGCGGCGAGCGCATCACGGTGCTGCACGGCTGGCGCTCGCGGCAGACCGGGCCGATCCTGCGCCGGATGCACGCCGCCGCCTGCGGCCCCTTCGGCACCGTGCTCGGCCCCGAAGCCGACCGCTTCCACCAGGATCATTTCCACTTCGACACCGCCCGCTATCGCTCCGGCCCCTACTGTCGCTGAGCGTCCCTCGCCGCGCCGGATCACACCCGTCCCCCGGCCGCCCGCGGAACCGCAGCTCGCCCGCGCCGGCGCGGGCCGCCTCGCGTCCCGCCGCAGGGCGAGGGCACGACCCCCAGGGCCGCGCGTCCCCGCAGCGGGGCGTGCGGCGGCATTCCGCGCCGGGCCTCGGGCCGGCAGAGCTCCCCGGCCTGCTTCTTCTTGCTCCAAGTATCCCGGGGGGAGGCGCCGAAGGCGACGGGGGGCTGGCCCCCCTCTCCGGCCCCGGCCCGTGCGCGCCGCTCAGGGCAGCGCGAGGGAGGGAGCGGGCCCGACCGACACCGGCCCGAGGCGCGTGCGCCCGTCCCGGAAGACGAGCGGGATGTCGAGCGTCCGCGGACTCCCGGCGAGGCGCCAGACGAGTTCGAGCGCACCCTCGGCCGCGTCGGCGACGCGCTCTGGCAGGGTGCCCGTCGCCCGCGCCGCGGCGAGGATCTCGCGCCAGTTCGTCGCCTTCACCAGCAGCTCGCCGTCCGCCAGCCCGCCTTCCTCGACATCGAGCGTTCCCGCCACCCGCAGGTCGAGCGCGCCCCAGCGCAGGGCGGCATCCTTGACCACGATCCGGCGGGGCTGGGGACGCGTCTCCTCCAGCGCGGCGATGTCCCAGGCACGGTCGAAGGTGACCTCCGCCTCGCCCTGGAGCCGCTCGATCGTGCCCGGTGCGAGGTCTGCCCGGCGCAGCCGCTCGGCCGTCTCGGAGGGCAGGGCGAGGCCCTCGGCCGACAGCGTGACGGTCATCACCTCGGGCGCGGCCTCCGAGGCCAGCGCCGTCAGGCGCCCCGCGGCGAGCGAGGCCCGCCAGCCCGCGTCCGACGTCGCGCCGAGGGCCTGCGCGGTGAGCGTGGCGCCCCGCAACCGGGCCTCCGGCCCGTCGAGCCGCATCTCGGCCTGCAGCATCCCGCCCGTCACCGTCAGCCGCTGCTCGGGCGTGCGCACCTCCTGCTCCGGCGGGAACTGTACCACGAGGCCCGGCTGGCCGAGCTCGGGGTGGCGGGCGCGGGCGAGCGTCAGCTCGGGCGCGCGCCAGGCCCAGCCGGTGCCGGGGTCGGCGATTTCCGGGGCGACGATGGTGCGGATGTAGGACAGCGGGAAGCCGCGAATCCCGACATCCGCCCATTCCGCCTGCCAGCCGGCGTCGCGGCGGGC
>LJNT01000141.1:5909-9941 GCA_001314685.1 Rhodobacteraceae bacterium HLUCCA09
CCAGCCCTCGGTCGCCGAGACGCTGCGCCAGGCAGCGAGGGGCCACCATGCCGCCCAGAGCGCGACCGCGGCGGCGAGGACAAGCAGAACACGTTGCATCGGCGCCCTTTCCGTTCCGACCCCGATCCGCTTTATGGGGGGCCATGACGACTACGCCAACCCCGCCTCCGGGGTCCGACGCGATTCCCGCCGAGCTCGACCCGGACGCGCCCCTCTGGGTCTTCGGGTATGGCAGCCTGCTGTGGAACCCCGAGATCGACGTGGCCGAGCAGGCGCCCGCATTGCTGCAGGGCTGGCACCGCTCGTTCTGCATGCGCTCGATCCACCACCGGGGCTCCGAGGCCGAGCCGGGGCTCGTGCTGGCGCTCGACGCTGGTGACGGCGCCTCGTGCGAGGGGCTGGCGCTGCGCGCCCGGCCGGGGAGCGAAGCCGAGGCGCTGGCCGCCCTGCGCGCGCGCGAGTTGATCTCGTCGGCCTATGTCGAGAAGCTGGTGACTCTGTGGCTCACCGATGGGCGGCAGGTGACGGCGCTCGCCTACGTCATCGACCCCGTGCATGCGCAGTATTGCGGCGGGCTGCCGCTGGAGGAACAGGCGCACATCATCGCGCGCGCGGTCGGCGGCCGGGGGCCGAACGCAGACTACCTCTTCAATACCGTGGACCACCTGGAGGCGCTGGGCGTGCAGGACGGCGAACTGGACTGGCTCGCGGCCCGCGTGCGCGCCCTCGTCGGCCCTGCCTGAGCGACGCCCGAGGCGCGCAGGTCTGCCACACGCGGCAGGGGGTGCGACCGTAAGACGGGCGCGGGCGCCACGATCGCGGGTTTTCGCTGCGTTGCCGCCCCTGCAGGCGCCTCGGTCGCTGGCCTTTACGCCGCACTCCCCCTAGTCTACTCGACGCCAGCCCCGGGGGCCGATCCGGCGGCCGGGAGCGGACCCATCGAGGGGGCCACCGAGGGGAACGAGACGCGGCATGGAGTTCACCGCCCCTTCCGACGACGAGGCGCCGGAACCGCAATTCTCCCGCCCCGTCCGGCAGATCGTGCAGATGCTCATCGTGCTGGCGCTGGTGGGCGCGGGCGTGTGGGCGATCTATCCCAATGTCGCACCGGTCTTTCTCGCCAATGTCTGGCTGAACGGCCTGATCGCGGCGGTCTTCGTGATCGGCGTGTTCTCGTGCTTCGCGCAGGTCTATCAGCTGACGACCTCTGTCCGGTGGATCGAGGATTTCGCCATCGGCGGCGCGCGGTCGGGCGCAGTGCCGCGCCTGCTGGTGCCGCTCGCCGCGCTCCTGCGCACGCGCGGGGCCAACCGCAAGATCAGCTCGGCCTCGGCGGGCTCGATCCTCGAATCCGTCGCCACCCGCATCGAGGAGGCGCGCGACATCACGCGCTATCTCGTGTCGCTGCTCATCTTTCTGGGCCTGCTCGGCACGTTCTACGGCCTCGCCACGGTGGTGCCCGGCGTGGTCGAGACGATCCGCTCGCTCGCGCCCCAGGACGGCGAGGGCGGCGTCGAGATCTTCAACCGCCTGATGTCGGGTCTCGAGATCCAGCTCGAGGGGATGGGCACGGCGTTTTCGTCGTCGCTGCTGGGCCTTGCAGGATCGCTGGTGGTGGGGCTGCTGGAGCTCTTCGCCTCGCGCGGGCAGAACCGCTTCTACCGCGAGCTGGAGGAGTGGCTGTCGTCGATCACCCGCCTCGGCTTCGCCCACGGCGACACAGAGCTGTCGGGCGAGACCGGCGCGATGGTCGCGGTGCTTGACCAGATGGCCGAGCAGATGGACCAGATGCGCGAGGCGCTCATGCGCTCGGTCGCCGCCGGCCGCACCACCGACGACAAGCTCTCGGAGGTGGCGACCGCCGTCACCGGCCTCACCCGGCAGATGGAGCACGGCGACCGCACGTCGGAGGCGCTCGCGCGCGTGGCCGAGACGCAGGAGGCGCTGGTCGCCCGGCTAGACCGGGGCGGGCATGGCGACTACGGCGGCGGGGCGGGAGACGACGGCGAGGCCCGGATGCGGCTGCGCTCGATCGACGTGCAGCTGTTGCGCATGCTCGAGGAGCTGTCGGCCGGGCGGCAGGAGACCGTGGCCGATATCCGCGCCGACATCGCCCAGCTGACCAAGGAACTGCGCCGCCTGCGCGGGCCCGGCCCCGCGGGTGGCGGACCCGCGGGTGTCGATCCCGCGGAGCGCCGGGCGGCCGGCCCGGGGGAGTAGCGCATGGCCCTCGCCCGCCGCGGAGGGAACAGGTTCTCCTCGTCGATCTGGCCCGGCTTCGTCGACGCGATGACGGCGCTGCTGCTGGTGCTGATGTTCGTGCTGTCGATCTTCATGATCGTGCAGTTCATGCTGCGCGAGACGATCACCGGCCAGGAGAGCGAGCTCGACGCGGCGCGCGAACGGATAACGTCGTTCGAGGCGCAGGTGGCCGCGCTTGCCGAGGCGCTCGGCGTCGAGCGGGCCCGGACGGAGCGTCTGCAGGGCGAGGTCGCCTCGCTCGAGGACACGCTGAGCGAGGCCGAGGCTGATCGCGACCGTCAATCGGCGCTGATCGCCTCGCTCACGCAGCAGGTCGAGCGGCAGGAGGGCGCGCTGGCAGAGGCCCGCGCCACGATCACCGATTTCGAGGCGCGAGTGGCGCAGCTCCTGACCGAACGCGACACGGCCCTCTCTGAGCGCGACGCCGCCCGCGACGAGGGCGCGGCGCTGTCGGAGGAGGTCGCCTCGCTCGAGTCGGCGCGGGCCGACCTGCAGCAGGCGCTGGCGCAGAGCCGGAACGAGATCGACGCAGCGGCCGAGGCCGCGCGCCTCGCGGCCGCGCGGCGCGAGGCGCTGCAGGCGCTGGTCGAGGATCTGCGTGCGCGCAATGCCGGTCAGGAGGAGGAGCTGCAGGCGCTGGCCGCGCGGGCCGACGACCTCGCCGCACGGCTCTCGGACGAAGAGGCGGCACGGCTCGCCGAGGCCGAGGCGGCCCGCGCGCTGCGCGAGCGGCTCGAGGGCGCCGAGGACGAGCTCACGGCGATGAGCCTCGCGCTCGAGTCCGAGCGGGCGCGCGCCGAAGAGACGTTGACTCTGCTCGCCGCCGCGCAATCGGCCGAGGCCGAGCTCGACGAACGCCTTGCCGCGGCGCTGGCCGAAAGGCTGGCGCTCTCGGAGGAATTGTCGCTTTCGGAGGAGGCGGCCGAGGCCGATCGCGCTGCGCTGATGGAGTCGCAGGCCGAGGCCGGGCGCCTACGGGACGCCCTCGCCGCGGCGGAGGCCGAGCGCGCGCGGCTTGCCGCGGCGCTGGCCGAGGCGCGCTCGGGCGAGGAGGATACCGCCGCCACGCTCTCGGCCGCCGAGACGCGCATCGGGCAGCTCACGCAGGACCTGGCGGCCGCGCTGAGCGAGACCGAGGATCTGACCGCCGCGCTTGACAGCGCCGAGGAGGCGGCCGAAGGCCAGGCTGCGCGCCTCGGCCAGGCCGAGGGCCGGATCGCCACGCTGGAGGACAGCCTCGCCCAGGCCGAAGCGCGCGCCGCGCAGGCCGAGACGGCGGCGGCCGACCTCGCGACGTCGGAGGCCGCCCTGAGCGAGGCGCGCGCCACCGTCGACCAGCTTTCGTTCGACCTCGCCGGCGCGCGCGACCGGATCGCGCAGCTCGAGGCGGAGAATGCCAGCCTCCGCGATGCGACCGGCGACGCCGACGACATCCGCGCCCGCCTCGCCGCCGCGCTCGCCGCCCGCGCCGCCGCCGAGCAGCAGGCCGAACGGGCGCTGAGCGCGGCCGAGGAACGCGCCGCGCTGCTCGCCTCCGCGAATGCCGAGCTCGAGCGGACGGAAGCGGAGTCCGCCGACAGCCGGCGCAGGATGGCCGTGCTCAACGAGCAGGTCGCCGCCCTGCGCTCGCAGCTCGCCTCGCTGCAGGCGCTGCTCGACGCGTCCGAGGCGCGCGACGCGCAAGCGCAGGTTCGGATCGAGAGCCTCGGCAACCGGCTCAACCAGGCGCTCGCGCAAGTCTCCCAGGAGCAGCGGGCGCGCGCCGAGCTC
>LJNT01000220.1 GCA_001314685.1 Rhodobacteraceae bacterium HLUCCA09
AGCACGGCGTGCGTCGGCACGATGTCGAGCGAGGCGAAGCGGGTGATCCGCTCGGGCCGGTCGAGCGCCATGCGGAACCCGACTCGCGCGCCGCGGTCGTGCCCGGCGACGGCGAAGCTCTCGAAGCCGAAATGATCCATCACCGCGAAGGCGTCTTCGCCCATCGCGCGGAACGAATACGCGGCGTGGTCGCCGCCGCCCTCGGGTTTTTCGCTGTCGCCGTAGCCGCGCAGATCCGGCGCGATCACGGTGTGCGATCTTGCCAGGTCCGGCGCGATCCTGTGCCAGCTGACATGGGTCAGCGGGTTGCCGTGCAGCAGGAGCAACGGCGGGCCGGAGCCGCCCTTGACGAGGTTGATCTCGGCGCCCGCGCCGGGGACGCGACATGTCTCGAACCCCGGAAACAAGTCCTTGTCGGCGGCCAATCCTGCGATATCCATCTGCATCCTCCCTGAGCGCGATCCCGGGCGACCTTCTGCTCCGGCCGTCGCGGCGGCAAGCCATCCCGCGCGGCAGGCCGCCCCGCGGCGGGGCGGGACGCGCCAGGGCTCCGCCGTCGGGATAGTAGTTGCAATCACGGCTACGCTTGTTAACTGTTCCGGAGGGGCAGCAATCGGTGCTGTCTCTGGCGCACCGAGATGCGTCGGGAGGCCGACCCTGTGCGTGGGGAGTATGCCGCGATTCGAGCAACCAGATGTCGCCAACCGGGGGGCTGTCGCTCACCTGGCCCGGCTGCCGGTCGTGGCGGCGATGGCCGCTCTCGCGGGCTACGGCGCGTCGCTGCTCGGCATTCCCCTCGCGTGGCTCCTGGGCGCGCTGATCGCGACCGCGACGATCGGTATTGCCGTGCGGCCCGTCTCGGTGCCGCCGCCGCTCTACAAGCTGGGCCAGTTGATCGTGGGCGTCGCGGTGGGCCTCACGGTGAGCGCCGACATCGTCTCGGAGCTGGGGCCGCATGCCCTGCTCGCGCCCGTGGCGGCGGTGCTGTCGATCGCCGTCGGCCGGGCGCTCTGCCCGGTTCTGTGGCGCTTCGGCGCGGTCGACCGGGCGACGGCGTATTTCTCGCTGGTGCCGGCCGGCATCGCCGAGATGGCCGAGCAGGCGGGCAAGCGCGGCGCGGATGTGGGGGCGGTGGCCACCTTTCACGCCTTTCGCGTCGGTCTGCTGGTGCTCCTGCTACCGCTGCTCGTCTTCGTCGTGGTCGGCCCCGGCGATGGTGTCGCCGCGCCGGAGCCGGAGACATGGCGCGCGGCCGGATGGACGCCCTCTTTCGGTGTGGCGCTCGCCATCGGGGGGCTGGCTGCGCTCGGCGCGCGCCGGATCGGCGTGCCGAGCGCCTACGTCCTCGGGCCGATGGCGGTGCTTGCGGTGTTGTCGGGGGCCGGCCTGATCGACGCGAAGGAGCCCGACAGCGTCCTGGCGGTGGCCCAGGTGATGCTGGGGCTGGGGATCGGCGCGCGGTTCACGCGGGCGACGATGGGGCGCTTGCCCCGCGCGCTTGCGGTGGGCGTGCCGCTGATTATCGGCCATGCCGGGCTCATGGTGGGGCTGGGCGTCGTGGTGGCGCTCGGCCTCGGTCTGGATCCGGTGGTGCTGGCGCTCGGGGCCTCGACCGGTGGAATCGCCGAGATGGTGCTGACGGCGAAGGCGGTGGGCGCCGACGCAGCCTTCGTGACCTTCTACCAGGTCGTCCGCGGGCTGGCGGGAAACCTGACCGCGGGGCTGATCTTCGAACGGACGGTGGCGCAGCCGGTGGCATCGGGGGACGGGGGGCGCGATGACTGAAACGCTTGACACCGTCGCAACGAGTGCCAACCCGGATCTCGAGCGCGACGTGCCGGGCGCCGCAGATGGCCTGCGCATGCTCGGCCTCGAGGCGGCGGAGGCGGCTGGGCTCGGCGAGCTTGCGACGCTGCCGCGGGCGTTCAAGGTGCTGGCGGAGGATATTCTCGTGCGCCGTCCGGCGCCGGAGGCGGAGCGCGAACTGGCGGCCCTGCTCGGAGCAGGCGACGCCACGCTCAGCTTCCAGCCGGGGCGGGCGCTGCTGCAGGATTTTCTCGGCGTGCCGCTGATGACCGACCTGGCCGCCCTGCGCGACGCGGCCGCCGAGGCGGGCCTCGATCCCCGCCTGATCGATCCGGTGATCCCGTGCGATTTCGTCACCGACCATTCGCTGGTGGCGATGGCGGCCGGCCGGGCCGACGCGCTGCCGATCAACAGGCGCATGGAGATGGAGCGCAACCGCGAGCGCTTTGCCTTCATCAAGTGGGCGCAGTCGGCGTTCGGCAATTTCCGGGTCATCCCGCCCGGGCGCGGGATCATGCACCAGATCAACCTCGAGTGGCTGAGCACGGTCGTGCGCAGCGACGGGGCGCTCGCGCGCCCCGACACGATGATCGGCACCGACAGCCACACCACGATGGTCAATGCGCTGGGCGTGCTGGGCTGGGGCGTCGGCGGCATCGAGGCCGAAATGGCGATGCTCGGCCGGCCGCTGGAGTTCGCCCGCCCGCGCGTCGTGGGCATCGAGCTGCGAGGCACGCGGCCGGCCGGGGCGACGGCGACCGATCTCGTGCTGTGGATGGCCGAGTTCCTGCGCGAGATCGGCGTCGTCGGGGCATTCGTCGAGTTCCACGGCCCCGGCGTGGCGGCGCTGACGCTGGCCGACCGGGCGACTATCGCCAACATGGCGCCGGAATACGGGGCGACCTGCTGCCATTTTCCCATCGACGCGGGCACGCTCGACTACCTCGCCATGACCGGGCGCAGTGCGGCGCACCGTCGCCGGGTGGAGGCCTATGCACGCGCGCAGGGCCTGTGGCAGGGCGAGAGCGCGGCGCCGCCGGCATACGACGAGGTGCACCGGTTCGACCTGTCGCGCGTCGCGCCGGCGATGGCGGGTCCGACGCGGCCCAACGAGCGGCGCACGCTCGCGCAGGTGCCGGCCAGCGTGACCGACCGGGTGGCCGACCTTGCCGGAGAGACCGCGCAGGTCACGCCCGACGCGCTCGGCCACGGCTCGGTCGTGATCGCCGCGATCACCAGTTGCACCAACACCGCCAACCCGCCGCTGATGATGGCGGCGGGGCTGGTGGCGCGGGCGGCGCGGGCGCGCGGTCTGAAGCCGAGGCCCTGGGTGAAGACATCGCTCGCGCCCGGCTCGCTCGCGGTGACGGAATATCTCGATGCCGCTGGGCTGACGGAGGACCTCGACGCGCTCGGCTTCCAGACGATCGGCTACGGCTGCACCACCTGCAACGGCAATTCCGGCCCGCTCGACGAGGCGGTCGCGCAGCGGATCAGGGACGAGGGGCTTTGCACCTTCGGCGTGCTGTCGGGCAACCGCAACTTCGAGGGGCGCATTCACCCGCAGATCGGCGGCGCCTATCTCGCCTCGCCGCCACTTGTCGTGGCCGCGGCGATCGCGGGGACGGTCGCCATCGACCTTGCCAGCGATCCGCTCGGCACCGACGCAGAGGGGCGCCCCGTCCATCTGGCCGACCTGTGGCCGGCGCAGGCTCAGATCGACGCGCTGGTCGCCGAGCATGTGACCGGCGAGAGCTTCGCGCAGTCCTACGCGGTGGGCATGGAGAGCACGCCCGAATGGGAGGAGATCGAGGCACCGGGCGGCGCGCGCTTCGCGTGGGACGACACGAGCGGGTTCATACGGCCCTCGCCGTTTCCGCAGATGGGGCCGGTCGCGGCCTTCGACGGGCCGATCCGGGGCATCCGCCCGCTGCTGGTGCTCGGCGACGCCGTGACGACCGACCATGTGGCGCCGAACGGGGCGATCCAGGCCGCGAGCCCGGCCGGGCGCTGGCTGATCGAGCAGGGCGAGAGCCCGGCGAAGCTGGGCAATTTCGGCCTGCGGCGCGGCAACCCCGAGGTTTGCGGCCGGGGCATGTTCGACAATCCGCTCCTGTCCAACGCGCTGGCATCGGGCCGGGGCAACCGCACTGTCCACCGCCCCTCGGGCGACGAGATTTCCGTATGGGAGGCCGGGCGGCGCTACGTCGACGCGGGGGTGTCGACAATCGTGATCGCCGGAGAAGGCTACGGCGCGGGGTCGTCGCGCGACTGGGCGGCCAAGGGGCTCCGCCTTCTGGGGGTCGTGGCGGTCCTGGCGGAGAGCTTCGAGCGCATTCACCGCGCCAACCTCATCGGTGTGGGCGTCCTGCCTCTGGAGTTCGCGGGTGGCGCGGGCCGAGACGATTTCCCCTTGGATGGCAGGGCCTTGATAGATCTCGACTTGCCCCGAACGGGGCTGGCGCCGGAGGTCACGATCCCGGTGCGGGTCTCGAGGGACGGCGAAGAGGTCGCCCGGTTCGAGGCCCGCCTGGCCGCGCGGTCTGCCGGGGAGGTCGCCCTGATCGCCGCGGGCGGGATTCTTCCGGCGATGCGCGCGGAGCTTGCCGCAAAGGCGTCGACCGATGGGTAAATCGGCACAGTGCCCCCGATGGAGGGCGGGCCACGCCGGCCGCCGGATCTGCCGACAGATGGCGGCGGTGGTAAAGCTACAGAAAAAAGAAAGGAATTCATTTGCTTGCCGGGCGGGTATGTGCCCCGCCCCGAGCCAGGCGCGGGGCATCGGGCAGGAATCCCCGAGGTGGGCCTGCAGACTGTTGACAGTTTGCGGGGCCGTCCTTAGCGTCCGTTGCAGTGGCGTTCCGACGCCGCGAAAATCGTGCGTTTCGCGGGCTCGTCCCCGAGACGACACGAGACCATTCGGCGGCGCACAGTTCGGCTGAAGCCGAAACCGCCGGACAACAGTGGAGGAGAAACACTCATGGCGACCTTCAACCCCAAGACCATTTCGGCGCTGGGCGCGGCGGCTGGTGCATTGCTGCTCTCCGCGCCGACTTCGGTGATGGCGCAGGACTGCCCGGCCGACGAATGGCCCTGCGACACGATCGAGATCGTCTCGCACGCCTCGGCGGGCGGCGGCACCGACACGACCATCCGCATGTGGCTCGACTCGGCCGACGAGATGATCGACGAGGACATGCGCGTCGTCTACAAGCAGGGTGGCGGCAGCCGCGCCGCGCATGAATACGCGGTGAACCGCGGGCCCGACGGCCATACCATCATCGGGCTGACGCAGACGCACCTCTACACGATCGCCAGGGGCAACTCGCCGCTCACGATCGACGACATCCAGGGTGTCGCCCGCGCGATGGACGACCCCTCGGTCATCGTGGTGAACGCCGATGCCGACTACGAGGGCTACGAAGACTTCGTCGCCGCCGCCGAGGACGGCATGACGTGGGGTGTGGCGCAGGTGGGCGGCACCGAGCACATCGGTATCGCCCGCTGGGGCGAGCAGGCCGGCGTCGAGCCGCGCGTCGTGCCCTTCGGCTCTGGCGGCGACATGATCACCTCGCTGCGCTCGGGCGCCGTCGACGCGACGCTCGCCAACATCTCGGAGGCGCTGAACCTGATCGAGGAGGGCGAACTCAAGCCCATCGCGCTGCTCTACGACGAGCGTGTCGACGACCTGCCCGACGTGCCGACCGCGGCCGAATTCGGCCACGACGTGTCCGTGACCACGACGCGCGGCTACTACGTGCTGGCCGATACCGACCCTGAGATCGTCGAGAAGCTGGAGGAGCTGATTCTCGAGGCGATGCAGAGCGAACGCTTCCAGGACTACCTGCGCGGCTCGGGCCTGAACCCCGAGACGAACATCGCCGGCGCCGAGGAGTGGGATCAGCAGCTCAAGGAAGAGTACGAGGTCTCGCTGCAGGCGCTGCGCAGTCTCGACATGACCGACCAGTAAGAGGCCGACATGCCGAGTGATCCGAGCGATCGGGCCGGCCAAGGCGGGGGCGGTGGCGCTGGGCTTCGCCGGAATTCTGCTGATCCTGCGGCCCGAGGTCCTCGTTGCAGACGAGCC
>LJNT01000122.1 GCA_001314685.1 Rhodobacteraceae bacterium HLUCCA09
GGATTGGCATGCTTGACGATCACGCAGGTCGGGTGGTGCGGCTCGAACTCGGCCGCCAGCGCCCAGGCGGCATCGATGTCGTTGATGTTGTTGTATGACAGCGCCTTGCCCTGCACGCGCTCGGCCGTCGCCACGCCGGGCCCGCCCGAGCCGTCGGCATAGAAGCTCGCCTTCTGGTGGGGGTTCTCGCCGTAGCGCAGGTCGAGCGCCAGCCGCCCGCCAAAGGCGACGCGCCGGGGCGCGTGCGGCTCCATCATCTCGTCGCCGATGCGCGCGGCCATCCAGCCCGACACCGCGGCGTCGTAGGCCGCCGTCCGGGCAAAGGCGGTCGCCGCGAGGCGCCGCCGCGTGGCGTGGCGCGTGCCGCCCTCGGCCTCGATCTCGGCCAGCACTTCCGCGTAATCCTCGGGGTCGGTCACCACGGTTACGAAGGCATGGTTCTTGGCCGCCGCGCGCAGCATCGCCGGGCCGCCGATGTCGACGTTCTCGATCGCCTCGTCCCAGCCGGCGCCACCGGCCACGGTCGCCTCGAAGGGGTAGAGGTTGACCGCCAGCAGGTCGATCGTGGGGATGCCGTGCTCCTGCATCGCCGTCAGGTGGTCGGCTTCGTCGCGCAGCGCGAGCAGGCCGCCGTGAATGCGCGGGTGCAAGGTCTTCAGCCGCCCGTCCATCATCTCGGGGAAGCCCGTGACCTCGGCCACGTCGCGCACCGACAGGCCGGCCTCGCGCAGCGCCCGCGCCGTGCCGCCGGTGGAGAGCAGCTCGACGCCCGCGCCGGCGAGCGCGGTGGCGAAGTCGACCAGCCCGGACTTGTCGGAGACGGAGATCAGCGCGCGGCGGATCGGCAGGATGTCGGCGTCGGCCATGGTCAAGCCCTCCCGGATCGTCTCAGCCCGCCTCGCCCTCGGCCTGGGCAAGGGCGAAGTCGCGGGTCACGCGCGGGGTATCCTCTGCCTTCGCCAAGGTCCAGCCGATCTGGCGCGCGCCCTCGGTCACCCGCCCGGACAGCACGATCTGCTCGGTACCGCGCGGACGCAGCCGCCCCGCCTCGAGATAGACCGAGGGCTCGAGCCGCATCTCGGCGCTGCCGTCGTGGCGGAACACCCATGTCTCGCCCGAGCGCAGCACGAGGCTCACCGCGGCGCCGCCCATGTCCTCCTCGGCGTCGACGTCGGGGTGCAGATGAAAGCGGATCGAGAAGGGCACGCCCTGCATGCGGCTGCGGGTCATCTCGGCATCGAAGGCCGCACGGTCGCGCTCGGTCAGGGCCCCGAGCGTGTCCTCGCCGGTCAGCACCCGCCCGTCGCGGCTGAGCGAGAGCTTGCGCACATGGGTCATGCCGTGCGTGGGCACGTAGCCGTCGTGTCCCACCATCAGGTGCTGGCCGCGGGCGTTCCGGGTGGCCTGGGCGCGCACGTCGCGGGGGACGTCCTCGAGCACCTCCACCTCCCCCGCGCCGCGGCCCCGGTTGAGTGCCGAGAGCGCGAGCCGCGACGACGATGTTCCGTCTATGGCCAGTGTCGAGTGGCTGGCCGTCGCACGCCCTGCGCGCCGCCACGTCTCGCCGAAGATCGCGCCCGAGCCGCAATTGACGATCACCGGCCGCCGGCCCGAGGTAAGCTCGAAGGCGAGCGTGGAGGCGTGCGCGTTGCGCGAGGCCGCCCCCCCCGGCGGCACGGCGGCATCGACGATGACGGTGGTGCGCGCCGCGGCGAGGCGGGCGAAGCCCATGGCCAGACCCTCCCTCCGCGCGCCGCCGCGGATGCCGGAGGCCGCGAGCGCCTGGTCGAGCCGCCCCTCTGCGCCCCGCCCGCCGCCGTGGAAGCGGGCCAGCCCCCCATCGGCATGGCGCAGGGCGCGCAGGGTCGGCGCCATCCGCTCCAGCGCACCGGCGAGCGGCGGTCGGGGCCCCCGACCCATGCCATGCAGCGCCTCGGCGACCCAGCTCAGCAGCGTGAACACCTCCATCAGCTGCTCAGGGTTGCGGGAGGCGATGCCGCCCGCCTCGTCGATCTCGCGGTCGCACTCCGCGTCGAGCGCGATGAGCGCGGGCTCGAGCCGCGCCTCGAGCCCGGTGAGCGAGAGGCCCGCGTAGACCAGTCCGCAGAGCGCCTCGAAGCGCGGCAGGCCGGGCCGAGGCGGCCCGCCAGCGCCGCGCGAGATAGGCGGCCTGCCGGCCGAGCGCGGCGAAATAGGCGTCCGACGCCGCCCGGTCGCGCGCATGCAGGACCAGAAGGGCGTGGTTGATCCAGCGGATCAGGCGCCGGCCCGTCAGGTCGGGCGTCCAGCCCCGGCCGCGGCCGGTGCCGTAGCGCACGATCCAGCCCTGCAGCCACTCCTTTGCCCTGGCGCGGGCCTCTGCGGTGCCGAGCGCGGCGAGATCGTCGAGCCAGAGAAACCCGTGCAGGTCCTGCTCGAAGCGCGGGGCGGGAACCGGCAGATCCCACAGCGGCGTACCCGGCGCCTCGATCAGGAAGCCCGAGAACAGGAAGTTTCCGGCGACGAGCTGCCGCCCCCGCGCCACCGAACCGAAGCTGCGCGGCTCTGGCTGCGAAACGAAGCCGGTCGCGCCGCGACCCCGGCCGGCCAGACGCGCGTGCAGCCGGTTCCACGCGCCGTCCGCCTCGCTCCAAGCCGCCTGCGTCCTCGTCGCCGCCATTCCGCCGCTCGCTCCTCTCAGCCGCCGCGCGAGGCTAGGCGAGCCGGCCGGCGCTGTCACGACGGCTGGGCGGTCCGGATCCCGAGCCTGGTCGGGGCGTGGCGGGGCTGCACGGCGCAGGGCGGCGAACTCGTGGCACGGCGTTTCGAAACGCCGTGGATACGCGGCTTCGAAGCCGCGTGACAAGCCGCGTCGACGCGGCTTGGGTCAACGGCCTTCGAAGGCCGTTTCCGGCGCCCGCCCGGGCCGGCGCGCCTCAGGGCGCGCGGCGCAACGCCGCGATGTAGAAGCCGTCGAGCCCGCCACGGTCCTCCCACGTCTCGGGGGTGATGCGCAGGGCGCCCGGGCCGGCATCCCACACCGCCTCTAGCCCCGGCATGGACTCGAGCGCGGCGGGGTCGGGCGCGAGGCCCGGGTGGCGGGCCAGGGCGGCGGCAACGACCGCTTCGCCCTCCTCGGGCAGGAGCGAACAGGTACAGAAGACGAGCCGCCCTCCCGGCCGCAGCCAGCCCGTCGCACGGTCGAGCAGGGCGGACTGTATCGTGGCGAGCGTCTTGATCTCCTCCGGCGTGCGGACGAAGGGCAGGTCGGGGTGGCGGCGCAGCGTGCCCGTTGCGCTGCAGGGCGCGTCGAGCAGGATCGCGTCGAAGGGCGCCTTTGGCGCCCATTCCAGCGCATCGGCCGTGACGATCTGCGCGGCGAGGCCCGTGCGCGCAAGGTTGTCCCGCAGCCGGCCGAGCCGCGCGTCGGACACGTCGAGGGCGGTGACCTCGGCACCCGTGGCGGCCAGTTGCAGCGTCTTGCCGCCCGGCGCCGCGCAGAGGTCGAGAACGCGCTCACCGGGCGGCGGCGCGAGAGCGCGCGCCGGCAGCGCCGCGGCCGCGTCCTGCACCCACCACGCCCCCTCGGCGTATCCCGGCAAGGCCGAGACCTGCCCGCCCGCGCGCCGCCGGAGCGTGCCTGTCGGCAGGACCTCGGCTTCCAGCCGCTCGACCCAGTCGCGGCGGTTGTCGCGCAGGGTGAGGTCGAGCGGCGCGGGCGCTGAGCATACCGCCTCGATCCGCGTCGCCCGCGCGTTGCCGTAAGCCGACGAGAGCCGACCGCGCAGCCAGCCCGGCAGCCGCCGCGGCGGCAGCGCGACCCACACCTCCCGCTCCGTCTCGGCCACCCGGCGCAGGATCGCGTTGACCATTCCGGCGGCGCGCGCCTGCCGCAGACGGGCCAGCTCGACGCAGGCGTTGACGACGCCGTGGGGCGCGGCCCCCGCCTCCAGCATCTCGACGGTGCCGAGGCGCAGCACGGTGCGGATGTCGGCGCGCGGCGGGCGGCGCAGGAGCGGCGCGAGCACCGCATCGGCCTGCCCAAGCTTGCGCAGCGTGGCGCGGGCGAGGCGGCCGGCACGCGCCCGCTCGGCCGGGGCGGCCGCGTCGAAGGGCGGCGCGTCCTCCTGCTCGGCCAGCGTCCGTCCCCGCTCCAGCACGCCGGTCAGCAGGCGAAGGGCCAGGGCGCGCGCATCCTCGGCGATCGTCTCTCTCCCCGCTGGGGCGCCGGCCACATTGCCGGCACTCGCGGCGCGCGTATATCAGGCGTGACAGTCCGACAAGCGCGGGAGACCCCGATGAGCGACACGCATGAGACCGGCAGGAACAGTGAGGAGCGCGGCGCCCTGCCCGAGGCCGCGAAGCGCGCGCTCGCCGAGGCGGAAGCGCGGCGCAAGGACATCGATGCCCGTGCGGTCGGAATGCCCAAGGAACTCGGCGGTCGCGACGGCCCCGAGCCCGCGCGCTACGGCGACTGGGAGCGCAAGGGGATCGCGAGCGATTTCTGAGGCGTCTCGGCGCGCGGTCAGCGCAGACGGAAGTCGGCCACCCGGCCCTGCCCCTGGTCGGCGACGAAGCGCAGGGTGGAGCCGTTGCGCAGCACGGCCTGACAGTTGTAGCCGATGTCGCGATCGCCCCAGGAGAGGTCGCGGCAGAAGAAGTCGCCTTGCCAGCGCCAGTCGCCCGTCACGTCGACGCCAAGGCCCTTGCCCCTGATCCCGCCATCGGGCGTGACCCGCAGGCTCACGCCGGGATGCTTCAGAGTGCGGCCGTCGACAAGGCTGAGAAACTCGGAGCGGTCGCGTATCAGCTCGAAGGAGTCCGCGCTCGCCTCCGCGGCGAACATGGCAATTGCTGTGGCGGCAAGCACCGCTATCGAAGTCTTGGCAGGCATGGTCGTCTCCCGGGTTCGCGGCATTTCAACGCAGAGCTCCCGGGGAATGGATTTCCGGCAGCCGCCTCCTCACGGGAATGTGACCGCGTGGCGGTCGGCCGCTGCCGCCGTCAGAGCCCGAGCACGTCGGTCATGGCATAGTGGCCGGGCGAGCGGCCCTGCCCCCAGAGCACCGCCCGCAGGGCGCCGCGGGCGAAGAGCGCCCGGTCGGAGGCGACGTGGCGCAGCACGATCCGCTCTCCCGGAGCGGCGAAGAGCACGTCGTGCTCGCCCACGATGTCGCCGCCCCGGATCGCGGAAAAGCCGATGCGCCCCGGCTCGCGCCTGCCGGTGATGCCGTCGCGCGCGGCCTCGTAGACATCCGTCAGGGCCACGCCCCGCCCTTCGGCCGCGGCCTCTCCCAGCATCAGCGCGGTGCCCGAGGGCGCGTCGACCTTGTGGCGGTGATGCGCCTCGATCACCTCGACGTCGAACTCGGGGCCGAGCGCGGCGGCCACCTGCCGCGTCAGCGCGAGCAGCAGGTTGACGCCGAGACTCATGTTGCCGGCCCGCACGATCACCGCGTGCCGCGCCGCCGCGTCGATCTGCGCGAGATGGTCGTCGGTGAAGCCCGTCGTCCCGATCACGTGCACCGCGCGGGCCTGCGCGGCGATCCCGGCAAGCTCGCAGCTCGCCTCCGGCGCGGTGAAGTCGACCACGCCCTGCGCCCTGGCCAGCGCTTCCCAGGGGTCGTCCGTGACGCGCACGCCAAGGGGAGCCGCGCCCATCGCCACCCCGGCATCCTCGCCCAACCAGTCGTGGCCCGGCCGCTCGAGGGCGGCCGAGAGCTCCATGTCGTCTCGGCCCGCGATCTCGTGCAGGAGCATTCGCCCCATCCGGCCCGACGCCCCCGCGACCACGATCCTCGGCATCTCGGACATGTGCGCCCTCCCGCTCCCGTTTCCCCCCTCTACGCCGGTCGCGGATGGGCTGCAAACGGCGCCGCTTGCGCGAGGGCGCGGCCCGCCCTAGGTGAGCCACATGGCACGCAACGCGCATCACTCCGGCCCCGGCCCGTCGCAACGGCAGCTCCGGGTCGGAGAACTCGTCCGCCGGACGCTCTCCGACGTGCTCGCTCGCGGCGAGGTGCACGACCCCGACCTGTCGCGAGTCTCGATCACCGTGGGCGAGGTGCGCCTCTCGCCCGACCTCAAGCACGCGACGGTGTTCGTGCTGCCGCTGGGCGGCCAGGGCGCCGACGAGATGCTCGCCGCGCTGAAACGCAACAACTCCGAGCTGCGCCGGCTCGTCTCCAAGCAGCTGACGCTGAAATACGCGCCCGATCTGCGCTTCCGCATCGACGACACGTTCGACAGGATGGACGAGACGCGCCGCCTGTTCTCGCAGGACAAGGTGGCTCGCGACCTCGCCCCCCATGCGGGCGAGGCGCCCGACGACGAGTAGCCGGATGCGCCGATCCCTCGTCCTTGCCCTCGCAGCCCTTGCCGGGGGCGCGGCCGTAGCGGCCGACGCCGATCCCGCCTGCCGTCCGATGGAGCACGACGGCGCCTCCTACACCGTGTGCAGCTACCGCGCCGACGCCGACGACATCCGCCTCTGGCACAGCGACGCGACCGGCGCGCTCTACGGCTCGTTCACCGCCATCGACCGGGCGCTGCGGCAGGAGGGGCTGCGGCTGGCCTTCGCGACGAACGGGGGCATGTATCACGACGACCGCGCTCCGGTGGGTCACTACGTCGAGAACGGGGTCGAACGGGTGCCGCTGATCGAGGGTGACGGGCCGGGCAATTTCGGCCTTTTGCCCAACGGCGTGTTCTGCTGGGGCGACGGCCGCGCGGCGGTGATCGAAACGACCGACTACGCCACCCGCCGGCCCGCGTGCCGCTTCGCCACCCAGTCTGGCCCGATGCTGGTGATCGGCGGCGCGCTGCACCCGCGGTTCCTGCCCGCGTCCGACAGCATGCACATCCGTAATGGCGTCGGCGTAGCGGCCGACGGGGTGACGGTGCATTTCGCCATCTCCGACGAGCGGGTCAACTTCCACGCCTTCGGCCGGCTGTTCCGCGACGGCCTTGGCGTGCCGAACGCGCTCTACCTCGACGGCAAGGTCTCGCGCCTCTACGCGCCGGCGATCGGCCGCGCCGATGCCGGCTGGCCGCTCGGCCCCATCGTGGGGGTCGTCGAGGCGGCAAACTGAGGCGCCCCGCGCCGGGACGCGCGGACCTCGCCTGCGGCATCGCCCCCCCCGCCCGGCAGCCCGCGCCTGCGCGCGCCACCCGCGGCGCCCGTGAAATGCGCGGGCGTCCGACCGCACGGGGGAGCGCGCGGCTGCCGGGGGAAGCTGCGTATTTGCAACAGAAAGAAGCAGGGCGCGGGCGCTCTTTCAGCGGATCGCGCGCCCCGGACCCGTCATGGGTGGGTCGGCGACGGCGTGGGGGCAGGGCGACTCAGGCGAACCGCCCGTGGCAGAACCAGCCGGCCGAGAGAGCGGCGCCGTGGGCGTAGTAGAGCCAGAGCCGCTCGCCGCCCGCCACCTCTACCTGCCAGTAGTCGCGCACGCCCGTCCGCCAGTCGGGATCGTCGAGCCACCATTCGGGCGCGATCCGCTCGGGCCCGGTGGCCGCCACCGTCTCGAAGCGCCGCCGCCGCCAGCGGAACCGCGCGGGCGGGCACGCGGGGCGGATCGACGGTGTCGCTTCGGGGGCGGCCTCGGGGAGAGCGGCGGGAGCGGCGTCGGGGTCGGCATGCACCGACGCTGCGTGCACGGGCCCGGGGTGCAAAGGCCCGGGGTGCAAAGGCTCGGGGTGCAAAGGCTCGGGGCGGAAGATGGCGAGCGGTCGGGGCACCGGGGCGGGCACCAGCCAGCCGCGTGCAGGCTCCGACCAGGCCGCGCCCTGCACCTGGGTCGTCTTCTCGGGGATGTGGCTGTCTCCGGGATGGAGGCGCAGCACCGCCGACTCGCCGACCCGCGCGCCGAGCCGCCCCACAAGGTCGTCGAGCGCCGTTCCGGCCTCCGGGCCCGCTCCGCCCCGCCGCACCGCGTCGCTCACCGCGAGCTGGCCGCGATGCTGCGCGGCGTGGACCGGCTCGGTCACGTGCGCCTCGAGGCGGACCACGTCGATGCCGTCGCCGGCCTCGATGTCGG